>CAIMVD010000087.1 GCA_903844815.1 uncultured Bacteroidota bacterium | reverse complement strand
TTACCAAACATGGAAGGAGTATTTTACCACCGAAACCACACTACCTCCTTATGTTTTACCCCCCAACCCCCCAAGGGGGGATTTAAGAACACCCCCCCTGGGGGGCAGGGGGGTAAAAATCGGGGAGTGAGAAACTTATTATCCGGGCTTAACTAAACGACATTCCCTTTTAATTTGTTATTATTACATCGCTTTAAGGATTAACGAACTAAAACCTGTTGTATGGCAAAAGAAAAGAAAGTTAAGGAAAAACTATCCGGCAGGAAGAAGCCGGATACCGGTTCAAAACTTCCGGATGTTAATGCCCCTGGCAAAAAGAAACTGATTGAACAGGCAAGGAGTTTTTCAAACCAATATTGCGTTGGAAACGGAGAAAAGTTTCGCCTGAAAGATTTTTCCACTGAAGTTAAAACAGATCTTAACTCCGACGACAAACAGCCTATAAATCAAACACTTCAGCTTGGAATCGATGCCCTGGCAACGATGCAGGATATCCTTTATGCCCAGGATAAATGGTCGTTGCTTCTTATTTTCCAGGCAATGGATGCCGCCGGGAAAGACGGGGCTATCAAACATGTGATGTCGGGAGTAAATCCTCAGGGTTGCCAGGTGACTTCATTCAAAGCGCCCAGCGCTGAAGAACTCGATCACGATTACTTATGGCGTTGCATGAAACAACTTCCCGAACGGGGCCGGATAGGCATATTTAACCGTTCCTATTATGAAGAAGTTTTGGTGGTGAGAGTTCATGAAGAGATCCTCAGGTCGCAGAAACTGGACGAGAAACTCATTACCAAAAAAATCTGGCAGGAACGATTCAAGGATATCCGGAATTTTGAAAAATATCTTTATCACAACGGAACCATAGTAATAAAATTTTTCCTCAACGTTTCGAAGGATGAACAGAAGAAGCGTTTCATCGAGCGTATCGAAAACCCCGATAAAAACTGGAAATTCAGTTCTGCTGATGCCAAAGAACGGACATACTGGAAAGACTATATGGCTGCTTATGACGAGATGATCCGCAACACCTCAACCGAAGAGTCGCCATGGTATGTTGTGCCTGCCGATAATAAACCTTACGCACGTATAGTTATTGCCTCTGCAATTATTAATGCTCTTGACGGCCTGGGACTGAAATATCCGAAGATAAGCAAGGAGAAAGTAGCTGAACTCAACCTGATAAAAGAAACTCTGCTGGCTGAGAACAGGTAAAATCCTGACAATCTGATTATTTTAATTATACTGCAACTACCAGCCGCCGCCAAGCGCCCTGTAAAGCGATACCGTTGCCGAAAGCTGCTGGCTTCTTGTTACTGAAAGCAGCATTTCTGCATCATAAGCATAGCTTTCTGCTACCAACACTTCGAGGTAGTTAGAGTAACCATTATCATATTTTGCCTTCGTAAGCATCAGAGACTTTCTGGCCGCCACTACCTGCCGCTGACGGGCTGCAAGTTCAACTTTAAGCGACTTAATGGCAACAAGTGAGTTTTCCACATCTCCAAGAGCGGTTCGGTAAGTGTTCAGGAAACTGTTAAGAGCTATCTCTGCCTCTGCGCGCTGAATGTCAACCCGTCGTTTGTTTTTACCGAATTCAAAAATCGGCCCCGTGATCATCCCTGACAAACTACTCGAATAAGCATCGGATGAGATTAATTTATTCAGATCAAGACTTGCTACACCGAAGAGCCCTGTCAGGCTGAAACCCGGAAGTCGCATTGCCTGAGTAACCCCGATCCTTTCAGTCTCGGCAATGAGAATATTCTCAGCTGCCTTAACATCGGGTCTTTGTTCAAGAAGGGTTGAAGGAAGACCTTCCGGTATCGCAGGTAAAATAACCTGGTCTGCATTCTGAAATCCCCTTGGAACGGGCTGCGGATTCTGGGCAAGAAGAATATTCATGCTTCTTTCCGCGACGCTTAATTCACGGTTCAGGCTTGAGAGCGAGGCTTCGGCAACAGCCAGCTGTTGTTCCGCCTGTAATTTATCCAGCTCTGCCGATTCCCCCTTAATGAAACGCTCATTTACCATGGTGTAATAGGAAGTTCGGCTGGCAAGTGTCTGCTTCGACACCTCAATACGGTTATCAAGATCGCGAATCTGAAAGTACATGTTGGCAACATCACTTACGAGAGTTGTCCTGACAGTCTTTAGGCCTTCTTCGCTGGCAATCATCTCCGCGAAAGATGCACGTTTTGCATGACGAAGTTTTCCCCAGAAATCAATTTCCCACGATGCCGTGCCCATGATGTTGAAGTTATCCGATGCGGGATCCTTAAGTGCGGCTGTTGCGGAATAACCAACCGATGGCCAGAGGTCAGCCTTCGAATTCATAAAAGTTGAACGCGACTGTTGTACCCTCAGGACAGTATTCTGCAGGTTGGTGTTTACATTAAGCGCTTGTTTTATAATTCTGTTTAAAACGGTATCGCCGAACAGCTCAAACCATTGGAGGTTTACTGTAGTCTCACCGGGAGCAGCTGTGACTTTAGCTTCGGTGCTCTCGCTGCCTATGTACTTTCCCGGAACATTCATCTCCGGCCTGATGTAACGCTTGCCTACCAGACAGGAAGAAAGCAGCAATGCAATTATTATCTGGATATAAATCAATTTCTTCATATCATTCTCCCTCTGATTTTGTTTCGATTACTGGTACAGGTTTCTTTTTCCCTGCTTTTTCAATGAAAATGTACAAGGCCGGAACTATAAGCACTCCGAGAATAGTTGCAACAAGCATGCCGCTGAAAACTGCCATACCCATAACTTTCCTTCCCTCAGCTCCGGCACCGGAAGCAGTAAGAAGAGGAGTTACACCAAGTATGAATGCAAAGGCTGTCATAAGTATCGGCCTGAAACGAAGTCTGGCTGCCGCCATGGCAGCCTGTGTAAGATCTACTCCTTTTTCATGTTCCGCCTTGGCAAATTCAACTATCAATATGGCATTTTTTGCAACCAGTCCGATAAGCAGGACAAGCCCGATCTGCGCAAAAACGTTATTCAGGTATCCGGCATCGGTTATCCGTGCCAGAGAGAGGCCAAGGAAGGCTCCGAATACTGAAAACGGTGTTCCCAGCAATACGCTGAATGGAAGTTTCCAGCTTTCATACTGTGCAGCCAGAATCAGGAATACAAAAATCAAAGCCATAAGGAAAATAGAACTGGCAGAACCTTCCGCCTGTTTCTCCTGAAACGACATGTTCGACCATGCATAGCCCATTGTCTTTGGCAGCACGGAATTGGCTGTTTCCTCAAGGGCTTTCAGCGCCTGGGCAGAACTATAGCCCACTGCCGGTATGCCGCTGATCTCAGCGGAGCGGTAAAGGTTAAACCGGTTTGTAAATTCCGGGGCGCTGATCTTGCTTGTTGTAAGCAAAGTGGAAACAGGCACCATTTGACCATTATTGTTTCTTACATATGCCATGCTCAGGTCTTCAGGTTTCACCCTGTATGCAGCATCGGCCTGTACATAAACCTTATATTGCCTCCCGAATCTGTTAAAGTCATTTACATATGCTCCTCCCAGGAAGGCACCAATGGTGGTATTCACAGTAGAAAGAGGCACCCCCAGTTTCATAGCTTTCTGCCTGTCAACTTCGAGTCGTATCTGCGGCGATGATGCATTAAATGTAGTATTAACACGTGCAATCTCGGGCCGCTTCCTGGCAGCGGCAATAAATGCATTTGTTTGATCCTGAAGATATTCAGGCGTATTCCCTGCCTTGTCCTGGATCATCATTGTGAAGCCGGCACCTGTTCCCAGTCCAGGGATTGCAGGCGGGCCGAAAGCCATCACTGTTCCGCTGGTTATCTCTTTGGCAAATTGCATGTTGAGTAGTGCCATTATCTGTTCCACTGTTTTGTCCCTGTCTTTCCATTCTTTTGCCATAACAAAGAAGGTTCCCACGTTCGACTGAAAGGCACCGGTAAGCATGCTTAATCCGTTAACCGAAGTAACGTACTGAAGCGATTCATTCTTTTTAAGAATTGCCTCAGCCTGTCGTATAACCTCATCAGTTCGCTGAAGGGAAGACGCGGGAGGCAACGCGACATTTATCAGGAAATAACCCTGATCCTCATCAGGAACAAACCCACCCGGAAGATTCTTCCCCAGCAATCCGGCTGATGCTATAACGATTACCAGGATAATTACAACACGCATAGCCTTGCGCGACAGGAATCCTGCTAAACCAACATATTTACCTGTTATATTGTCGAATATCCTGTTAAAACCATTGAAAAACTTGTTAAGCAAGCCTTTGCGCTCACTCATTGGCTTCGAAGGCTTTAGAAGGATGGAGGCAAGGGCAGGGCTAAGTGATAGTGCTGAAAATGCTGAAAAAACTACTGAAACAGCAATAGTGATCGCGAATTGCTGATATAATCGGCCCGTGATCCCCGGCACCATTGCAACCGGAATGAAGACGGCACACAGGATGAGCGCAATAGCAATAACCGGACCGGAGACTTCTTTCATAGCCTGGATAGTTGCTTCGCGCGGAGACTTCCCACGCTCAATGTGATGCATAACAGCCTCCACAACCACAATTGAATCATCCACTACGATACCGATTGCAAGTACGAGTCCGAGAAGTGAAAGTACGTTTACTGAGAAGCCAAGAAGTGGGAAGACCATGAAGGTTCCAATGAGCGATACTGGTACAGTGATAAGAGGAATAAGTGTTGCCCTCCAGTTCTGAAGAAAGATAAAAACAACAAGGATGACCAGCAACATGGCTTCTTCAAGTGTTTTTACTATTTCGTTTATGCCCTCGGTAACTGCGAGAGTAGTATCGAGCGAAACCTCGTATTTAATATCCTCCGGAAACCTTTCTGAGAGTTCGGCAAGGCTTTTCTTAATATTATCGGCAACTTCAATGGCATTTGTCCCCGGTGTCTGGTAAATAGCAATACTTGCAGCCGGGTTGCCGTTCATACGCGAACTTGAAAAATAGTTCTCGGCACCGAGCTTAATCTCTGCGATATCTCCCAGAAGGACTTTTGATCCGTCAGCCTTGCTCTTGATAATTATTCCTTCAAACTCACCCTCCTGAACGAGCCTGTCCTGAAGAACAACCCCGTACGTGAACTCGGTTCCGGCAGGTGCAGGTTCAGCCCCGAATTTACCGCCCGGGCTGATCTGGTTCTGATCCTGAAGAGCTCTCGTAACATCTTCAACGGTAATGTCGAGTTTCGACATTATGTCGGGCTTAAGCCATACCCTCATAGCATAATCGCTCGAACCAAAGATCTTGACATCACCTACCCCGGTTACCCTTGAAATGGCATCCACCATGTTTATGGTAGCGTAGTTGGAAAGGAACCTGTCATTATACGCGGGATTTTCGGAGACGATCGAGATCAGGAGCAGGGGAAAGGTAAGTGACTTTTTTGTCAATATACCAAACTGCTTCACCGAAGGAGGCATAAATGGTGTTGCCTGCCCTACTCTGTTCTGAGTAAGCATGTTGGCATTATCGAGGTTTGTACCAACCTTGAATGAGACATCCAGGCTCAGGTTTCCGTCGGATGCGTTGGTACTCTTCATATATATCATATCCTCAACACCGTTTATTTTCTGCTCGATAACAGAGGCAACGCCCTGTTCGACGTTAACGGCGTTTGCCCCAACAAAACTCGTGTTGATCTTAATTGTGGGCGGAGTTATATCGGGGTACTGGCTTATGGGAACACTCTTCAGGGCGAGCAATCCCACAATTACTATTATTATAGACAGAACCATTGCAACAATAGGCCGTCTGACAAAAAATTCTCCCATGGTAGTAGATATTGTTGCTTAATTTAAGGTGGATGAAATATTGGTACTGTCAGGTGACCAGGTTTTAGTAACAGGATTGATTACTGAACCGCTGCGCAGCATCTGCGACCCGCCGATGATTATTCTGTCACCCTCTTTGAGCCCCCCCTCCACAATATAACTCATTTTGTACTGTGGCCCTAACCTGATAATCTTAACGCTCAGCCTGTTGCTGTCAGCAACAGTGAATACCTGGAACATACCCTGCATTTCGATTACAGCTCTCTGAGGTATTAGCAGCGATTTGCTTCTGAACTCAGTTACAAGTTTCAGCTTTACGTACTGTCCGGGTAGGATTAAATTGTCAGCGTTTGTGAATTGCGATTCCAGTGTCAGAGCTCCCGTTGAAGGATCCACCTGACTGTTGGCAAAATTGATTTTCCCCTTAACCGGGAGAAGTGAGCCGTCGGAAAGGATCATAGAAACATTGTCTCCTCCTTCTCCAATTTTTACGTTCATCTTCTGCATCAGCCTTGAAATTCGAAGGTATTCCTTCTCACTGATTGTAAACCGGACCCTGATGATATCAATACCCGAGACAGTGCTGAGGATACCTTGCGGACCCGGGCTGACATAATCCCCGACCTTAACTGAAGAAATGCCAATGATACCGCTGATGGGCGCGAGCACGTGGCAATATCCCAGTTTTATCTTCGTGTTCCGCAGGGAAGCTTCAGTAGATTCCACCTTCGCCTTTCCTGCTTCAAAAGATGCATTTGCAGCAACAAGTTCCCTCTGGCTTACCGCGCCTATCTGAGCAAGCGGCACCATTCGGTCAAGATCGTTTTTTGCTTTAATCATGGAGGCCTGGGCTTCCGCCAGCGCTGCTGCAGCCTGGTCAACCTGATTCTGATATTGCAAGGGGTCAATAGTGTACAAAAGTTGCCCTTTTTTTACCATTGTTCCTTCCTTGAAGTTCATACTTAATACCCAACCTTCAACACGGTTCCTGATCTCAACATCAGATTCACCGTAAGTTTGCCCGGTATATTCCGACTCAAGAGCAATATCCTGCTGTATAACCTGTACTACAGGCACCTCTATTGGCTTAGCCGCCATACCTTCTTTCTTTTCCTTGCAGGATGAAAGCATTAAGGCCAAAATGAGGAACAAAAAAGTAAAGTAAGCTTTTTTCATCTGTTGATTTTTTTATAATATTCTTAGTTATCTGTTTACCAATCCCAAAAACAAATATAGCAATAAAGAGCCATTAGCCTTGAAACACAGAAATGTTTTCAAACAGGTCATTGGTCCTGATTGGTCTCCTGAGGGGCTAACAAGAAAATTTCGGCAATGATTTGAGGAAATTGTCTTATAGCTTCATTCAATTCATCAAGATCAAACGTTTCAATGAACGCCAATAGCTTATCAGCATAATCTTTAAGGTATTCAAAGTTGAATGATAAGGCAAGCTTTTTCAGATCCTCGGCAAACAACTCGATCCTGAAGATAACAAGCTGATCTTTTATCCCCTCATACGCAGGCATAATTTCAGTTTCGAGTTTCCTTTTAAAATCATGAAAAGAATCAATGAGTTCTGAGGGAAGCTCAATGATTCTGGCATAAACAGGAGTGACAACAGGTGCTTCAGGATAATTGACCGAATGTTTCAGGAACTTCGATAACTGTTTTTTAAGATTTGTCCTGTTGACCGGTTTCATCAGGCATGCATCAAAAAGACCTGTCTCCATAACCTTATCAATGTTAATTACTGAAGCCGTAAACGCTATAATAGGAACCATGGCCGAAGAGGGGTCGGATCGGATTATTCTGGCAACCTCATAACCATCCATATCCGGCATCCTTAAATCAAGAAGAAGAAGGGAAGGCTTCTTGTTTTTAACAATATCAAGGGCAATCTTTCCGCTGGACGCAGTCAAGATTGTAAGTCCGGATTCTGAAAGCAGGCTTTCAATTGTTTCTATGTTTGAAAGCACATCATCAACAATGAGCAACTCAGCAGCTTCAAAAACCAGGTCTTGAGGCTCCTCCTCCGGGTCCTCCGGCAGGGCGTCGTGTGACAGTACTTCAACTCCGGATATTCTTACTTTAAAGATGGAGCCCTTTCCCTCTGTGCTTATGACGGTAAGCGATCCGTTCATTCTCTCAACAAGCTTCCGGGCAATGGAAAGTCCGAGTCCCGTTCCTTCATAGCTCCTGTTCGACTGACCCGACACCTGCCGGAAAGTATCGAAAATGATTTCATGCTGTGATTCGGGAATTCCAATGCCGCTGTCCTCGACTTCCAGTATCAGCTCTCCTGAATTATACTTGCCTTCCGTAAAAATGAAATCAACCCTTATTGAAACAAACCCGCTCAGAGTGAATTTGACTGCGTTACCCACAAGGTTGAACAGGATTTGTTTCAACCTCACCTCATCAAGCATCATAATTTCAGGAAATCTGGCAGGAATTACGACATCCAGGGCAATTCCTTTTTTCAGGGACTTTTCCCTGAAAAGCAACTTAATGTCGTTAAGGATGTTGCCCGGTTTTACGGGATGAGGATTTATTTCCAGCTGCCCTGCTTCTATCTTTGAAAGGTCCAGGATGTCATTTAACAGGGATAAAAGCAGGTTCCCGCTTCGGAGAACCGATTTAAGCATTTTCCGGTGCTGCTCCGACTCAAGTTTGTGGAACAGGGCTTCACTGAATCCAAGTATTGCATTCATGGGAGTCCTGATCTCATGACTCATATTGGCGATGAATTCCGATTTAACTCTGTTGGCACTTTCGGCAATGTTCTTAGCCATTATCAGCTCTTCTCTTTTCTTTTGTATTGAAAGGGCTCCTCCAACCGCATTTGCAAAATTCTCAAAGAGAGTATCCTCATATTCCTGCCATTGTCTTACTTTAACGCAATCGGCATAACCTATCAACCCAAAACTGTTATCATCGGAATAGGAAGAAAGTGCAATAAATGCTTTGATGTTAAGTTTGTCGACTAACGGGCTATAGAGTTTGGAGACCTCAGGAAAATTTAGTTTTACAATTTTGCCGGCATTGATTTCGGCGAAGACGTCTTTAAAAGCACTGGTTTCCATTCCTGTTAGTATCTCCGGGATTTCCTCACCAATGGGTTTTACCAGTGACCGGTCGCACCATTCATATTTTAACTGAAAGATCTCTTTATTTTCCCGCATAGTATTCTCAACCAGGTAGGCCCGGTGATATCCTGATGCCCTTGCCGTTATTTCAAGGAAGTTGCTGATGGAACTAACAAAATCGGGGTTTGTAAGCAACTCCTCAGAAGCCTGGTTTGCCGTGCGCAACATCGAGTCAGTCGATTCGAGACGCTTTCGTGCGGCAACCATCTGCCTGATTATTATTGAAAAAAGGACTATAATACTTATAATGACCACCAAAAAATAAATCAGAATGGTTATATTGGAAATATTCTGGCGCCTCCAGAGTGAATCGGTATTTACAGAGAAGACAATACCCGTGTTTTTCCCGAGAATATTTACCGGATAAAAGACAGAATATGCATTAAAATCCTTTTTATAGTGGATCGTGTGCTGAAGCGAAGTCGCAAGGTTTTCCTTTAGTTTTATCCTGAATTCATCAACGGCATCAGTATCAAAGACCCCTCGTGAGGTTTGTTCACTGTATTTCTGAAACAAAACCTTTCCATTAGTATCAATAGCCCAATACCATGAATTCTTGCCAATATAGAAGCGGTCGAAATGAAATGCCAGAAAATCAGGAATATTCAGTTCAAATTTTATATTGGCGATCAAATCTCCATCATTATTTCTGACCGGCTGTATATATGTCAGCTGCCCATTGATTTCCTGAAGCAGTGTTTGTTCTGAAAGCTTTGTTTTTTGGGTGAACGACTGTGGTTCCAATACTGTGAAGTAATTGTCAGTATTGCGTTCAAAGCTCCTGAAAGACAACTCGTTATATATTGTAATTTTTTTGATCAGGGTCTGGTACCGTGAATAGAAACGACGTATTCTTTTAATCTCTCCTTCAACATATTGATTGTTATCCACATCACCCGGTTTATGTGTTTCCTCATCAAAAAAGTAGAGTAGCTCCCGGTTGGCGAATTCATATTTAACTGATTCTTCGAAATCAATACAATTATCCTCAATACTTTTCCCGCACAGAATGATCTGTTTATAAATAAAATCAGCGGTTTCCTTCCTCTGCCGGGTACTGAGAATATAGTATTGTCTCATTGCCAGGCCGATGAAGACCATTACCAAAAGTACAAGGATATAATAGTTTTTCTTCATCTTAAAATCTCAAGAAGATACCAGCTCAGCTCAGGAATAAAGGCAACAATAACAGTGATTGCGTCGCCATTTATTTCCGCTTCTATCCGGTCTTTCTTATTTACAAAGATATCGGTTGCTATAGCCCTCACCTTCGCTTCTTTGCTCAAAGCCAGACTATAGGTCTCCTTCCTGTAAGTATCCTGTTTTATTGTTTCTACATATTTGTGCTCAAACAGCGGGGGGAACGATAACAGATTTATAGCACTTTCCTGAGCAGCAACAATAGCCCCGGTATTGTCAATTATCAATGTCATGCTTTCCTGGTTGTCGAGGATATAACGCTTGGTTATCCGGTTAATAGTCACATCTATTCCGGGAACACCGGCAAGGCTCCCATTGAAATAAACAGGAGCTATTGCCGATACCATCCAGCCGCGTCCTGCAGGATCAACATAAGGCTCGTTCACCCACAGGGATTTTCTTTCCGGATTATGTTTCGAATCGGCCAGATAATAAAAGTTAAAACTTGGAATATCCATTTTGGCTTCATATTGCGAAAGCACATCAAAAAACGGGTATATCCGGTTTAATGCTGATTTATCATTATAATAAACCTGCACAATTTCAGGGTATTTGTCAACAAGTTTCCTGAAATTGGTGTCAATTGGCTCTGTAAAGTATACGACCTTTTTAACATCTTCGTTAATAGGATAATAACCCGAAACAAAGATTGCAGATCCACTGTCGTTAACCGGTTTTATGAATGTCCCGTTGCTGGCAAACATATATTTGCCTTTATTAATTCCCGGAATAATTTTGTCCTGAAAATTGTAAAGTTCTGAAATATCCGAGGCCAGCGTATCAACTTCCATTCTGATTTTCCTGAAATCATTGTTTATTCCGGTTGCTTTATCCTGAAGAGCTTTATGCTCTTTGGCCAGGTCAAATTTCGGGGAATTATTACAGGCTGAAAAGAGTAAAGCCGTAATTAAAAATGCAATATTCTTATTCATAAGAACCACTGTTTTTAATTTTATTCTATTTCCAATAACTGTCACAGCGAAATAATAAAATTCACATATATTTTCCCAATCACAGGATTTGTTGCAATGGTTAGTTTCATGGGCACGGAGAAATTCTCAGTTACCTTTACAGTTTTCTGGGCACCTACGCCGAGGTTGATAATGCCGAAACCATCTGTATCATAAAGAGTACTCTGAAATGGAGTCAGACCAACAAATACATTATAGGAATAATCCTTAGCTTTTCCGAGATATTTTACTTCGATGTATGGTGAGTGATTTACCCTGGTTGAATCATTGGGATCAGGATCAACAGCTACTCCGTAAAGAATAATACCTCCATATACCGAAAATGGAATGTTTTCATTTCCGTTAAAGCTCAGTCCCAATTCTGCACTGTGCCCGGTAGTTGTATTGTTAAAGTTGAAGAAATCCTGATTAAGCCCTTCGTAACCGGGAAAAAACAGGTCGACATACAGGAGAGAAAAGTCCTTGTGAGTGTATTTTCCGTACAAATCAACTTCTTTGAATCCCCCGGTAAATTCATAGCTGCCCCAGGCTCCAAGAGTGAACCCTTTATACGAATACTCTCCCCAGGGTTGAATGGCCGGTCCTTTGCCAAGTTCAAATCCCCGCCACAGGTACGAGGAAGCAAGATCAGCCCCAAGTGAAAGGTTGTAATTCTTTTGTGTAGTTTCCTGAGCTACCGTACTTAAGGTTACGCTTGTCAGAATAATCAGAATACCTAGTTTAACTCGTAACATCCTTGACTTTTTTCGTGAATATAAAAACTGTAAAATATTAGTCATAATTCTCCCATGAAGATTTCCGATTGGTTTTATTTTGTTCAATGTCAAGTGCTTCCTCCCTCAGATCAATTAAACAATTTGCTTTTAATTAATGTACAACAGGTTCCTCCACATTACGTAACATATTCACAATCCGCAAATATAAAACAAATAAATTGCGAGTGTATATATTAAAACTGTATTCAAATCGATACCCAAATTATTTTCTTGCTTTGCACCAAACAATTTATTTAACATTATGTTAGTCTTCTTATATAATAACCTTATTTTTGTTTAGAATAACAAGACTCGTGTTTGGTTATTTGTCACAAACATACCCTGTAAAATTTCAAATTGATGCAGATGAATCATTGGAATAAATCTAAAGAAGAACTCATCAATGAGCTGAATATTTTGATTGAAAAACATGAGAGTCTGAAAGAATCGTACCAGATGGGGTTAACGGAAATATCTGAGAGAAAGATATTTGAAGCCGAAATTTTGAAGGCTAAAAATGAAGCCGAAAAAGCGAATCTGGCTAAAAGTGAATTCCTTTCCAGCATGAGCCATGAGATCCGTACTCCAATGAATGCGATACTTGGTTATTCCGAACTTCTTGAATCCACATTTGTCAATCCGACCCAGAAGAACTACCTCGAATCGATCAGGTCGAGTGGAAGAACTTTGCTTACCCTCATTAACGATATACTTGATCTTTCAAAGATAGAGGCAGGAAAACTTCAACTTGAACTTGACTTTATCAACACTAAAACGTTTTTTTCTGACTTTGAAAAAGTATTCGCATTCAAAGTCTCGGAAAAAAAACTTAGGTACATCACAGAAATTTCTGACAGTACTCCTGCCTTTCTTTACCTTGATGGTATGCGTCTTCGCCAGATCATAATCAATCTGATTGGCAATGCCGTAAAATTTACGGTAAAGGGAGAGATTCTCTTCAGGGTCTACGCTGAAAATCCCAGGGAATCCAGCAGAAGGGAAGATATGGTTAACCTGATTATTGAGGTGAAGGATACAGGTATAGGAATTCCCGAAAAATACCAGGAAGAAATTTTTAAATCATTTATTCAGGTACAGGGCAAAACAGCTCACCACGGAACCGGCCTGGGCCTTGCAATTTCACAAAAATTAATAAGACTGATGAATGGAAACATCCTGGTCAGGTCCAAACCTGATAAGGGAAGTTCCTTTACACTTACAATTCCAAATGTTCCGTTCAAGTCGGAACATGAAGAGATAATGCAGGATATTAGTATAGACCCGAACGAAATTGTTTTTGAAAAAGCAGTGATTCTTGTTGTTGATGATGTTGAGGAGAATCGTAAATTTATCAGGGAAGTATTAAAATCTACCGCATTAACTGTCCTGGAAGCTGATAATGGTGAAAACGCTTTTGAACTGATTGCTCAGAATTTGCCTCAGCTGGTTATCGCTGACATTTATATGCCCGGTTTAAGCGGTTTTGATTTACTGATGAGAATCAGGGAGAACCCGGATCTTAAAAACATTCCTGTAATAGCCTATACTGCAGCGGCTATGAAAGAACAGAAGGAAAAGATCCATAACAACAATTTCGACGGATTATTAATGAAACCGGTGCAGATTTCAGAACTCTATATTATGCTGATGAATCATCTTGCATTCCGTTCAAGTCAACAATATTCTTCTGAAATCTCAGGGAAACTCCTTCCCTCAAGAGATGAGATAAAAGATTTGCCACGATTAATTTCTGTACTTGACGGACCTCTGAGCCATACCAGCAAATCATTAACCCACATTCAACCACTCGCGAAAGTGAAAGATTTCGGAGAAAGTATCATAGTTGCAGGAATTGAGCACAACTCTGCCTCTTTGATCAAATATGGAAATGAGTTAATTGAGTCAGTAGACAGTTTCAATATTGCTGTCATGCTCGAACTTATCAGAGGTTATCAGAGAATGGTCGACGACCTTAGAAAATAAGGCTTTCTCGTATTGTCTGGTATTTCTTTTATAATCCTTTGAGCCCTTTGTGTTTAATTATAATGCATTTAAACACAAAGGACTCTCTGGTTAACAAAAAGGGCACAAAGGGAAGAACTCCTGAGAATTGACCTTTGATACTGCCCTATTTATTCTATTTTGCCGGGGTGATAGTTATGTTCCTGAATTCGGCAGGCTTGTGATCGCCCTGTAACATAATCGGACCCGGTTCCCCCTCTTTGCTGTCGATAGCACCTCCCGTAATCCCGGGTATGATCTGATCAGTTATTATCTGTTTACCGTTAGCAACAATTGAAATTCTCCTGCCGATAAGTGTGATATCATATACCTGCCATTCGCCTTGTCCCTTATCAACATTCTCATTGGGTGTCAGAAATCCGTAAATCCCTCCCATGTAGATTGAGGAAGGCTCCTTGTCTTTGCTGTCAACCATCTGCAATTCATATCTTCCCCTTAAATAGGCTCCGCTGTTGCCATCGGCTGGGAGACGGAATTCAATATGCATTTTGAAATCTTCAAACTTCTGGTCGGTGATCAGATTCGATCCCGGCCTTGGACTTTTCAGTATGCCATTTTCGGCCACCCATTGGTTATCTTTCTTCTGGGCATGCCAGCCGTCAAGATTTTTGCCGTTAAACAGCGTTATTGTATTTCCCCATACCGGAGCCTTACTCCTCTTCATGAGCGGAGCCCTTTCACCGGTGAAGGTGTTCTTCTCTCCTGTAGGATAAGTTATTACTCCGGTAAGCTTGTCATTTTGCAGTGTGCCTTCGAAAACGAGATCCTTATCACCGCTCTCCCATTGCTTCGGTATTGAAAAGGTGATCTTGCCGTCGGTAACATTTACTTTTGAAATCGGGCGGGCACTGCCTTCGATTGATACAAAATGTCCGACAAGGGTGCTGACTCCCGAAAGCTTTACCTCAAGCCAGGAGGGTAGCTGATTCCCGCCCCTGTCAACAGTGATATCCCAATGACCAATAATAGGCTCTTCAGCAGCTTTGGCATTACTGCATGATCCTTTCTGAGGCATTAATAAAAGCAGAATAACGGATAAAAGCGTGAGAAGAATTCTACTGCTGAAGATTGATTTAAACCGGATGTTTTTCATAGTCTGTTTTTTATGATGAATATTGTTTAAATATTTAATACTGAGCCTGCGGATATAAAATATATTTCAACTTATTTTACATCAGCAGCAACATCAGATATACAAACTTAAATGAATTTTCAGACATTTTACACTTTTTCCAATGAATGACATTAACCTGATTAAAGTACATCATATAGCGATCATCTGCTCCAACTATGAGAGGTCGAAGGAATTTTACACCTCAGTACTCGGACTGGAAATTATCAGGGAGGTTTTCAGGGAAGAAAGGCAATCATATAAACTTGACCTGTCGCTTAACGGACAGTATATAATTGAGCTTTTTTCATTCCCTGATCCTCCGCCACGAGTTTCCGGACCGGAAGCCTGCGGGTTAAGACATCTTTCATTTTCAGTTCCTGATTTGCTGGGTTCCATCAGGTTACTTGAACAAAAAGGAGTCGTCCCTGAGCCAGTCAGAGTAGATGAATATACCGGTAAAAAGTTTACCTTCTTCCGGGATCCCGATGGTTTGCCTGTTGAGATATATGAAGTAATGTAATTTTAGATAAGGAAAAATACTATCCTATTCACTTTTTTACATTGTAAACCATTAGTACATCTCCATGCCTGATATATAGCTTTCCATTACTTATTACAGGATGCGCCCAGAACGGTCCTGCCCCTTTTGTAATCTGAAATTCACTCACAATATCAAGTTTGGAAGGGTCGGGATTTACCAGTGCCACATGGCCCGATTTCTCTTCGTAAAGATAAAGCATACCGTCGGCAGATATCATTGATCCGCGACTATACCATTTTGTTGACCATAGTGTTTTTCCTGTAATCCAGTCGACACACGCCCACTCATCAGCAGGTTTCGACATGTGTGTTGACCCATAAATATTATTTCCGACAAGGATAACTCCTCCAAGCTGGGGATCGAAATTCCTGTTCTCCCAGACTGTCTCAACTGAATTGCCATCGGGTGACAGTTTAAGCTTCAGGGCTACCCAGTTGTAACCGTTTGCAATCAGAATATATCCGTCTTTGAACAAAGGAGTTATTGCATGATTCTTCATGACCCTTCCGGTGGCTGCATTTACCCCGGCATAATTCACTTTCCAGATTATTTTTCCATCCTTCGCATCAACGGCAAAAATATCTGTTCCCATAACTGAAACTATCATCTTTTTGCCGGCGTACTCGATAAGCTTAGGGTTCATATACTGAGGTTCCTGGTTTATAGGTTCGGATTCCCACACAACTTTTCCATCATTTGTATTGAATGCAACCATGGATGCTTTTTTCCCTCCCGGAGATGCTATTACAATATTATCAACAATCAGCGGAGACTCGGATATCCCGAACATTATTGGTTTGCTGTCGTACAATTTGTAATGATTCTTCGACCATTTGATCTTACCGTCGGAACCGACACAGACTATATCGCCGCTGCCGCTTATCACAAAAAGATTTCCATTGTAATATGTCGGAGTGCACCTTGATCCGGTATGGTTTTCCAGCCATGCCTTTCCATAAATTGTTTCCCATTTTGTTTTCCCTTCAGGCGTAAGTGCAATAAGTACGTCGGAGCTGTCTTTTCTTCCAGTCAGGTAAACTGCATCGCCGGTAACCGTAGCAGAGGAATAACCGTCGCCCATTCCGGTTGCTTCCCAGAGGAGGGCCGGTCCGCCTTCAGGCCATTTATTAAGCAACCCTGTTTCATTATAAATACCGGTACGGCCGGGTCCGCGCCATTCGTAAAGCTGCCCGAAAGCAACAGGAAGGAAGGCGGTGCTTATTATTAATGATATAAACAATCGATGCAAAATCAGGGTTTTTAGTCTCATAAATGTTTAGTAGTTAATCGTTGAATACTATCGGAAAATTTATTTGCCAATTTAGCAATTAATTCATCTTAAAAAAAGGACAGGGATATTCCGCTTTTCTTTTCATTGTTTGACTATGAGAAGTTGCTTTTTAAAACTACAGGGATGTGACCTTTTCATCTTTAAGGTTTTTCTGGATATTATTTTTGAAAATACATTGTGTTTTGTTTGTTTTGTTTGCGAACATTTATTTGTTTTATTATGAAACTATCTTTATTTTTGTCTCATACTAAAGTAAAGAATGAATAATTATGAGCACAAATCTGTCGCAAAAACAAATAGGCCAAAGGATCGCCGAACTTCGTAAAATGAAGGGGTTGTCGCAGGAAGAATTGTCTAAAAGTGTCAGGATTTCCAGACCTTCCCTGACTCAAATTGAAAATGGCAACAGAAATGTGGATATTATGGAATTGCAGAGGTTGTCTATTATCCTGGGTTTCTCTTTGGATGAATTTATGTCAAAGAATTTTACGGGTGTCCGGGATATTATTAATACTGAAGAAAAAAAGTCAAAAAAAAATGAAGAACGTATTTCTGTCCCAACCTTGCAGCTTAATAAATTTAAAAACGTCGTGCTGTATATTTTGGAAAGATGTGCAGGCAAACCGAATGTAGGGGAAACTGTCCTGTATAAACTTCTCTATTTCTCCGATTTTAATTATTATGAGCTTTATGAAGAACATTTGACTGGTGCCAGGTACCGTAAATTGCCTTATGGTCCGGTCCCGCAAAAAATTGATGTTATTATTAATCAAATGATTGATGAGGCTCAGTTAAAAAGAGTAAAAACCGAATATCTCGGCTATTCGCAAACACGTTACTTACCTCTGGAAAAACCAGACTTAACTGAATTAAGAGCGAGCGAAAAAGAAATTATTGACCGCGTAATTGAACAAATGAGTGATTGGTCGGCATCTGCAATCAGTAATTATTCCCATAAGGATATCCCTTGGTTAGCATCAAAAGAAGGGGAAGAAATATATTATGAATTAGCATTTTACAGGGATTCTCCTTTCTCAGTAAGAAATTACGGATCCGAAATTGAAGAACCATGACTTCTGATGAACTTCCCGATTTTAAAAAGGATTTTAAATCCCTCTTAAAAAAATACAGAACACTTAATGATGATTTGGAAATAGTAAAAAAGGTTTTGGAAATAATACCGGATGAAAGACCTCCGTTCAGCTTTCGTATTGATAATCCGGGCTTGAAAACTTGTATAATAAAAGTTAAGAAGATTGCATGCAAAGCCATAAAAGGGCGCGGAGTAAACTCAGGATTGCGGTTGATTTATGCTCACTTTCAGGAAGAACAAAGGATAACTTTTATTGAGCTATATCATAAGAACGATAAAGAAAACGAAGACCGGCAAAGAATTACCGGCAATTTTAAATAGACTTATATTAAAAAGAAGGCATGAATGCATACCGGAAAAATCCGACTGTTAATAAATGTGAAAAAAATCGCTGCCCGGTAGAATTAAATCCTTTCTTACATACATTTACCGTAAAGAAATAAAGAGGTGAGATCTCCATACTTAAAATCCTGTTTCATTCCGGCCTTGTTTATCGCGGCTATAATGAATTTCATTCCGGCCCGTTCGCAGGCTCCTGCAAATTTAATCCCGTTTGATCAGGCATACAAACGAAATTACCATACGGTGCGGCTTCAAAGCACAACGCCTGTTATCGACGGAAAACTCGAAGATGATTGCTGGAGCAAGGAAGGAACCTGGTCACAGGTCTTCCTTCAGAATACCCCGATTGAAAGGGGACAATCTACCTATCCAACTCGTATTAAGATCCTTTACGACGACAAGAATATTTATTTCGCCCTGCGTGCCTGGGATCCGGAACCCGAAAAGATCAACCGTTTCGTCGGGAACCGTGACGACAATTCAATCGGTGACCTTATAAGTGTTGCCTTTGATACCTATCATGACTTCCGTGCAGCACCCGAATTCAACATCAATGCCGGAGGAAACAAAACAGACCTGATAGTCACCGACGGCTTATCGGTCAATCTAAGCTGGAATGCCGTATGGGAGGGAAAAACAGCTGTTAATGATTCATCCTGGACTGTCGAATACCGGATCCCCTTCAGCCAGTTGCGGTATAACCAAACCGACAGCAACATGGTATGGGGACTTCATGCGAGGCGTATTGTACGCCGTATCCAGGAAACCGACCAATGGAGCCTCATTCCGCGTAAAAACAGCGGCCATGTTTATTCTTTCGGTACTATGGATGGACTTGAAGGCGTTCCTAAACCACGACTTGTTGAGTTTCTGCCCTATGTTGCAGGCAAAGCAACCACAGCTCCCTTAATTTCAGGCAGCCCCTATTCAAAGAGTCCCCGATGGAACGGAAATGCCGGGTTAGACGCTAAGATTGGAGTAGGCGACTTTACAATGGACGTTACAGTCAATCCCGATTTCGGTCAGGTTGAAGCTGATCCGTCAGTAATGAACCTCTCCGCCTTCGAAACATTCTATGATGAGAAACGTCCGTTCTTCCTCGAAGGAAAACACATCTTCGACTTTTCAGCCGATAATAACCTCATGTTCTATTCGCGCCGCGTCGGGCATGCTCCTTCATATTCTCCCACTGTCGACAATGTCAACTCCTTTTCACAGGTTCCCGAAATTACAAACATCATAAACGCAATAAAACTGACGGGGACAACGCGTAATGGAGTCTCTGTTGGCATAATGCAGAGTACAACACAGGAGGAAAGAGCAAAACTGACAATCAATGGTGTGGAAACTTATCCCGTGGTGGAACCTCTTACCAACTATCTTATCGGAAGAATCCAGAAGACTGCAAATAAGGGAAATACCCAGTTCGGTACTATGTTTACCTCAACAAACCGTTTTATAAGCGATCCCCAGCTCGAGTATCTGAACCGTAACGCCTTTACTGCAGGAATTGATTTCCTGAGTTATTCAAAAGACAGGGAATATTTTGTAGACTTCCGCGGCATTCTCAGCCATATCAACGGCGAAGAAAAGGCAATGATTGCACTCCAGCGAAACGCACTTCACTATTACCAGCGTCCCGATGCCACAGGTTACCTTGGCGTCGACAATTCTATGAGGTCGCTTACGGGAACGGGAGGTTATCTGAACGTTGGCCGGCTTGGCAATAAGCGCTTTATCTTTTCGGAAAAAGTCAGCTGGTGGTCTCCCGGTTTCGACCTCAATGATGTAGGTTACCTGCTGATGGCCGACGTTGTGGAAAACCTTACCAACCTCGGTATCAGGCAAACGGAACCGAAGCGTTTGATGCGTAACTATACTCTTACACTCGGACAGAAAAACTCATGGAACTATGGCGGATTAAACACATATAACGATATGAGTATGCAGTTCAGGACCCAGTTCACAAACCGGATGGATCTGTCGGTTACCGAATCGTACGTCTTTTCTGAACTGAGCACCAGGCTGCTGCGCGGGGGACCAGCTTTCCGCCTGTCACAGTACTGGAAGAGCACAATCATCTTCAATACAAATAAATCCAAAAGAGTCATCTTTAGCGTGAACAACTCAAGCAATATAAATACCGATGGCATCTCAAAGTTATATTCAATTCAGCCTGCACTTAATTTCCGGCTCGGAAATCATTTCTATATTATCACCGATTTTAAGTATACTTATAACATCGACAATTTCCTTTATGTAAACCAGAAGATGGCCGGCAACGAAATGCAGTACATTATGGGAAGAATCAAACAGCAGACCTATGCCTGGACATTTCGTTTCAATTACAACATCACTCCTGACATTTCTATCCAATACTATGGCAGTCCTTTTATATCCAACGGAAAATACACCGACTTCAAGCGGGCTGCCGATACTCACGCCGACAATTCAGGCACACGCTACCATAGCTATACTAATGAAGAAATAGCCTTCAATGAATCAAAGAATGCCTACAATGTACATGAAGGGGCTTCTTCCTATTCATTCACCAACCCCGATTTCAGTTTCAGGCAGTACAGGTCGAACCTTGTTGCACGCTGGGAATACAGGCCGGGTTCAACAATTTACCTGGTGTGGGAAAATAACCGCAACAGCCGGGAAAGTAACTATTACTCCTCCCTGAACTATAATATGGGTGAGCTTTTGGGTGTACAGCCAACAAACGTCTTTATGGTAAAAGTAAGTTTCTGGATGGGATTGTAAGAACTATTGTCCGAAATTTCGATATGAAGCGATTGATTCAATAAAAAGGCTTAATTTTGCCTGAAAAATTGGAAAATACCGAATATGGAGCAATTCAGAATATTCATTGTTGAGGACGATGTTATCTATTCCGAAATACTGAAATACCACCTGTCCCTCAGTCCCGATTTTCTGGTCGATTGCTTTTCGACAGGCACTCAATGCCTGAACAACCTTCATAAGAAACCCTCGCTTATTACAATCGACTTTTCCCTCCCTGATATGAGCGGAAAGGAACTCCTCGGAAAAATCAGGAAAATAACCGAAGAGACAGGAATTATAATCGTATCAGGCCAGGAAGATATTACAACCGCAGTTGATCTGCTGAAGGATGGCGCCTTCGATTACATTGTAAAAAATCAGGACGCCCCGGGCAGGTTATGGAACTCGATAAGACTCTTCATGGAAAATAATGCACTCCGGGAGGAAAATGAAAAACTTAAGGTTGAAATCGGTAAAAAGTACGACTTTTCAAACCTTATTATAGGTTGCAGCCGGGGAATTAATGAAACATTCAGCATGATGGAAAAAGCGGCCAACAGCCAGGTCACCGTTTCCATCACAGGTGAAACAGGAACTGGAAAGGAACTGGTCGCCAAATCAATTCATTACCATTCAAGCCGGAAGAAAAATCAGTTTATTGCTGTTAATATAGGCGCAATACCTAAAGATCTCATGGAAAGTGAACTTTTCGGGTACGAGAAGGGAGCCTTCACAGGTGCATTTGCCCGAAAGACGGGACTCTTCGAAGATGCTCACAATGGAACGATTTTCCTTGATGAGATTGCAGAAATGGATCTCAGCGTTCAAACTAAATTCCTGAGGGTACTACAGGAGAGGGAGATAAAAAGGATCGGAGGCAACCAGACTATCAAGATTGATGTGAGGATAATAACAGCCACTCATAAAAACCTGGCAGAGGAGGTGAAAAAAGGGAACTTCAGGTCGGATCTTTTCTACCGGATAATGGGACTTCCCATCCACCTTATTCCTTTGAGGGAACGCGGATACGACATTATGATCCTGGCGAGGCATTTTGCTGATCTTTTCTGCAAAGAAAACCACCGGCAGAAAATGGCTTTCACAGAGGAAGCTAAAAAAAAGCTGATGAGTTATTCATATCCCGGAAATGTGAGGGAACTGAAAGCCGCCATAGAACTTGCCATTATCCTCAGCAACGACAGAAAAATAGATGCTCAGAACATAAATTTCATCACTGTTGAATCAGGGGATGATCTTATTAAGGAGGAGATGACGTTAGATGAACATATTTTGAAGATCAGACATCCGAGACTGCCGCAAACTAAACCGCGACTGTTTCATAAATCAATCTTAAATCTGTAAAAGGGAAGCAGGTTTCTGTTTGGTTTAAAAAGGAGCATAGTTTTCTTACTGC
>CAIMVD010000086.1 GCA_903844815.1 uncultured Bacteroidota bacterium | reverse complement strand
TTATTGTCGGTAAAAGTCCCCGGGGCAATCTGCAAGAGTTTATTCTCTGATGTTTTGCAGGAGATTAAACTTAGTATTATTGACAGAACATAGATTAGTTTCATTGTATTTATTATTAGATTTAAGAGGCTTATCTAAAATTGAAATATAAGCAGCTCGGGTGGGAGAAACGGATCGCACAATTACTGCTCCGAAAAAGCTGAAAAGGAGGCAGTAAGAGCCTTTCTGGCATTAGTGGCTATAAAGGAGACATAAGCTGACTTAGTTGAGGTGCACTTCAGCGAGGAACTGCATTTCTCTTCAACATAACTTGAAGAAGCCTCAATATCATTCAAATATGATAAATTATTTTTTCACATGTACTATAATTAAAACCGGGTTATCTGTTTCATTCAAATTGTTCGCCAGATACTCAAGCTTTCTCTTTTTACCTGGGAATTTTGGTTCAGATTTTCTGAATACTTCTGAGGCAATATATTCCTTAAGTTCAGGCACTTCAATCCAACTAACTAATGTACTGTCGTCCTTAACTGTCTTTGGCCAAATGTCCGGTCCGCAGTCAATATCATTAATAAAACCACGTTCTGGTTGAATCATTTGCGAGGAATCTGATTTTACTGAACAAAGTAATCCAAAAAGCTCACCACGGCCGCAAATAAACTCGTAATAAATGAAATTGCCAATCCCGAATATATTCTTTTGTGAAATAAAATTTTCTATTAGGTATAATGGAGCATATTCTGATCGTGCTTTGGGAGTTAATAATCTATCTCCATGTTCTATCACGAGGTAAGGCTTGAACATTAAATCTTCAAAGATATAAACCGTATCAGAATATACTTCTTTCTTAAAAAGCTTATTATTAAACTGAAAGAAAATATTTTCGTCAAAAACGGCAGTTCCTTTTCTTACATCATAAGTCCACAAGTACTTGTTGGAGAATTTTTTAATGATTTTTCCAGAAGTATCGATCAGATTATAACTAAATTGTATGTTTGATATATAATTTGTGCTATAACAGAGAATTCCCTCTTTTATTATCTTAAAATTTAAAGTATTGGGAGGGCTGCTGAAACTTTTAATGAATTGTCCATTTTCAGAATATATATAAAATTTCTTAGCCCAACCGTCTACCAAATAAATGTTTCCGGTATTACTATCAATATCAAAATCATGTGCTATTAAAAATTCATCTGGACCTCTACCTGACTTCCCAATCTGAGTTAAAAACGTTCCATTGTTCCGAAATTTCAATATTGTGTTAAAAGATTTTATCAAAATAAAATCCCTCCCAAACTTTACGTCCTCAATATCTCTGATCGAACTAAGACTATTTGATTCCAACGGGATATACTGAACATCATCAGAACTTAAATTAGAAAGAAAAACTTTTTTAAAATCATTCAGACTTTTAATCTGAAAGCTTGAAATTTTATAATAATCCTTAGTATCTGCATTTTGACAACTTCCTATTAAAAATGAGCAAAGCAAAATAATGATGAAAAAATTCATATGTATAACTTATTAGTAGCAATATAAAGCAAATAAATCCTTACAAATCACGAATGTAGTCCACAAGATTTGACAACTTTTAATATTTTATTAAATAGAGAATAATTCAGAAGGAATTAAGAGTCCTTTGTTTCATATTTAGGCCTGGTGAACAAAGGACTCCTTAACAAAGGTGTTAAATATAGGGACCCCAAAATTATCAAATTTAAAAGTTTAAATCATTCTAATGGTCCTACACATATATATGAATCAAACCCAAAACATTGGGTGGCGCACCAAAGATAAGCATTGTCACAATTTGTATAATCGGAACAATCTCCTCCAAGAATCCATGACCTAGAGCATTTCAAATAACCGAGTTTATTGGTCCCCCCCTTTAATACAGTTAATTCATCTTTTTTTAATAAATAATTTAAATCTATGGAAAATTTATTTGTCTTTTTCATTGTTCATTGTTTTTAATTGATTTCACGTAGAAAATTTCACTACATTCTTAGATTTTAATGATCTGATTGTCTTTTTTGATAAAGTGTTACTTCAATTGCACCTCCTCTCAAATTTAGAATTATTTTAAAAGCTGTAATTTTCTTAGATCATTTCAACTACTATATTTAAGATTCAAAACAAAATAATAATGAAAATACTTTTGCAACTTTCCATAAGGGTAATTTTAATACCAAAACTTTTAAGTAACATGCATTGTTCAGAAACTTTGAAGACTCTGGAGACATAAGTTAATGGCGTTGCTTTATTGTGTTTAAAATTCTCAACTATCATAATCTGTCTAATAATTAAACCTTTTTTAAAATTTTTCCTATTATAAAGTTTGCCTTGCCAGGGTTCAATTTTCTGCTTAGTCAGGATTGAGGTCGAATTGTTACTTCGATTTGGCATTTTTTTCAACCTGATGTAAAGTTTATTGCAAGAAATGGGATTAAAAAGACTCAACCATCTTTGGTAATTGTACCAAATATTGGTACTTTTGTGAAAAAGAAATCTTATGAAAGTATGAACAGGAATACATCAGTTTCATTAGGGAGTTATTTTGACAGATTTGTCGAAGGCCGGATTTCCGTAGGCAGATATAAGAACGCGAGTGAGGTAATACGTGCGGGATTAAGGCTATTGGAACTCGAAGAAAATAAAATGATAGCCTTAAGAGAAGCTATTCAAGAAGGTGTAGACAGTGGGATTGTGCTTGATTTCGATCCTGAGAAGACAAGCATAAAATTGAAATAATCAGGATTCTTCACGAGCAAATGGATTTAAAGAATCGAATCGAGAATAAATGACCCTACCCAAAGCGGAGGGCGCATAGCATTAAGCTTCGCTAAAGCTCCGCAGGACGTTGTGTGCAAATGATTCACCCCCCTGCATTTTTTACCTTTTCAATCTCACCATCATTAAAACCGGATTATCTGTCTCTTTCAGACTATTCGCAAGTTTTTCGAGCTCTTTTTTCTTTTCAGGGTAAACTGGAGCTATGATTTTAAATTCTGAACTGGCTATCCGTTTTTTAAGTTGAAAGGGATCTATCATTTCTATCAGATATTCCCTGTTCTTTTCAATCAGATAGCTCATTGGCAAAAATTTCAAACCTCCATCCAGATCATTACTTATGCCTCCCACTTTTCCCGGGTCCCAGGAGATCAAAACCGATTTTGAATTCTTCTTCTCAAAAAGAATAAATCCATTCTTTGCCTTATAAAAAGAATACCTCAGCGTGATGAATCTGTTTGTTTCAAATATTTCTTCAATTGTCATATATTGAGACAATTGCCTGATGGGGTCAGCAACTTTTACCTTGGGTAATCTATACTCGCCTGGCTTAAGTAAATAAGCAGGTTTGCAGGTTAAATCGGGTAATATCGAAAATACTGTATCAATAAATTGATTCCAGTAATTTAATCTCCCTTTAAACATATAAGTTCCTCCCCCCGCAAGATAATTACTTGTAAATTGGGGAATTGTTCTCTTCTTCTCTTTAATTAAATTACCTAAGGTGTCAAGCAATATCCATTCATATTTGGCATCATTATATTGGAGATTGTAGGATACAAACAATTTAGAATCATAAAATTCCATAACGTCTACACTTCCACCATAACCATGTAACGAAAAACTTCTCTGATAGGCCCCTGTTTCGGAATAGACATTGATTTCAGAATCCCCAACCTTAACATAAACTGTACCATGATTTGGATCGACGGCAAAAACGCTCCCATGAAGATACTCGCCTGGCCCTCTTCCAATTTTTCCTATTTTTCTAAGTAGTTTACCATCCATGTCAAACACCAGAATGCCAAGATCAGTTTCGTACTTAAAAATTAAGTCATCTATGAATTTGAGGTTAAAATTAGAATTAATCTCACGTAATTGAATACTGTCATCGAGAGGGACATATCGAATGTCATCTGCTATGTCGGATAAGACAATCTCATTCCCGGAAAATGAAGTGGGATCATATTCGGAAAGTACATTCCGATTCGAATTACATGATGAAAATAAAAAAATCAGAATAAGCAGATGCTTAACTTTCAAGACTGTATGGTTTTATTTATCAATTCAATAATATTCAACCACTCTGTGGTTGAAATTTCATATAACCATGCAACCACAGATGTTACTGTGGCTATTGGAATTAGACGCCTCCGGCGTCTAAGAATGTAACAATCCTCTTCTGCTTCCCGGTAGAGAGAGGAGAATTCTTGTTTAAAAAATCCTATAAACACATTTATTATTGATCCCTTAAACTCATTTACCCTTAAATTTCTTCAGGTATACTATTTTAAGCACCGGATTATCATCAGTCTTTAAGTCTTTGACCATCGCACGAAGCTTTTCCTTCATTTCAGGATGGTTTGATGTCGATTTTGAGAGAAATTCATCGCTCTGTTTTTCCTTAAACTCATTTGCATCATTATAACTTATCCAGATGTTGCCCTCCCTGTTAGTCCAGACCGGAAAGAAGTTGGCGCCTCCGTCCAGATCATTTATTAAACCATCATTCTTTTCATCACTCTTCATGCTTCTGCTTAAACCTGTTATTTTATCGTACTCAAATATGATATAATCATTCATTTTGCTTACGTGGAGATATGCTTTTGATGTTGTTTCATAAACCTTATTAAAACTTATTGAATTATCGGTTGATCCGGGTTTTCTGTAATACAGATCCTCAATGGTCTGTTTGTGGGGAAGCGATCCCCAATTAATTATGAATCCCAGTTTTATCGAGTTCTGATTTATTTCGTAAATGGTATCTCCTGCAGGGGTCAGTACAACCCTGTTGTCAAAGAAAGTAAAATTAGGAGGCTGTGATAATATTCTTGATACCTCCTCCTTTGATACTTTAATATTCCTTAATGGATGTTCAATAACTTTAACTGGTTTGCCATCCTGATCAAAAATTCCTGCTGTGCAGGACATTCCGCTTAAAATATCGCCTTTCATGAATGCGCCATGGAACCAGAATGTAAACAGAAAAGTTGAGTCGGAAAGGCTGACAAAGTCAAAGAGATTCCTGGAGTAGGAGATATCTTTTTTTCCAATATAGTCACCATTAGGCTTATACAGCAAATAATCCTGCATCATACTCCTTAAGATCAGCACTTTATCATTGGCAGGAGTAATTGAATAAACACTCCCGTTGAGATACTCTTCAGGACCTCTTCCATTACTGCCGAACGAATTTAGAAAGTTTCCTAAAAAATCAAATCTCATGACTATGTTCTCTGAGATCATGTAAATCTCTTCGCCAGCCATTTGCAACCGCCATGGACTTCCAATTATGACTTTTTTGTCCCTGGAAAGAACAATATATTTTATGCTGTCAGCGATTTCACTCAGCAAAATTTGTGACGCGTTTTTGAAACCATCTTCCATATTGATTATATGAGGGTATGGTTTTACGAAATCAATATCCCTGTTGCTATTTTTCCTTTGATTTGTGCAGGCAACCAGGGATATAAGAAGAACCAGAATAATAGTTTTTGGATGGAATGAAGGTTTCATAAAAAAGGAGATTGGAGGTATTTCAAAATAATTGGTATAGCAATGGAGCTGATCAATAAAATAATTACTAATGTCCGGATAAATATTTACTTTCCTGCTGGGGCTTCCTCTTTTATTCCATCCCTACGGGATTTTTTACTTCCGTGGTAAACATTGGTTTCTACCGATATTTCGTCCCTACGCGACTGTAGATGAGAGATAATATGCAGATAAGCATGAGGATAACCATTTTTTAATGGTCCCGGGTATTATAAATTAATATTTTATCTGATGATTTTTTTCATTTTGTTCGTTATGAATTATTCCGGCAACAACGGGACTTATGGGACTAACGATATCCTCAAGGTTAGCTATATTTTCCCTCGTGGAAAGTCCCGAAGTGACGAAATATCTATAGAATTGTTAAATTAACAATATCTTCATGGCTACCTATATATTATACCCCAGGTACAGTCCCGTAGGGACGAAATATCGGTAGAAATGAATAACCACCTCCTGAATTATTAAATCCCGTAGGGATGAAATAAAAAAGAGTTATTAGCAGTTGCATGAATATTTGCCCTCACAATAGTGAGAGGTATATTATAATATGTTTAATTCAATTTAGTTTTTTTGCGAAATTTTACTTTTTCAATCTGACCATCATCAAAACCGGATTATCTGTCTCTTTCAGACTATTCGCAAGTTTTTCGAGCTCTTTTTTCTTTTCAGGGTACTTTGGTTTTGAAGTTTTAAAATCACTACTTTCAACACGGGTTTTGATTTTGTTGGATTGAGTTAACCCAACTATATATTCATTATCGTTTTCAACAAAATAACTTTCTTGATGATAAGTTGTACCGCCTGGTTGAAATCTATTTCCATTATCTAAATCATTCAGTATTCCCCCTGAAAAAATAGTTGGGGGACCATCATCTGCAACCTCAAGGAAATATCGAATTGATCTACTGTCCTTTTTATCGGACATCTCAAGAATATGCTTTTTTTTATAGCTATACTGGAATATTAAAAATCGATTCGTCTCGAATATCTGTTTGAATTTTAAATATTGCTCACTAGATTCATATGATGTGAGCCTTCTTTTTGGGAATCTGTGTTCTCCAGGAGAAAGGAGGAATGATGCTTTATAGGTTAGATCAGGTAAAACTGAGAATACAGTATCCGTAAAAGGGTTCCAATATGTAACTGAATTATTGAATTTGTAAGTTCCATGGAGTAATCCCATTGAATAAAATTCAGGTATTTGTCGCTTTTTTTCTGCAATTAAATTGCCTATTGTATCAAGCACAATCCAGTCATTTTTGGGATTCTCAAATTGAAGCATAAAAAAAACGATAATACGAGAGTCAATGACTTCAAATGAAGAAACACCCCCATAGTTCTTAATTGAGATACCTCTTAGAAAATTTCCCGATTTGGAATATGCTTTTAAAATACCATTATCCTCAACATAAATAGTTTCACGATCATCGTCTACAGTGAAATCATAACAGTAGTGGTACTCACCAGGCCCCCTTCCAATACTTCCAATCTTCCTTTCAAATTTACCGTCCCGATTATACTTTAAAACACCTATGTCTTTTGATGATAAATAAATTGATTTTTTGGTTATTCTATAATTATAAATAATTCCCAACGGGAAGCTGTTGTCAAGTGGTATGTATTTAATCTCATCAGCAATCTCAGATAGTGAAATTTCACTTTTAGCACCATTAGACCGTGGATCAAAAGTAATTAAAGTTCCATGCTGTTCTTTACACGAAAAAAGAAAAAGAATAAACAATATTGAACATAGTGATCTCATGATTTTATTTACATTTAATTTTTGAAAAACTCTGTAAAAATTGCAGTAAATTATTTGGATCTTAAAATAAATTTTCATGTTATTGAAATATTGTGATTGATTCATTCAGATTAAATTTATTGTAACTAATCAGTGATCTAGAGTTAGGAGTGTCTAGAGTGTCTAGAGTGCCTAAAGTTAATAATAATAGAGTGAATCAGTTGGTTTTATAAGCAGCTACAACAC
>CAIMVD010000085.1 GCA_903844815.1 uncultured Bacteroidota bacterium | reverse complement strand
TTTTTTAACTTTATTCACTTTTAACTTTAGCTCAATTTAAGTACTGATTAGTTACAAAAATCTTAAGCAGTAAGTTACTAATTAAAAAACCATAATTCAATAATTGGCGAGAAATAAATTTTTCAAAGCCAACAATGCATTTAGAATATCTGAGTGTTTTATGGTACAAACTTAATTAATTTATGGAAACTCCTGAAATATAAGCTAAGACTCGCAGGGAAGTAGCAATCGAATATTGTATAAGTGTCAAGACTCTTTACAGATGGATAAAATCAGCTGGAATTGAGATAAAACAAGGGCTTATCAGACCTAATGAACTGAAAGTAATATATAATACATTCGGAGCACCCCAAAAAAGATCAGACAACCTTCTAATAGAAAAGAATAATAAAATTTCCGAAAAGATGAGTTATCCAATGTAGAAGCTGCAAATATCATTTTAGATGGAGGTTTAATTAAACCATATTGTTTACACAAGAATTATCATATATTCCAAATACATGTCCTAAAAAGGCCAATTTTGACAATTTAAGGCTAAATAATTACCATGGGTATTCAATTCTGATTATCGAAATTTAAATAAAGAAAAATCATTTTTTTCAAACTTTTAACTCACAAAACCAATTATTATGAAAAATGGATTAAACATTTCCATGAAACTGATAGCCATATTAATGCTAACAGTTTGTTTTACCATTCCATCCGAAAAGAACAGTATACAAACTAAATCTTTTCAATTTCCAGGTGACTTATTGTCAAAAAAAGAAGGTAGTTGGTATTACTTTAATAAGGGTCATAAAATTCCTGTTGGTGAATTGATTGAAAAAGAGTATAAACTTTTCGATCTTCCTCAGGGAATAAGTTCAAGTGTAGAGAAAGAAGATACTGATGAATTCGGAATGAAACATTATCAGTTAAAGTTAACAATACAAGGCATCCCAATTGAAGATGCTTATTATACAGCACATTATTCAAAAGAAGGTGATTTGTTACATGTTGTTGGAACTTATAATAAAAATGAAATCCCAAAAGAAGGGCTTTTTTCAAATATTTCAGCTCAAAAAGCTTTTGAATTAGCTAAAAATGAATTTATTACTTCCCAAAATGTCAATCAGCCAGATCTCCTGAAATTGGTCAATGAAGAGTTATCAGATTTTTACAGAAAGGGGGAGATTAATCCCGTATTGGTTTTCTACAGACCTGATGATAAGAGCAAGTTAGGATTGTGTTATAAAGTTGAATTCTTTTCAAAAGAACTTGAGAGGTTTAACACTTTTTATATTGATGCATTTTCCGGAAATGTTGTTAAAGTAATTGATCATAGGGCTTTTAACCTGGCAACTGTTCAAACCAGATATAATGGATCCAAAACTGTACAGGTTAAATGGAGAGGGTGGCCATATAGCTATTACTATTTAAGACATGAGGCATTTTCTACTCCGATAGAAACAAGAAATAGTACTATCAGATATGGTTATCCCAATTGTACTCCCTGGGGGTTCGATAACCTTGGTCTGGCCTATAAAGGAGATCTTAATTGGCCGATCGATTATAAATACAATGCAGCAAGTTCACATTGGGCAGTTCAGGAATCTTACAATGTATTCCGGAATACATACGGTAGAACATATGGCACATTTGCCACTTCCGGAGGAGAAATAAGAATGGAGAACAACTTTACGTCTTTTTATAATTATAATGCTAGTCCATTTTATCAAGCAGGAGGTTCATACGACTATATCCATGTTGGGCAAACAATTGGCACTTCCGGGTATGAGGGTTCCCTTGATGTAATAGCTCATGAATTCACCCATGGAGTTATGTACCGTGCAAGAGGAGTTGATGGTTATGCATACCAGTATAATGAAACAGGCGCATTATGTGAATCATTTGCAGATATTTTTGCAATTATGGTTGAGTATTTCACCTTAGGCACAACGGATTATATAGTTGGCTCAAATGTCATAGACAATTTTAAGAGATCAATTCAAAATCCAACAACTTACCAATCATATTCAGCAAGCGTTTATAATGACATTAATTGTATGACTCAGATCAGCAATTTAACTGGATATACTGTTCCTCTTTATTATCAACAGAATCCATATTGGATAAATGGTACCGGGTCCTTACCGGCACATGTTAATAATTCCGTCCAAAATTACTGGTTCTATCTCCTGGCAAATGGAGGATCACAATTAGGGGTATCTGTTAGCGGCATAAGTCTTAATTCTGCCAGCAGGATCGCCTATCGTAATATGGCATATTACCTTTCATTAGGTAGTACATTTGATGATATGCGACAGGCCTCTATTGTTAGTGCTTCAGTACTTTACGGTGAGTGTTCAAATGAATACACCCAAGTGATTAATGCGTGGGCTGCAGTGGGGGTTGGAGCTGCAGCAACTCCATGCATTCACACTGAAATAATTGGGCCTGAAAGTCTTATGTGTGGTGAACCAGGTTACTTCTTTGCAAACACTCAGGGAGGCTCAGGTAATTATTCATATAGTTGGTATGTTGACAACACCTTCTACTCAAGTTCATCATCAATCAATTTGGGATTTTACCCACAATACCAGGGGGAGTATCATTATATTAATCTTCAGGTAACAGACGGAAGTGTTTCTGGTACAGATGATGAAAATCTTTTTGTTTATGGCTGTGGCGATCAGGCACTTCCAACTCTTAAGGAGGATTTGAAATTCAAAATTTATCCAAATCCGGCTACGTCTTCAACAAAAGTTGAAATCGATGATGATCCTGCTCAAGTTCTTACACAATATTCTATCCAGATATTAGATAGGAACGGGAGAATCATTTATTCCGGCAAATCATATGAAAAAGAGTTTATAATAAACACATCATCATTTCAGAAAGGTGTTTACAACACAATCATTAAAACCGGTAAGAAACTTGGTAGCACTAACCTTATTGTTGAATAGAACTATAAATATTTCTTAATTTAGACATGGAAATACTCATCCCTTTTAAAACATTTCTAATTGTATATTCTTATGGCAAAGGGCATTACAGTCTTAATTCCAACATTACTTATTCATCTTTTATCTTCATGCCAGGTCGTTACAGAAGTGATTCCGCCTGATTTTGAGGAGAAAATATGTGTAATTGCAATCATTAATGATGCTAAGGATCAGAATAAAATCATAATTGAAAAATCTTCTCAAAACGAGTATCCCTCTGAGAGTATGTCACATCTTGAGGACTTGTCAGTTATAATTCTATCTGAAAGCAATGTGGTCTTTAAATATTTCAATCCATACTCAGAAAACAGATTTGATACTATTTATTTGCCATCGACTATTGAACTTGATGCGGGTCTGAAATACACTCTTACAATATCTGAGAAAAACACTGAAACAGTTACATCAGAAATTATTGTGCCTGCTGCTCCTTTGATCCCGGAAATAAGTATCGAAGGCATGGTACAAACATTCCTGCCGCCTTCTGCTGAGTGTCATAATCCGGCTAAGTCGATAATTTTCAATATAAATTTCAGATCAGAAAAAAACATGTTTTATTATATTGATATTGACGGGTATAAAAATATCATTTATAAGGACACCCTGAGATATTTGATTGATTATGTAATTCTTGAGAGTAATTCACCCTACTTTGAAACCTTTATTCATGGTTTTAAAAGTATTGGTTTTAGCCCCTGCAACTCATCCCTGTTGACAACTCCTACTCATATTTACAGGTCATGTTTCTTTGATAGTAAAACACTTACAGAAAATAACTGTAAACTTAAAATCAGAATTGATTTGAATGATGAATTTTATGATTACACAAGGCCAATAAAAATATCTCTAAACTCAATACCAGAAGATCTTTATGCATTTGAGAAAAACTACCATACATACCTTGAATCATATTTTGATCCATTCTCTGAACCTGTATTTCTTAAAGGGAATATAAAAAGGGGCAACGGAATCTTTGCAATTTGCAGTAGTAAACAATATTCATTGGTAATCACTGACTGATTAACCCAATCACTTATATGAGGAGTATATTACATTTCTTATTGGCACTTATTCTTCACCTGACTTGCTTTTCTCTACAAGCTCAGACAGTTGTAATTAGAGGCAGGCTTTTAAATTATGAAGATTCCAGTCTGGTTTATGGGGGTGTAATCACAATTAATCCCGATAAGCAAACATCTGTTTCTGATGAAAAAGGGGAATTCCTATTAAAAACAACATATGGAAGAAAAGAATTATATACCCGGGTTCTTGGCTTCATGCAAGTTACAGTTATCCTAAATGCCCACGCAGATACAACAATCAATATATTTCTCCATGTTGATCCATTTCGGATAAAAGAAGTGACAATAATCGGGGATTCGTTAAAGAGTATTGAAATTTCGAAACATGGCAATATTGTTCTTACACGTGCATCATTGTTTGAAGCTCCCAGATATTTCAGTGAACCGGATTTGATTAAATCATTACAGAGCCTACCCGGTGTGGTGCCGGGGAAGGACGGAACAACTGATATCTTCGTCCGTGGAGGCTCTCCTGGTCAAAATATATTTCTTACTAACGGTTGTTATTTTTTCATGCCTTCACACCTCCTCGGACTTACTTCTTCATTCGATCTCGATTTTATTGAAAAAGCCGAGTTGATCAAAGATTATTTTCCACCAGATATCGGTGGTGGAGCATCCTCAGTACTCAAAATTGATTATAGGATTCCAAAAGCAGATTCTGCAGGGTTGCAGTTGCGTGTTGGATTACTTACTTCAGGGGTAATCTTTCAAATCCCGTTTAAAAAGGCAAGTATTGGGTTAACCGGAGGAATAAAACGCGGCAATTATTCGCTCTATGCCCCTCTTCTAAAGACTTTGATTGATAATAATATAAGTGATTTTCTTCCTCCAAATGACTATTCATTTTATGATTCATATATAAGACTCACCCATTCATCAAGTAAGATTGGAGCTATTAGCTATGTGTTTATGAGAAATCATGATCAGGGTAACAAATCAAGTATTACAGACAGCAGAAATGCAGATACCTTACTTAAATATGAAACAGGGTTTATATCTTCATGGACAAGCCAGATACACTCCCTTCAATGGACCTTGCCGATAAAAGGAAAAACCAAGTGGATATATGATATGAATGTTAATAAGATATCCAGTCAAAGAGAGATTTTCTATAAGTCAGAGAAATACATCAATGACAATACATTAATCGAATCGAATTATAATTCTTATCGAATCTCACCGGAGATTATTAATGTAGGAGCCAAGATATTTTTTGTTTATACAGAAAGAAATTTAACGTTCTCGGGTGGGCTTTTTTATAGGTTAAGAGATTTCACGCCAAATATAATGGCAACTTATATCAGGGAAGAAGCTCATAATGTCACTAAATTTGTAGATGGCTATTTGATTTCGGAACCTGCTGCTTTTTTTTCCGGCAATCTTAAATTATCGTCAAAGTGGTTTTTTGAAGGTGGTGTAAGATTATCAACCGGGATAACTGATAAAACTGTATTTGTGAGCGTTGAGCCACGGGTCAGACTAACTCATGAATCATCTCAAAGCTTTGCGCAGCACTTAGATTATGTAAGATTAAGTCAGTTTGATCATTCTCTGGAATCTTCAAATGTTGGTCTAAGGTCTATGTTATGGATTCCGATTACCAAAGATCTCGGACCTGAGGTATCTGATGTATATTCGTTAGGAGTTAATGGGCGGGTTAATAATTATGTGTGGTCTATAGACTTATATGCAAAAACTATGCATGATATAGTTGATTTCAAATCTGGAGCAAGCTTCCTTAATGCCACTTCAATAAATGAATTGCTTGATAAAATCAATGGAAGAGCATATGGGATTGAAACATTTCTGGTAAAAAGATTCGGAAAGTTAAGCGGCAATTTAACATACACATATTCCAGATCTAAAAGAGAATGGTATGCACCCGAAGGCAGAATCTGGATCCCTTACGTTGCTGACAGACCTCATAATATCCTTATCGCACTAAAGTATTCCTGGAAAAGCAGGACCAGCTTCGGTATAAACTGGGTATACTCATCTGGTCTTCCGGCAACAATGTATATACACAATACATTATATGGTAAATGGTTTGAAACAAAGAACAATATCAGATACCCTGATTATCATAGATTGGACTTTTCCGTGAGAAAAATTTTTAAAATTAAAGATACTTTCATTAACCTGGATTTCGACATTTCAAATGTTTACAACAGGAGAAATACTTTTTACCTAAAAGAAATCTATGATGAAAAACGAAAAACCTATATTTATAAAAATGTTTCATTATTCCCGATCATGCCGTCATTATCGCTATCTATTCAAAAATCCTGGAGCATGCAATAAAACAGGCCCCTCTGATGTCAACTCCATTTTACAACTGAAGCATTATTTATTCAACAATGATTTAAGATTTATGAAAAGAGGTTCCCGGCAAGTCACTGCCACTCAGGAAAGCGGCACGTTTTAACGTCGGTCAACACTGATACCACCCGCCGGTAAAAAACGGTACCATCAATTTCAGAGCAGATAAAAATGAAATCTTTCGTTTTTTGAAAGATATCAAAATGGGATCACCTTTTATCTGTTCGCATTGTGGATTAACGTGTGTGGGTAATTCATGAGTAAAAAACCAGAAGTATTGCGGCAAAAAAAAATGCCAGCAAGTGCGGGTTCGGATTTGGAAGAAAAAGCAGTACAACACCAATAACAGATATAAGGAAAAGAGTCATGCCAACTCAAAACATAATTGGGACGGCTTTCTTTTTTCATTACAAGCTTATTTATTTTTTTGGATCTTTTGGAAAGTTTGACTTTTTGTTAAAACCAAGGCTCTCCTTGGTTCCTTGCTGCAAGTTTTCCGAAGTTGTAAGCTTACGACAATAATCCAGCAGTAATACAGCCTGGCTGAAGAGCTCTTTCAACACATATTTCAGCCTGTCATCGCGAAAGCGGTTGATCCTGTAGTGATCAGGAAAGGCAGTTAAACCATTGTTTTTAGATTGGCCTTATGAGTGAGAGCGAACCGAAAAGGTGCTAACCAGTGCCGAGGCGCATAACAGCCAAAGGCATAGCTTGGCTTTTCCTGGCTCCTTTTTTTGGTTCGTTTGGCTTTGCCAGGCTTTCATTTTTTGTAAGTGGTTTAAAATATTGCTTAGTTGGTTGCCCGGTTCTTTTGGAGAGGCAAAAGTAATGGACAAAAAAAAGAAGGGGGCACTTTTGAGATAACCTCGGATTCAGTCCTGGAAACAAAACCTGATGGGTAATTCTTTTCAGGTGTCGATTATGTAAACTTAAAAATACAGACCTCCTTCGAACAGCCCGATTCGGAAACCATCCCACATATTTTGTCTTCTAAACAACCCTGCTCCGAAAAAGAGGTCAATTGCAGCAAAAAAACATGAGAAATTACATGCTTTTGCGAACCTACAGTAACTCCAAACTTCTACTGGAATCTATTATCTTAATAATCTGACATATACAAAGTTCATAAAAACTCCAGGTTGACTTTTTTGGTACTCAGGTTGACCATTTTTGTACAAAAGTCAACCAACAATCTCAGAACCAAGTGTTAAATTGCAGCATACAAAATCACTTTTCTATGAACTCTTTCATTAAAACAACCCTGTTTGCGGCTTGCCTTAAGGATAAAAGCAACTCCACACCGGATTAAAGCATTTCAGTGGTTTCAGGAATTGAAAATTCAAATCCTTGTTCCTTTCAGAAAGTGTCAAATAGGAATGGATATATAATTTACAGCAAATAGCAGGTGCAAGCCGAAAAACCTAAGAGTAGGCATCATTTAAAACAAAAATGTCATGAAATCTTATCATGTTATTATTCTTTCTTTATTTTCTTTGTTGTGTATCAATTTGGATCCTCAGTCTAGGCGGTATATGCAACATGTTAGAAGACTAAATCAGCTCCGTGATGCAAACTAATTGGAACAATTATTGCTGTGAATAAAATAACACAATTCAAATACCCTCCATCATGATCAAATTCAGAGCCTTAATATTGACTATAACACTAACCACTTTCTCACTTTCATGTGACTGGATTCTTAAACCAGGACCA
>CAIMVD010000084.1 GCA_903844815.1 uncultured Bacteroidota bacterium | reverse complement strand
CTGTTTGCAGGATCGCATGAAGCGGCACAAAGAGGAGCTGTTATATACTCACTTATTGCAACGTGCCAGTTAAGGGGCGTCGAACCGTTTACATGGATAAAGAATCTCCTTGACAAGGTGCCTGATTATCCGGCTAACCGGTTGGAAGAATTACTGCCCGGAAACTTTTAACAATCCACGCCATTTTGGCAACATGTAGTTCCCCGGACGGATACGTTAAAATAAGGGAATATAAAAATGGATGGAATACTTATGCAGTTTATGGAATATACCAAATCGAGAAACCTGCGACTTTTTTTACTGCAAAATGGAGTGTTCCATCTCCACCTAAAGAGAATGATCAATTACTTTACATATTTACAGCACTGCTAGGAAAGGATCGTATGGATAATGGAAATTACATTAACCATATTATACAACCTGTATTACAGTGGGGCCAGTCTCCAGCCGGAGGAGGCAATTATTGGGCTATATGTAATTGGTATGTTAATGACAAGGATTATTTCCATGATTCTCTGATTGTTGTTAACTCCGGGGTGAATTTACAAAGTGTTTTGAAACAAACACATGGTGAAAACAACAGATACAGTTATAGCTCATATTTTGATGGCTACCCTACAGGACTCCAGATTGATAGTCTACCTCAACTCGAGCTGGCATATGTAGCTTTAGAAACCTATTGGGCTGAGAGATCTGATGAATATCCACCAGATGAAAAAATCAAATTTTCGGACATTCATTTAGAAACTGATATAAAGAATCCCCAAATTTCCTGGAATATACCTTTATCACCAAATAATTTAGGTCAAGACACAAAAGTCGTTAACTCTAGTTCCGATGGGGGAGAAATAGATATTTATTTCCGCAAACCGTATTCTGAAAACGACTTTGATGAGATTCATTTTTATCCTAATCCCGTGAATGATTTTTTGCACATTTCACCAAATTATATAGTTCACCCATTACATATATATCCCGACAAAGTGATAACAAATTGTAAGATTGAGTTAATTAATAGTTTCGGAAGATCGGTTCAGACCTGTTTTTATGAATCTCTTGATCATGAATTTAATCTTGATTTGAGGAATCTTTGTCCCGGACTTTATGTAATCAGATTCTCATATGATAATAAAATTCATAGTTTTAAAATCATTAAAAGTTAATAACAGAGAGCCCATAAAAACTCATACATATCGACAATGAATCTAAGAATTATTTTAATCCCCGTTATTCTAATATCATAAATAAAAAGGTTATCAGAATTGAAATCCTGTGTTGATAATGGATGGGGTTCAATCATGGAACCAAACCTTGAAGCCAATAACGTCTCCTTCCCTGTTGCCGGTTACGTAAACTTTTTAACACAGACTTGTTCCAGGACGCCTGGCACGGAAGCCATCCTTCATTTTTGTCGTCTTAACAACCCTGCTCCGAAAAAAAGGTCAATGGCAGCCAAAAAAACATGAGAAATTGTATGTTTCCGCGATCGTGCAGTAACTCCGAACTTCCAACGAAAGCTATAGCATTAATAGTCAGATAAATATAAAATTGAGTAAAAAGCCAGATTGACAAACTTGGTACTCAGGTTGTTTTATTAACATAACTTGATCTCCAGTCCTGAGGATCACGGCTT
>CAIMVD010000083.1 GCA_903844815.1 uncultured Bacteroidota bacterium | reverse complement strand
TAAAACAGATGCTACAAAACAGGAAGCCAAATAGAAAATATGTCAGGCGCACAAAACAGGGAAAATATCGAAAATATAAATAAACACATTAAGTTAGCGCCATTACCCCCCAGGGGGGGTGTTCTTAAATCCCCTCTTGGGGGGTTGGGGGGTAAAAACACAAGAATAGTAGAGTGGTCCCTGTGGTAAAATATTTTTTTCATGTTTGGTAATAATATTCCTTAACTAAACGCCATTAGTCCAGATATCAAAATTCTTAGTCATATAATTGTTATTAAACTTAATCTTAGACTTAATCTAATTTTATCCTGCGAAAGATTGAATCCTGAACAGCTGGAAATGAATAGTAATTAAGTAGATATATATGAAATCAGAAATAAATAAATAGACCGGCAGAAGCAAAATTGAACAGAGCAAAATTATAAACCTCATCATTATCGGCTCCCCCTTCAAGTATACGGTATCCTGCCTTTAGTCCCAAATGGTCGGAAACCCTGTATGTTGCTGCAATCAATACATCTTCAGCTCTGCCCTGCGGTGCAGCAAGTGCATCACCTTCCAAAAGGATTCCGAATTTTTCATTCAGTTTCCATAACATCCTGAAATTGATAATAGGCACAAATCCTACATTTGTCTTTTCACTTTCCAGACCTGAAGATGACAGTGCTATCTTAGCATCCCTGACTTTTGCAGTAAAACCGAGCCCGAATTCAAACTTCGGCTTCATTACAATTTCGTAGCGATAGGTTAACCTGTATGAATTAAATTTATATGTTCCCTCAAGGTCTGTATTTGCAGGAAAAGTTACCCCTTCAGAAATTAGGTCACCTGGCAGTTTCCCTTTTGAAACAGTTTCGAGCGGTAGCTCCGGTTTCAAGGTCGAAAGAAGCCTGACCACTCAAAGAGAAAACATTAATTGACATTATAATCACAATACAGGTGGCTGAGGCCGTTAGTTTTTTCTTCATAATCTCATATTTATTTGATTTAGAGTAAATTTAAATGTAATACATATTCGAATTATAAGAACAATCACACCGCGGAAAATGTTCTGACCGAGCTAAACATTTCCTGATAGCAGAAGCCATCTTTGTCATAGGCAAGCGTTTGGATGGCGGCATCCTTGCCAATGTATTTCATCTTTGGATTTTAAACTATCAAGGAATTACTTATACAAAGGAAAGTCAATGAATGTAATAGAGTGTTACAGAATTTCTGAAACAAATTACATGATTAACATCTTTTCAATGGTGATTGAAAATCGATTCAAATGTTTAAATGTAAAATCAGAAATGTATCAGGGATTGATTCGGTAAGTCTAAGGATCACTGGTGAAGGGGATGTTCTTTTTATGGTTGATTTGTTTAAATTTGAATGACATTTTGTTTCATCTGAAAATCCAACAGAAAACTTAAGATGAAATAATGTAAAACTTTAACAGCCAAATTCTTTTAATCTATAATTGTAATGAAAATGAATTCAATAGTATTTAAGTCAATAGGTGAAAAGCTGTATGTCTGGTTTGTTTTTTCACTTCTTTTGATTGGAATCAACCTCTCAGCTCAGGTAAGAATTTCTGAACAAAGCTGGGTAATACCCACTTACAAAGTCAGTGCCCCCGATAAAAATCCCGCCTTTTTTAAAGGAGAAGTCTACCAGGGAGCATCGAAGTATATCTATCCTTACGCTTTAAATGATGTGATTTCAAATGAAAAAACAAATCAGGCATGGAAGGCTTTAATACTGGAAAATGAGTACATTAAACTATGTATTACCCCGGAAATAGGAGGGAAGCTATACTATGGAACCGATAAAACCAACAACTATAATTTTATTTATAAGAATGATGTTGTAAAACCCTCAAATATAGGCATGACAGGAGCCTGGGTATCGGGTGGTATTGAATGGTGCGTAATTCATCATCACCGGGCTTCAACTTTTCTTCCGGTCGACTACGAACTGGCTGAAAATACTGATGGAAGCAAGACTATCTGGATTGGTGAAACTGAACCGAGGCACAGAATGAGGTGGACTATCGGGATTACTGCATACCCTGGAAAATCGTATTATTCAGCTGAGGTCAAAATTCACAATCCTACCTCACTCACAAATACTTTTCTTTATTGGGCTAATGTAGCGGCTCATACAAATAAAGATTACCAGGTTATCTTTCCTCCAAGTGTGAATATGGCAACCTACCATGCGAAGAATAGTTTCACAAACTGGCCAGTCTCGACTGAAGTGTATAATGGTGAGGATTTTACAAAAGGGGTCGATCTGAGCTACTGGATAAATTCCGTTAACCAAAATTCCTATTTCGCCTATGATCTTCAGGAAGACTTTATGGGGGGATATGATCATGGAAAAGAGACCGGGACTGTCCATATTGGCGATCATAATATTGTAAAAGGAGCGAAACTTTGGGAGTGGGGCTCCGGTTCAAGAGGGCAGGCTACCGAAGGAAGACTGACTGAAACTTCCGGTCCTTATGTGGAAATTATGGTTGGGGCTTTTTCCGATAATCAGCCCGATTACAGCTGGATACGGCCATATGAGGTGAAGACCTTTAAGCAATACTGGTTTCCTGTAAAGGATATCCAGGGTTTTAAAAATGCAAACCTTAACGGAGCAGTTAACCTTGAAAAAAGGGAAGGTAATAGTGTCTTCCTCGGATATTACTCAACCCAGAAAGTTCCTAAAGCTAAAATACTTCTGAAGAAAAGTGGTGTTGTGGTGTTCGAAAAAGTGATGGAAGTCTCGCCTGAAAAGACGTTTACAGGATCAGTGAAAATTGAGGGAACATTCGAATTGACGGATCTTTCAACAGAGATGATAAATTCAGAGAATAATGAAGTCCTCTTGTCGTACCAGCCGGTCGTAAGGAAGGCAGCAGCCAAACTGCCGGAAACAGTTAAGAAACCGCCACTTCCACAAGATATTCCCACAGTAGAAGAACTCTTCCTTGCAGGCAGCCGTATCCAGCAGTTTTATAATCCTACAATTAACGCAATGGATTATTATAATGAGGCTTTAAAACGTGACCCGGAGGATATAAGGACTAATGCGGCTGTTGGAAACATCTACCTTAAAAATGGTGATTTTATTACCGCTCGGAAGTACTTTCTTACAGGAATAAAAAGACTTACAAAGGACTATACCAGGCCTTCGTCGTGCGAAGTCCTTTATCTCGAAGGTTTAGCCCTTAAAGCGCTCGAACGTTATGACGATGCGATAGATACACTTTACCGGGCAACCTGGGATTATGCCTTCCATTCAGCAGCATTCCTGGAACTTGCCCGAATTTCCTCAATTAAAGGAAACTTCCTGAAAGCTTTGGATGAAGTAAATGAATCTTTAAAAACTAATGCTGTTAATAATAGTGCTATTGCACTTAAAGCTGCTATCCAGCGAAAATTGGGTGATATTGAAGGTGCTGAAGCAACTATGGCAGGAATAGCGGAAAAAGATCCTCTTGATTTCAGGGTCGGAAATGAGAATTGGCTGATAGCAAAGAATTCAGGCAAACAACAGAAAAGCGTTGAATCGCTTGCTTCACTTAACACAAAGATGAGAGATTTTGATGAGAACTATCTTGAACTGGCAATAGGGTACATGAACGACGGATTCTACTCCGAAGCGGAAGAGGTACTGCGTCGTTATAAAGGAACAGACCAGATGGTAAGCTATTACCTTGGATATATCCAGGATAAAAAAGGCAATAAAGCCGAGGCTCAGAAATTCTTCAAAGAGGCTTCTGCTCAGTTAGTTGATTATGGTTTCCCATACAGGCTCGAAGATATAAAGGTTTTGAATACTGCC
>CAIMVD010000082.1 GCA_903844815.1 uncultured Bacteroidota bacterium | reverse complement strand
GCTCAGGCACCGCTTCGACAAGCTCAGGCACCGGTTCTACAGATGTCTCTGAATCAACAAGACCGGTGGCTGAGCTTGTCGAAGCCAATACTGTAACTATTGATTCTGATTCCGCAAAACCGATGGCTGAGCCTGTCGAAGCCACAGTATTACCAACGACACCACCGATGGCTGAGCCTGTCGAAGCCATTGCTGTCACTATTGATTCTGATTCCGCAAAATCGGTAGCTGAGCCTGTCGAAGCCACAGTATTACCAACGACACCACCGATGGCTGAGCTTGTCGAAACCATTGCTGTCACTCATTACCATAAAGGTTGAACGGCTATTGTGTCGCCTTCTATTACGTATCCTTTGAAGATCCCGATTGCGCAAAACATAATCAGGATGGGCCTGGCGGTAGGCACTTTGATATTGATCTGAAGGGTAACGCTTGCGCCACTGTTTTTGGCTGGCAAGACTCTTTTCCTTATATCGGTTGTTGGTGTTGTATTGTTTTTTCTTCCAAATCCGCACTCTGGCTTGCTGACATTCTTGTTTGCCGCAATACTTCTGGCTTTTTACTCGTGGATTTCCAAAGCAGGTTAATCCACAATATGAACAGATAAAGGTTGATCCCATTTTGATATCTTTCAGAAAACGAAAGATTGCATTTTTATCTGCTCTGAAATTGATGGTACCGTTTTTTACCGGCGGGTGGTATCAGTGTTGACCGACGTTAAAATTCTTATCGCTTTTCATTGTTGCACTAAAATTGGGATTAACTGCCATTCCAATATTATCTATATAGGATTGCAGAAATATCCCAATTTCCATTACTATCCCAATCACAGCATCTTTCTCTTGTAAAAAATATTCGGAAAATTTTTCAGCCTTCCCTCGTTTGCGCATTTAGAGCAGCTCTGTTAGCCTCCCCCTCCCTTTGCCTTTATAAATCCGAGTCACCATCTTGAGTCTCATTTTATTAAAAACTTAAACCTATAACCCATTGTGCAAACCGTTATTATTCTAAAAGGGAAATGCAAAGAGGATAATATTTCTATCTGCAGCTTAATTATTATTACTCTATCCCAATCTTAGCCACCAATGCAGGCTACTGAATACTTGTTAATAATAGGACACGGAACGAAGTGTTAAATGGGATGGCTGTAGAATACACTTTATAATCATTTTTTCCTTTCCATTCCTTGTTACACAATCATCCCCTTTCTTACCTTAACTGAATTAAGAACACCAATTATGTACTTTCCGTCAGGGGCTGGAAGATCATTTATAAAAACAAAATCGTTACAACGTCGATATCCCATTTCAGATTGTTCAATTGATAATTCTATACCATCTTTTGTTATATATTTATTCCTATAAAGTATCGCTTCTATTTTACTTTGTTTAACAACAATTTTTCTGTTATCCAATTTCATACAGTAACTTCCATCCTCTACTTCCTCAGAATCAATATAAACTCTATTTCCTCTGTATGCATCAGTACGATCTGCATACCTTTGAATTTCAAGAGTTCTTCCATCACAAAGTTCATTTATAACTATATTCAACTTAGTATATCTCAACTTCTTTAGATATGTAAAAACATCCAAGTCTGGAATTTGATTTTCATTAGCTAGAGCAAAGTACTTATTTTGAGTTCCGTCAAGTTTCAGTATCATAACACCCTGATCTATAAATCCTTCATTGAAGAGAATTTTGTCAGATCCTCTATCTATTAGTAATGATTTCGCTTCGGATAAATAATCCCACTTCCCTAATGTTACTTGTCCGTTTTTTGACATTATTAACTCCTTATTCTTTCTAAATATTAGTTTTTGCATTTCAAACTCTTCATCAATCATTGCCCAAGGCTTATCTATCAAAATGGAAGTCTTATCAAGAGAATCACTGTACCTCTTTAATTGTGTCACAAAACTCATTAAGTATGTTTTCATTTGCTATATAGTATTTATAAGTAATTAAATGTAACTAATATCACAATACGGAATCAAAATATTTAATGTTAGTTATACAGGAAAAACTATTGAGAAATTTTCTTCATAAACTTAATTGGGTGTATGCAGCGCACTTCTACAAAACTCTCTCCTTATCTTTGGGATAGAAGTACCCTCATCGAAATCTTTACAACCCTCTCCAGACATGCCTATCTCGCGAATAAGCAACTAATCAACGAGTTCGTCACCTCAACTTTAGAGCTTGAACGTAGCGTTGGCGTTATCATGCAAATTTGCATTGTCATTTTCTTGACCCCAAATATAAGAGTTCCCAGGGATGAAGTACAGAGTCTTAGCGGAGATCGAAGACTTCAGAACTGTTACATTCAACTCTATTATCTTCATGGCTCAGAAACCTTTGAACCTCGACGAAAAATACACGGTATAGTGCATTAGTATTTAAGAAGTCAACTCCAGTTACAGGTTTATTCACCGGAGGTTTGATTTTTTTATCAGGTTCCGAAATGAAAGATTGAAGTAAATATAAAGTAACAGGATTTGAAATGTATATAATCTGAACATAATGATAAATCCCTTTTTATACAGAATATAATATTGCATAATGAAATTCTATTATGTTGATATATAATATGTTATTAGTGACAAAATGATACTGTAATGTCTTACATTTACACTCATAACAGTATTTAAAATATTAGATTATGCCCAGCATCAAAGTCAGGAAGTTCGGTAATTCAGTTTATGTGATTTACTCCCATAAACATAAATTTTTCAAATTATTCACCGGTGCTAATGTTGAAGATCAATATTGGAACATATGCACCCCCATAAAAACCTGTCCTGACTACGATAATATAACCCTGCTCATAAATAATGTTGAGTCCAGCGTTCTGAATGCTTTAGTCAGGATCCGGAACTTGGGAATAGACCCAACGATTGAATTTGTGAAGGCAGAATATCTGGCTCAGAAAGCCCCTGGAAAGACGGAGCAGCCCTTCTGGATTCTTTGCGATGAATACCTGAACGCCCTTACCTGTCAGGAATCAACAAAGAGGAGTATCATTATGTCCCGCAATATTTTTATGTCCTTCTGCGACTGGTCTGCATACAACTTTGACATCAAGACCTTCGACAGACAATTATTCGGACGGTTTGTGCAGTACCTTCTATTTTATAAACACATGGAAGACTCAACCATCAAAAGGCATGTGAAATGGCTAAGATCATTCCTCAAGTACGCTTACCCTGGAATTAACACTTCTTGGGTTACCTACTCGCCCATTCCTGTAATGGAAGAAGTAATATCCATTACTGAAGGAGAACTGCGACAACTTATCGATACTGATCTTGGTGGCTACTTTGAGACGACACGCGATCTCTTTGTATTTCTTGCAACTACCGGTACAAGGTTCCATGATAGTCAACTTTCCCAACTAACCCTGATATCTGAAAAGGATATTTTGAGCTTCTCCAAACATAATATGGTAACATTAAACTTCCCTCCTCTTTATGAAGCATCCAGACGTGTCTTGATGAAGTATGATGGGATTCCACCTCAGATTTCCAAACAGAAATTCAACTTCTATATTAAGGAGTTATTCGAAGAGCTGGAATTAAACCGACCCGTGACAACCCAAATAATAAAGAACGGTACTATCGTTGAATCGATCCTGCCTTTATCAGCAGTCATAAATAGTCAGATAGCAAGGAATACCTTCATCTCACTTTGCCTCAGGAAGGGAATGCCCGTCCAGCATGTAATGATTATGACCGGTCACAATGACTATAAAAGTCTGGAACCTTACCTGAGAAAAAATCGGGAGCATCTCAGAACTAATATAGAAGGGTAAGAAAAACGATAAGTCAAAGCATAACACTATAAAATTATAGTCAGACAAATGCAACCTGAAGAAGTGTAATATGATGTCACTAGTGTCTCTTAAAAATTGTTAAAATTAGTCATAGCTTGCTCATAATCAATATGAATTTCGCTAAAAACCTTGTCGCACTTTTGAACAGATTACTTTTGTTGGTAACTCAAATGGTAGTGTGCGAAGAACAGCGGCAAATATGTTTTCAGTCAAATCACCGATTTTTGGCGAAATACAATATCAATGAGCTATTCCAGCTTGATGAGCCGGAGAAAACCGGGAACAAGGACAGATAGAAATGGTGTTCAATTTTTTTTAACATTAATTAATAGACACTAGTGATATGATGTTAATAAAGCTGAGTTGTCAGGAATAAGAAACACTTATGAAAATAATCTTTATATACAGATTTGATATGCCAGCAGGTATGATCTATACGGGTTACATGTATGATCATTTTACCCAGAGGTTAGCTAATTAATAATAAGCATTTTATGAACCGGAGACCCTCTATCATTCCTATACAAGCTGATAGGATCAGCAACTATTCGGGTCAAATATCCTGGACAAAACAACATATAAAAGAAACGGCAATGTATATTTTATTTACAATTGCTGTTAAGAATAGACCATCATTTCCGATGGTGATCTTAATAAAGCTTAACCTTTATAAAAACAAAAATGCCATAAGCAAACCTATGGCATCCGTACTTCTACCGTACTCGTGTTGTTCTTAAAAAGTGCAAAGTGCTGATAATCACTCCCGCTCCCGCTCTTTTTTGTTGACCCACCAGGTTTCGAACCTGGACTCTTTAGAACCAAAATCTAACGTGTTGCCAATTACACCATGGGTCAATATCCCGAAAACCGATGCAAAACTAGTACTTTTTTTCAATAGTGCTACCTCTAACTGAAATTGTACCGATTTAATGTATTGAAAAATCGCTAAACAGCTCCTTCGAGGATCCTGTGGAACACATCATCGTTCATCTCTTCAACTTCCTGCAGCGTAAACGGACATTCAATAAGCGACCTGAGAATATATCCAAGATCAAGCATATCGTCGTCGCCCTGCTCATAATACCACGTGATTGAGACTATCCTGTGAAGCTCCGGTATACCTGCCAGTTCCTTTAACAGAACAAAGATCCATTTTGTGGAACTCGTGTTTATATACTCAAAGCCCATTTCGATTCTTGTCTTTTCAGGATTGCTTTTAATATATTCCGTGATCCACGTATGTATGGGCCTGTAGAAATCCCCCGGGTTATCAGGAATCGACCTCCCCAGCATAAACATTCTGCCTGGCTCAAGCAACACGTGAGGGGTCCTCTTCGAAGGCTCTTTAATAAATCTGTCAGGATATATCATTTCAATTCTGTCCGAAGCTTCTTCTATTAACAAAAATATATAAAATTGATGAAATTTATGTTCATCAACCCCCTGAATGAACAAACATGTAAAAATAGAAAAAGAGTGACAGAAAGCAAATTTTATTGCGAAACATTCTGATTGAAGAGAGTGGGCTCGCTTTCTTCCCATAATGTAGGATGCTCCTCTGTAAAACGTCGAAGTATGGCTTTCATGATGGTCTCCCTCATAAACTCCGACTTATTCTTTACCCTGTAACGGTTACAGTAAATGCCAAGAGCCCTCATCTCCCTGTTGTTGAGCATGAGCGAAAGCCTGTTTGTTCGCTTCAGCCGGTCTTCCTTTATTATTGGACGTCGCACTGTCATTTGTCTCGAATCAGGACGCTAAATTAAAAAATCGCTAAACCCTCCAATTTATGACCAGAAATAGTTTTTAACATAAAAAAAACAGCCAGTCATTATCTGACTGACTGTCTGTACTTTAAATCCTTAACAACTTTTATTATCTTCCTGATAAGATTAGGATTTATCTGCTTATTAATTGGGAAAGTCTTTTCCCTTTTGTCTTTTCGTATACCCTCTTTTTATTTACCACGGAGGACACGGGGTTGGCACGGAGTTTCACAGAGTTATTTCTTATTCCTACGCTCATCTCCTCGTGCCAATTCAGCTCCTAAACCGTCTTAGCCCTACTTGGGGGGCCGGGGATACATAAAATTTCTCCTTTTCTCCTTAGCACCTGTTCATTGCATCCAGGTCGACAAAAGCCTCTTTCAACCTTGCAATGAAAGAATCTTCACCTTTCCTGAGCCAAACTCTCGGATCGTAGTATTTCTTGTTAGGCTTGTCTTCACCATCGGGGTTTCCTATCTGTGCCTGGAGGTAACCGTTTTTAGCCTTCGAGTACTGGTTGATACCGTCCCAGAATGCCCACTGCATATCGGTGTCGAGGTTCATCTTAACTGCTCCGTAATGAATGGCTTCCGTTATCAGATGTTTTTCAGAGCCCGATCCGCCGTGGAATACAAAATTAACCGGATTCGGACCTGTCTTGAATTTATTCTGGATATATTCCTGTGAATTCTTAAGGATTACAGGCTGAAGCTGGACATTTCCCGGCTTGTAAACTCCATGAACGTTTCCGAATGAAGCAGCAATTGTAAACATGTTGCTTACCTGTGAGAGTTCCTCATAAGCATAGGCAACATCCTCAGGCTGGGTGTAAAGCTTCGAACTGTCAACGCCGGTATTGTCAACGCCGTCTTCTTCTCCGCCTGTTACTCCGAGTTCGATCTCAAGGGTCATCCCTATCTTGCTCATCCTTTCAAGGTATTTCTTGCAGGTTGCGATGTTCTCCTGAAGTGGCTCTTCAGAAAGATCAATCATATGTGAACTGAAGAGAGGCCTGCCATTGCTTTCAAAAAATTCTTCACCGGCATCGAGCAGCGCATCGATCCAGGGGAGAAGTTTCTTTGCAGCATGGTCGGTATGCAGGATCACAGGTATACCATAGTATTCGGCAACATTATGAACATGGAGAGCGCCTGAAATTCCGCCGGCGATTGCGCCAATCTGGTCTTCCTTCGGTAAACCCATTCCTCCGAAGAAATGTGCGCCGCCATTCGAAAACTGGACAATAACGGGTGAGTTTACTAATTTTGCCGTCTCGAGAACAGCGTTTACTGAGTTTGTTCCAACAACATTTACTGCAGGTATTGCAAAGTTATTCTTATTTGCATAGTCGAAAAGGGCTTTCACGTCCTCTCCGAAAATAACACCCGGTTCCAGCTTTAATCCTTTATTAGTCATTTTATTAGTTATTTAATAGATAAAATATGTGCATTCGCGGTACAAATATAAGTAAAATTAAAAATTTCGGGACAATATTTTAAATGAGTATCGCGACTAAGGAGTATCCTGTACCCCCGGGCTCTGTCAGAAACTTAGAAGTTCAAACCTCTCTCCCTTAAGTCCATCAAAAAAGTCAATCCCTTAGATTTCTTGCCTTTGTGTACCTTATAATAAAACTTAGTGTCCTTTGTGTTTAAATTTTTTATACTTAAACACGAAGGGCTCAAAGGTTTACTCAAAGGGCACGAAGGGAAGAATGGATGTTTAATTTGCTCTTTTAACATTATTTCTTTATTCTTTTGGGGATATTATTTATCTTCGTAGCTTATTTCAAAAATGGACCTAAATTTGCAGGCACGATTAAATAAATATAATAAATACTACGGATCACTGTCTGCGCATCCTGTTTTAAACAGTAAACATGAAACATCAGTCAATTGCCGGCAATAAACTAAATGCATCAGCTAATGTCAATCCGGTACCCGATCATCCCCTAAATTTAACTTAATATATGATGAAAAAACTCCTGATATTTGTATCCCTGATAATTGCAGCCACTACAGTGCCCCTGTTTTCGCAACAGAAAGCCTGGACGCTGGAAGAATGCATCAGGTATGCCATTGAAAACAACATCCAGATCAAGCAGCAGGTCATCCAGACTGAGGTTCGGCAGAACTCCCTCGAACTGGCTAAACTAAAACTGTTGCCAACAATCAACGGATCTGCTTCGAATGACTTCTCTTTCGGAAGGGCTCTCGACCAGAACACCTACCAGTTTTATAACCAGACTCTGATGTCGGACTATTTTTACCTTGGAGGTTCAACACCGGTGTTCAACGGGATGCAGAACTACAATTCGATACAGAAAAACAAGTACGATGTTCTCGCCAGCCAGGAAGACCTGAAATATATCAGCGATAATGTCGCATTGAATGTTGCACTGGCATACCTTCAGGTACTCCTTAACAGGGAGCTTGTTGCTGCCAGTGAAAGCCAGCTCAGCATCACCAGACAGCAGATCGAAAAGACAAGGAAACTTGTGGATGCCGGAAGCGTTGCAAAAGGAAACCTTCTGCAGATCGAAGCTCAGGCAGCACAGGAGGAACTCTCGCTCATCAACATGAAGAACCAGGTTGAAACCTCCTATCTTAATCTGACCCAGCTCCTTGAAATCAAAACCCCTGCAGGATTTGAGATCGATGCCCCGCAGATTAATGTGGATCCCAATTCGGTTGTTGACGGAACCATTGACGAGATCTACCTTATCGCCGAAAAGAACAGGCCCGAGATCAAAAGTTCCGAACTGAAACTAACTTCAAGCGAATATGGTCTGAAGATTGCAAAAGGCGCCAGAAGCCCTCGATTCTCCCTGAACCATTCGGTCAATACCCGATATACCCATATTTCCGGTATCGCCAATCAGGAAGCTTTTGGTAAACAGCTTAATAATAACAGGAACTCAGGCGTCGGATTACAAATGACCGTTCCTATTCTGAACGGCTGGCAGGTAACTAAAAGCATTTCCAATTCGAAGCTCGACGTTCAGAGCAGTCAGTATGAACTTGAAGCAACAAAAAAACAGCTCTATAAAAGCATCCAGCAGGCATATACCGATGCTGCTGCCGCAATTAAAAAGTATAACTCAAGTTTAAAGGCTGTTGCCTCAACCGAAGAGTCATTCAGGTATACCGAACAGAAGTTCAACGTCGGAATGGTGACATCGGTCGACTATAATGTCGCAAAAACACAGCTTATAAGATCTCAGTCCGACATGTCGCAAGCCAAATATGAATACGTCTTTAAGACAAAGGTCCTCGACTTTTACAAGGGGATCCCTCTTAATCTTGATGAAATAATTAAAAAATAATTTTTAGATAACCGAAGTCATGAAAAACAATAAGATATTAAAGATTTTACTCCCCGCAGTACTGGTTCTGATCATCCTGGCCGTTATCGGCAAGAAGGCAGGCTGGTTCGGAAAAGCATTGACAGTAAAGGTTGCCGTTGAGGTTGCCGGGAAACGTACAATAACAGAATCCATTTCGGCTAACGGCAAAATCCAGCCGGAGCTGGAGGTGAAGTTAAGTCCCGACGTATCGGGTGAGATTGTTGAACTCACTGTAAAAGAGGGAGACCATGTCGAAAAAGGCCAGTTGCTGCTCAGGATTAAACCCGACATCTATGTTTCGCAGAAAGACAGGTCGCTGGCAGCCATCAGTTCTGCAAAAGCACGCCTTGCACAATCGGAGGCACAGTTTACCCAGGCTGACCTGTCATTTAAGAGAAGCAAGCAGCTCTTCGACGAACAGACTATTTCAAAGTCGGAATTTGAACAGGCCCAGGCTTCATACACTGTCGCAAAGGCTGAAGTGGATGCTGCAAAGTACTCTGTTATAAGCGCCCAGGCTTCCGTGAAGGAGGCCAATGAGAACCTCGTTAAGACATCGATTTATGCCCCGATGACAGGAACCGTTTCAATGCTCCTCGTGGAACTTGGCGAAAGAGTTGCAGGAACTAACCTTATGGCTGGTACCGAATTGCTCCGCGTGGCTGATCTTTCGCGCATGGAAGCTCAGGTACAGGTTAATGAAAATGATATTGTAAAAGTATCTCTTGGTGATACTGCATTGATAGAAGTAGATGCTTACCTCGACCAGAAATTCAAGGGTATTGTTACCGAAATAGCCAATTCGGCCAAAACAACCGGAGTATCGGCCGATCAGGTTACCAACTTCGATGTTAAGATCCTTGTCCTCCCACAGTCGTACCAGAAACTCGTCGATGCAGGCGAAACAAATCCTTTCCGTCCGGGAATGTCGGCAACTGTTGACATTCAGACCGAATCGAAACTGGATATCCTTACTGTACCCATTCAGTCGGTAACCACCCGCACCGATACGACCAAGGCTGAAGCAGCACGCACAAATGCAGATATCCGCACGCTTGTTTTTATAACCGATGGCACATACGCATTCGCGAAAGATGTTAAGACAGGTATTCAGGACAATAATAATATTGAGATCCTGTCGGGAGTATCGGTAAACGACAAGGTTATCTCTGCACCCTTCAGCGCAATAAGCAAAAAACTTTCCGACAGCACCCTGATTGAGGTGGTGAAGAAAGAAGATCTTTATAAGGAAAAATAGTATACGGCATCACTGAATAACATGATACTATGTCTTGAGACTGCGACAGATCTTTGCTCGGTTGCACTATGTGATAAAAGCGGAGTGATATCGCTTCGCGAAAGCAATGAATCGAAGTCGCACGCCACGCTGTTAACAGTTTTTATTGACGAGATGCTCAGGGAAACCGGCATTGGGGCCACAGGTCTCGATGCCGTTGCCGTAAGTAAGGGTCCGGGGTCATACACAGGGCTCCGGATCGGGGTTTCGGTAGCGAAGGGGCTGGCCTATGCCACTTCTGTTCCTTTGATCGCTCCCGAAACAACACTCTCAATGGTCCACGGACTTCTTGCAGGAATACACGGCGACCGGCTGAAAGATAAAAATACTCTCTTCTGTCCTATGCTCGATGCCCGTAGGATGGAGATCTATTATGCTTTTTACGATTCGGAAGGGAAGACCGTTAAAGGCATCTCTGCAGAAGTAATTAACGAAGACACATTCAGCACCATCCCCCTTTCGCAGGAGATCGTCATTTTCGGAGACGGGGCAGCAAAATGCATGAGTATAATAAAACGACCAAATATCACTTTTGCGGAAGATTTCAAAATCTCAGCCTCTCATATGTATAAGCCTGTCATGCAGTCCTTTGATAACAGGCATTTTGAAGATCTTGCATATTTCGAGCCATTATATCTGAAAGATTTCATAACTTCCCAGCCGAGAAAGAATCTGTTTGGGAATCAATAGGTATAGGTCCGGAACACTGACAGTAAGAGATATGAGGAAGATTTTTTGCATAATGGTTTCAATCCTGATCCCGCTATTGGGAAAAGGTCAGGCGTTTCCATATAAGTCAGGAGAAAAAGTCAACTATGCAATCCATTACGGTGTAATAACCGGGGGAATTGCAACCCTTGAACTCAAAAGCGAGATGCTCAATGGTAAGACAGTCCTCCATTCGAAGCTCATGGCAAAAACTACAGGACTCGCCGATGCCGTTTTTAAGGTTATTGATATATATGAGGTCTATATAGACCCCGAAACCGAACTCCCGGTAAAATCGATAAGGAACATCAGGGAAGGAAGGTACAGAAAATATAATGTTGTTCTTTTTGATCATAAGACAAGGGCCGACTCGGCTATTCTGACCAGCGACCTGACAGGAATTCACATTACCCAAAAGGGAATTCACGATATACTCTCGTGTTTCTATTATTTCCGTAACCAGATACTTCCAGTCGACAGCAACCTTGTAAAGGGAAAACTGACAACCATAACAACCTGGTTTACCGATGAGCTTTATCCCGTTCGGCTTAGATATATAGGTACCGAAGAGATAAAAACTAAAGCCGGGAAAATAAGATGCTATAAATTCAATCCTGTCACTGAAACCGGCAGGCTTTTTAAGACAGAGGAAGATGTTTCATTCTGGTTTTCAGCCGATAAAAATTTTTTACCGGTTAAGATCCGTTTTGATATCTTTGTCGGCGGGTTTACGGTTGAAATGCTTAATTACGAAGGACTGGTATATCCCCTTGAAACAATAAAGAAATAACTTAGATTAACTATTGGAATAATTAAATTTTTATGGCAAGTACTGCAGACTTTAAAAACGGTTTAGTCATTGAATACAACAATGACCTTTTCACTATTGTTCAGTTTCAGCATGTTAAGCCCGGGAAAGGACCGGCTTTCGTACGCACAAAGCTCAAGAGCATCAAGACCGGAAGGGTTATTGACAACACTTTCTCTTCCGGCACAAAGGTTAACGTCGCCAGAGTTGAAAGACGTCCTTACCAGTATCTTTACAAGGACGACATGGGCTATTACTTTATGCATCTTGAAACCTTCGAACAGGTTTCTGTTGAAGAGTCGCTTATCGACAACCATGAGTTCCTCCTTGAAGGACTTGGTTGTGAGGTTGTGGTTCATGCCGATACCGAAACAATTCTTTATGTCGACATCCCTCAGTTTGTTGTAATGGAAGTTGTTTATTCCGAACCCGGATTAAGAGGCGATACTGCTACAAACACCCTGAAACAGGCCAAGGTTCAGAACGGCGAAACAATAATGGTACCACTGTTTGTCAACACCGGCGATAAAATTAAAATTGACACCCGCGACCGCAGTTACGTTGAAAGAATTAAGTCATAAGACGAATGGGAAAGCTGACGGGCCCATCGGACAGGTATAAGATTTCCAAATTCAAGCTGGAAGCTCTTCTCGATATCACATTATCGATCAATGCCAACCTGCCTACCGAACAGCTTTTATCAAAATACGAAAACATTCTCAGGGAACACCTGGGTATCGGGAAGGTGATGATATTCAAACGTTCCGATACCTGGGAATGCCTGTTAAACGCAGGTTTCCCCCGACACCTCGAAACAATCGACGTCGAATCGAAGCTTAAGGATATTACCGAAATAAAAACCTCTGCCGCCGGGCTGGGGTTTGAGGTTGTAAATATTATAATTCCCGTTTATAATAATAATGAACGCCTGGCCTTTGTCTTTATAGGCGATATTGAGGAGGAAGGCGAAGGGATGAGCCCGGTTATCAAGCATCTGAATTTCATCCAGACCCTCTCGAGCATCATAATCGTAGCCGTGGAAAACATCAGGCTGGTGAAGGAGAACCTCCGTCAGGAAGTGCTTAAGAAAGAGCTCGAACTTGCTGCCAAAATGCAGATGATGCTTATTCCCGACCTCAGTCATATGAAACAGAATCCAAAACTGAATGTAAATGGATTCTACTTTCCTCACTATGATGTAGGGGGCGACTATTATGACTGCATAACGCTCTCGGCAACTAAGACCGGATTCTGTATTGCCGATGTCTCAGGAAAGGGTATGGCAGCTGCCCTGCTCATGTCGAACTTCCAGGCTAACTTCAGGGCTCTGTTTACTTCGGATATTGATCTTGAGGAGCTTGTGAGAAGGCTTAATACAATTGTTACGATAACTGCTTCGGGCGAAAAATTCATCACCTTCTTTGTTGCAAGATACAATCATGAAACCAGGGTCCTCGAATATGTAAATGCAGCTCACAATCCGCCGGTATTTTATGATACCGTTACCGGGGATGTCACTCATTTTACAGCTTCGTGCGTGGGCCTTGGCATGCTCGATGAAATACCTGTGGTACGAAAATCGGAGATTGAAGTAAAAAACTATTCCAAAATAGTATGCTATACCGATGGCCTTTCGGAACTGAAGGACGAGGAGGGAAAAGAGCTTGGCACAAGGGTAATAATAAACCACATATCAAACAGTAATCCCGTTGAAGAGAACCTCATAGAAATGATCAGGCTGCTTGGCCTGCCCCACAATAATCCCAGGACTTTCGACGATGTGTCGATCATCGCGGCTGATCTTGTAAAATAGCTGTCAGCCTACCTTTAACAGGAAGTAGTTTTTCTTGCCCTTCTGCACCAGGAGATACTTCCCGTTCAGAAGAAGTTCCCTTCCGACAATCATTTCAGCATTCTCCACCTTTTCCTTATTCAGACTAAGTCCCCCTCCCTGAACAAGTCGTCTCAGCTCTCCCTTTGAAGTAAACACCTGTGAATGTTCGGCACAAAGATCGGCGATTGAAACACCTCCGTCGATAATCTCATTTCCGATTTCAAAAACAGGCACTCCTTCAAAAACTGCAAGGAAAGTACTTTCATTCATCTTCCTCAGCGATTCGGTGGTGCCTTTTCCAAAGAGGATCTGCGATGCCTCAACGGCCCCTTCATAATCTTCGCGCGAATGGACCATCACGGTAACTTCCTCAGCCAGCCTTCTCTGCAGAAGACGTTCATGAGGAGCCTTTGAATGTTCCAGAGTTATTGCCCCGATTTCCTCTTGTGAAAGTATTGTGAATATTTTTATATACTTGGCTGCATCCTCATCCGATACGTTGAGCCAGAACTGGTAAAACTGGTAAGGGGTGGTTTTCCCGGGATCGAGCCATACGTTTCCCGATTCTGTCTTCCCGAATTTGTTGCCATCGGCTTTTGTTATCAGCGGACAGGTAAGAGCGAAGGCCTCTCCTCCTGCCTTGCGCCTGATAAGTTCCGTTCCGGTGACTATGTTGCCCCACTGGTCGGAGCCGCCCATCTGAAGTTTGCAGCTGAAGTTATTATAGAGATGCAGGAAGTCGGTACCCTGTACGAGCTGGTATGAAAACTCAGTGAAGGACATACCATCCTTTGATTCCGAACCGATTCTTTTCTTAACCGAGTCTTTCGACATCATGTAGTTAACAGTAATATGCTTTCCGATATCCCTGATGAAGGCCAGGAAGGAAAAATCCTTCATCCAGTCATAATTATTAACCATCAGGGCCTTGTTAGGCTTATCCGACTTGAAGTCAAGGAATTTTGCAAGCTGTATTTTAATGGCTTCCTGGTTTCTGCGAAGGGAAGTCTCATCCAGAAGGTTTCTCTCTTCCGATTTGCCTGAAGGGTCCCCTATCATCCCGGTAGCTCCGCCGACAAGGGCAATCGGAGTGTGGCCGGCACGCTGGAAGTGCATAAGCATCATAACCTGTACCATATGACCGATATGCAATGAATCGGCTGTCGGGTCGAATCCGATATATCCGCTTGTGCGTTCCTTATTAAGCAATTCTTCAGTGCCGGGCATGATATCGTGAATCATGCCTCTCCATTTCAGTTCTTCAACAAAATTCATAGTTCCGTTTTTTTCAGAACTGCAAATATAGTAAACTGAGTTACATGGTCACCTCGGAAGGCTTCTTTTTAAAACGGTCGAAGCTGTGGGTGAAACCTCCCTCGCCAATGATGGGGAATAATACAGGAGCTATATCGGATATCGGACTATAAAAAACGGACTGTTCTATTGTGTCTTTCGGAAGGAAGGGACGGCGGGCATCAATCGCATTCAGGATCACAAAGAAGACGCTCATTATCAGCACCGACTTAAAGAGGCCGAAGACTATTCCCAACAACCGGTTCACAAAGCCGAGGGCGGCTGCACTGACTATTTTGTCGGCTATAAGCCCGATAAAATGAATGATCACTACAATGATCCCGAAGGTAACCAGAAACGCAATGATGCCTACATATTTGCCCGACATGTCGAAGTAGTCGTAGAGTTTTTCGGCTGTGAATGCCGAAAATTTTATGGCTCCCCATATTCCGAGTATAAGGGCAGCCAGAGATGCTACCTCTTTTACGAGCCCGTTTATAAAACCTGTGACCAGAGCGATAATAAGAATAACAACTATAGTGGCGTCGATCCAGTTCATGCTAAGGAATTTTAGTAATTGAAAATTAAAGAAACACCATCAGACAAAATTAGATTTTTTGACGAAGTGTACTATTAAATACATAAGATATACTTTGAAATATCGTGAATTTAATATATTTGTCTGATAACAATCGATTTATATTGAGAATCGTGGTCTCGGGGATAACCTATAACTTGATATTATATGAGTACACGCCACTTTCTGATCGGTATTATCTTACTATCGATCCTTCCGGTTGCCTTCGGGCAGAACAAAAAAGCACCAGTATCTTCAACTTATGATCGCAGCTCGCTTTCTGTGGTCCTTATCGACCATCCCGAAATTCCCTACAGTTCTAAACTAAAAGACGGGATAGCCAAAATCGTTATCCCCGACAAGTACTTCGAAAACAAGATTAGTACCCCTTCGGTTACGGCCCCGTATGCTGCTGGGTTCATTGGTCCTGTAAACAACAGCATTGCCGATGCCCTTAACACTGCAAAAACCGGAAACCAGATCATTTCGTACTGGTATGCCCGTCAGGCCGATGGTACGATGAGCGCCGACAGGTTCCTTGAACGTGGGATGTACAATGCCTCCGATGCCGATGTTTTAAATGCCAAGGGTACCAAAAGGGGCGTTGAAGCGCTGAAGGATTATGGCGATAAGCTTATCTCAAAAAGCTTTGCCGTGGCAATCGATTATACGAACCTTAAGCTAATCGACGATTCGGTTACCAGGGGATGGAGTGCCGATGTAAAGATCTTCCTATACAAAATAATTTTCGATGAGACAATCCAGTCACAGTTGTATAATGACCTCTGGATCTATTCCGATGACACTCCCGCAGTGAAGGCCAAAAAAAATGCTGACTTCGCGAAAATGAACTTCAACCTTGAATATGTGTCGCAGGCTTCTGCTTCAGTGGTTCAGACCGAATCAAAGAAAAATAAATCGACCACTTCGCCACCTAAAACAAACGATGAGCTTTTTGCCGCCCTCATGCAGAACGGGCTCAATGACTGTATTTATAATGTGGAGAAGAAGGTTGAGGATCTGAAAGTCAAAACCTCGATCTATCAGACCAATCCCCTCAGGGCGAAAATCGGAAAGAAGGAAGGCCTCGCTGTTGACAATCGTTACTTCGTCTATGAATATGTTTACGATGAAAACACAAACTCCACAAAGCCGGTAAGGAGAAGCGTTATCAGGGCGAAGAAAGTCGTTGACAACCGCAATGTTGCAACAGGTTCTTCTCAAATGTCGACCTTTTACCAGGTTGCAGGGGGCCACCTTGAAAACGGATTCCTGCTTCAGCAGAGCAACGATGCCGGAATCGGCATAACTCTTGGAGTGGAATCAGGCTCTGTGGCAGGATTTTCATCCCGCCTGGAGGTGAATGTTGGCCGTTATACTTCAATTCCTTCCTTATACGTGTTCGTCGGAGTAGGATATGAGGAGAAGCTTTACACCAAAATCGAAAAAACTCCACTCATCGATCAGAACCTGAACTTTCTTCGTTATGAGCTCGGATTAGCAAAGGGCTTCCGGATGATCAACATTCTCGAACTTGCACCTTATGCAGGTGTGGGTTTCGAAGAGGCAAAGAACGCCGACTGGAAGGATGATGCCCAGTTCAAAGGCAACCTTATCAAGTCGCTATATGTCAAATATGGCGCCAACCTGGCACTAAACGTTCGCTACAATATTCAGCTGATTGGCGGCCTCGGCAGCTACATCTTTACAACCGCGCAGAACGGAGAAGGCGACATCATGGACGGAGACGTGAAAGCAAAATACAATGACTATTTCCCCGACAGGGGTGCCGGTTCCTTCTCATTCTGTGCAGGATTAAGAGTTCAGTTCTGATTCATAAATTAATAAGATATGAAAAGATTATTTTTATTTTTGACGCTTTCGCTGGCCATAATGGCTCTGATGCCTTCAAAGACCGGCGCCCAGACAAGAAAAGAGAGCAGGATACTCTACCACAGCCAGTACAACTATGAGATAGAACCATTGGGTGTTGGCCAGGACGGTACAAAGGTATTCAAGGTATGGGGCGTGGGAAAGGATGTCCCTGAGGCTATAATGAAGGCTAAATCCGATGCAATTGCTGCATGTATATTCAAAGGACTTACAGGCGGCGCAGGGTCGGCACCGACACCCCCGATACTCACTGAGCCCAATGCAGAAGTAACCTATTCCGCCTACTTCGAGAAATTTTTTGAAACCGGCGGTAAATACCTGCAATACATAGCCGTGACAACTGACGGTGATCCGGCGGGCCAGGACAGACTCAAGCTTAAAAGAGGATACAAGGTGGCAATAAATGTGCAGGTTATGTACGATGCCCTGAGGAAACAGCTCGAGGCCGATAACATAGCACGAAGGCTCGATAAAGGATTCTGATATTATTTAATCAAACCAGTAAAGCACTATGAAAAAAATCAGCTTGTTGATATTCGCGGCCCTTTGCACACTGCAGTCCTTTTCGCAGGCAAAAAAACCAACAATCATGGTCCTGCCCAGCGACATCTATTGCCTTAGCAGGAGCTATTCCATGAGTTTTGATAATCAGGGGATGAGCCAAACCCTCCCCGATTATAAAAAAGCACTTCAGACTGATCCCGACCTGCGACTTGTAATCACCAAGATGGGTCAGATAATGGCCGACAGGGGATTCCCACTCAAGGACCTTGAACAGGAACTCAAAAACCTTGAGCAGGAAGGCGCCGAAATGGCAATGCTCTCAAGCAAGTCGGGTGCCTCGGTAGCTGAAAGCCCGATCGACAGGCTTAAAAGGACAGCCAAAGCCGATATTATCCTTGACCTCGATTTTACTATCAAAAAAAGCGGCCCTCAGAGTTATATAAGCTTTAACCTGAAAGGCCTCGACGCCTATACCTCCAAGCAGATCTCGGGGGCAGCAGGAGCCGGAAAACCATCATCGGTCTCGGCGCCGGAACTTCTCCTCGAAGAAGCTGTCCTGAGCTATATGGATGGTTTCAATACCGGACTCATGCGCCACTTTGATGATATGTTTGCCAATGGCCGGGAGGTAAAGATCCTTATCAAGACCTGGAACAGCACCGTTGACGATCTCGAAACCGAGTATGATGTAAATGGCGAAACTGTGGAACTCACTACAGCTATCGATACCTGGCTCGACGAAAACTGTGTTTCGGGAAGGTACAACAGAAGCGATGCTACTGCAACCATGGCCCGATACGAGCAGGTACGAATACCGCTGATGAAAAAGGATTCCAAGGGTATCGACAGGGCAGTCGACACAAGAAGCTTCGTAACCGATCTGAGAGTTTACCTCACCAAGGCACCCTTCAGTCTCACCTCTAAAGTGTACCAGCGCGGCCTCGGCGAGGCATGGCTGATACTCGGTGAGAAATAGACCTTTCGTAATGAAAGAAAAAAATTGCACCGGAAAACTTAAAAGACAATAAATATGAAAAAACTTTTTATTGCGCTTGTGTTTGCCCTTCTCGCGCTTCTTCCGGCAAAAGGACAGAACTCGCTTGGTAAATCCGACGACATACAGCGACTTTCCATTGCCGCCCTTGTCCCTAATGAGGCCGGCGACATTCCCAGCGGATCGGCATCAATGCTTGAGAACAAAATGAGGCAGATAGTTACTCAGAACGGCCTGGGCGCTTCAGAATACGGATCGCGTTTCGCCATTGTGCCAGGCATTAATGTTCTTACAAAGGACATTACACCAAGCGCCCCTCCTTTGATGGCCCTTACTGTGGAATTCGTCTTCTATATAGTCGACGCAGAAACCCAGACAATTTTCAGCCAGACCTCTGTCGAGTTCAAGGGGGCAGGTCAGACCGAAGAAAAGGCGATGATCCAGATTATCAGGAATATAAACCCAAAAATGGGACAGTTCAAGGGATTTGTCGAAAAGGGCAAAGAGAAGATTATCGAGTTTTACAACTCAAAGTGCGACGTCTTCCTCAAACAGGCACAGGCGCTTGCAGGACAACGCAAGTATGAGGAAGCCCTGCATCTGCTATCGGAAGTACCCGATGTCTGCCGCGAATGCTACGATAAAAGCGCCGACCTCTCTATCGACATTTTCAAACAGTGGGACGACTATACCTGCGGACGGTACCTGGCTGCTGCAAAGGCTGCCTGGGCAAATATCGACCACGACGCGGCCGCTGTAAACCTTGCCTACATAACGCCCGACTCAAAATGCTGGGCCGAAGGGCAGGCGCTGGCCGAGGAAATAAAGAAGAAACTCCTGGAGGACGGGAAAGTATGGGACTTCAAGATGAAAAGGTATAACGATGCCATCGACCTTGAAAAACAACGCCTTCAGATTATCCACGATATCGGAGTTGCCTATGCCACTGCTCTCGGCCAATACTATTCTTACAGGGATTGGGTATGGCTCTATCGTTGAGATCATCAAAGCGTATCATAAGAGAACCATTTAAAATAATTTTTTGTGTTCACCTTTTAAATTTTAATGCCATGACAAAAGTTACATTCAGAATTATGTGCCTGCTTCTATTTGCCGCCTCTGTTACGACGCTTGATTCGTGCAAAGCCAAGAAAGTTATAGCACAACCTGTTTATCCCGGGATGAAAGAGGTTATTACCCCCTGCAGCGATGCCGAATTCCGCAGCGATGCCACGTTCTTCAGGGCAACCGGTACTGCTTCAAGCCAGGATCAGTCGACCTGCAAAAGGAAAGCCCTGCTCGATGCCAACACCAATCTTGCTACTTCAATAAATAACACCATAAAAGCAGTTACCGAGCGTTATACAAGTGAGCGCCAGATAGCAAAGGCCAGTGAATTTGAAGAGAAATTCGAACAGATGGTAAGGGATGTTGTCAGTCAGCAGCTCTCGGGTGTTGTAACTGCCTGCTCAAAGATGTTCACAAAGGACGACGGACTCTATTATTCATACATCGCCGTTGAGATGGCAAAGGATGACCTTATGAACAACATTAGCTCAGGAGTATCCAAAAATCAGAAGCTTCAGCTCGACTACGACAGGATGAAATTCGAAAAGATCTTCAACGAAGAGATGGGTAAGCTCTCAAAAGAGCAATAAAAACCAAACCCATCCCTATGAAAAAGCTGACATTCATCCTGGGTCTCACTCTCCTGGGCATCTGCGCTTTTGCCCAACCAAAAGTCCAGGAGAAGAGCGGCCGTAAACCCGACTGGATAAACGGCGTGGCGAAGGATTTTATTATTGTAAGCGGAACCGGTGCAACGATCAACGCCGCCCAGGATAATGCCCTTATGATGATAAAGGAAAGAATAGTGACATCTGTTGCCGACAATGTTAAGGCAACAGGCACTGTTCAGACAGAGGAGACGAATATGAACAAAAAGGTATTTACCTTCTTTGAGAAATACAATTCGGAGGTAACCAGCCAGTCGGGCAAGGTACCTTACCTGCAGGGAATCTCGCTGAGCAGGGCGAATGAGTACTACTGGGAAAAACTGACCGACAAAAAGGCGGGTAAGACCTATTACGAGTATCATATCAAATACCCTTTCCCCGAATTTGAGCTGAAAAAGCTTGTGATGGATTTCAACATTAACGATAAAAAGCTTACCGAAGAGCTGAACCGCCTCGAAGAAGAGGTTGAGACAGTTACCTCGGTCGAACAGATCGAAAGCAATCTCGATCAGCTCAAGGCCTTGCAGGAAGCTTTCCTCGATGCCCGTCTCGACAGGGTCAATACCGTTTCGGCAAGGTACCGCAACCTCTACAAAGCCATTGAGCTTACTGAAAACGGAAGCAGCAGGGGCTTGCTTAAGTTTGCACTGATGCTTAACAGCAGGCAGATCACAACTGTTAAGAATCCGGTAGTGACCTCAGAATGCGCAAGGATAAACGGCACTAAAAACGGAGAGAACGGCTGGGAGATAAGCTACAACTACGACAATTGCTACGAGGATCCGGAAAACAACATCAATGTGGCTTTTCGTTTCGGGAACAACAACATCTCCAGGAAGTTTTACTTTGATATTACCGAAAATAAGACTGCAATCTTTGTAAGCGAGGCCGTAAGGTTTGTTAAGGTTACCGATGAAGCCGACAATATCCTTACCTCCGACTGCATAGTAACGGTGGTTTCCAGGTATGATTCCCCGATTGAGATACAGAAAGTCACGCTCGAGATCAAAGGAGCGGCGCCGGTGATAATTGAAAACATCGGGCAGACCTTTTCGGGAAAGGGAAATCACGATCTGAAGCTGAGGATAAATGAACCGATGCCAAGGCAGGCCACGACCGCCATAGGAAAAACCAATCCGGTACTATCGGGGTTTATTCAGTACAAGAATCAGGCTACGGGCGAGAGTATGACTTACCGGGTTTATAGTCTTAAATATTCGACCTCCTGGTAATTTACCCTGGCTTCGAAGAGTTTTTTCATTGAGATTGCCCGATGGGCGTTTGAAATAGAAAAAAAAATGTATTTTTGCAGTCCGGGAAAAATGGTCCCATAGTTCATCCTCCTTCGCCAGAGTTTTTACAAAACCAACTGTTAAAAAGGAAGGCTTCGGAGGATAAGGAACAGAGGATTCCGGATGAAAGAAAAAGAGATGGTCCCATAGTTCAATGGATAGAATGGAGGTTTCCTAAACCTTAGATTCAGGTTCGATTCCTGGTGGGACTACCAAAACAAACGGCGAAAGCCCTGATATTTAGTGATATCGGGGCTTTCTTTATTTGTACTTCCTGAGACTTTGCTGGTAATTTTTTCTTATGATTATGATTGTCTGGCTTCTTCAACCCGTAATAAAATGCACAAAACATCAGTAAGGATGCCGCAGTAAGCTAATGAACAGATCAATCAGTATACCGCCTGATTAGCATTTTAATTGAAATTATTCCTTTCAGAAAAATTTTTTGTAAATAGGAGCATCACAATCAACACATTGCCATTTCGGATCATCATTAGTAATACAACATCCTCCCAAAACAATTTTACCTTCTTCCATATCCTTTTGAAGTTCCGAAGTGCCAAGGGGCATCCCGTATAAAATTTCAGCTATCCTTTTTGAGCCGCATTTATGGCATATTTCAGGTTTTACTTTCGATTCTATTCTCATAATTTCCTATTTTTCCGCCCCGGTTTTGTTCAAATAAATGTAAGCAATAAAAACCATAAAACGTAGATTTAAATATTCAGTGAAATGGGGTAATCCTATTTTATATAGTATTTGCTGATCATAGTCAGAGATATATATCTTTGCATTATTTCAATATTTTCCCATGCATAAGTGAGGAATCGCTGTTCATTTGAGCAGGTTACAAGATATTAATAAACAACATGCTATAAAGCATTTATTATTAATACTATAACCGGAGGGGTCAAATTAGTTTTATAGTAAACCATTTTATAGATTTATCCTGAGGATTTGCCAACATATCTGGCAGTAACACTTTATTTTTTAATATTGAAAACGCGGAATAATTGAATTTCGATTACCTTAACCTTCCCTTAGATTATAAATAGTAAAAATGAAAAATGAAAATAATTCCAAAAAACCATCCCTTCGTCAAAAAGCAGAAGAGCAACTGAAACAGAAGTTCTCAACAACAGGTTTTCCTCTTTCCGGAACAGATGCTCTGAAACTCCTTCACGAACTCCGGGTTAATCAGATTGAGCTGGAAATGCAGAATGAAGAACTTAAACTGGCAAAAGAACAGTCAGACATCCTTAATAGAAATTATTCTGATTTATTAAACTTTACACCAATTCCATATTATAAACTTTCCAGGGAAGGGGAAATCGTTGATTTAAACCTGAGTGGTGCAAAACTGCTTAGCAAGGGATCCTTGGTTTTAATTAACAGCTTGTTTGGTTTTTTTCTTTCTGATGATTCAAAACCAGTCTTTAGCAATTTTCTTAACAAAGTAATTACTACCTAAATTGAGCGATTCATAAATTCACCTGAACCCTTTATTTCGCTTGCTTCAAATTTAATCATGTTTTCTGTGGTTCTTCGAGGTTTTTCGGAGGTTTTAAACCTATCGTATGTTATTTGGGCAGGGGGAAATTGAGT
>CAIMVD010000081.1 GCA_903844815.1 uncultured Bacteroidota bacterium | reverse complement strand
TGCCACAGAGTACCACGGAGGCATTTAGACAGCCCGTTGGAGGCAAAGGGGTTATTCATATCTTAACGCCTTCACCGGATTGATCCTTGATGCCTTGTATGATTGCAGGAATACAGTCCCCATTACAACAACTGCTGCAATAACAAATCCGATAAGAAAGATCCACCAGCTTATCCCGACTTTGAATGCAAAGTTGTTCAGCCATTTATTCATTATGTATAATGTAACAGGGACTGAAATTAAACCTGCAATAAGTACAAGAAGAAAATTGTTCCGCAGAAAAAAGAGAACTATTGCTTTCTCCGAACTTCCAAAGACCTTTCTGACTCCGATCTCTTTTGTCCTGGACCGTGCAATGAAAAGTATCAGTCCGAATAATCCCGATGCTGCAATCAGCAATGTGAATAATGCAAAAATTGTTACGATTGTACTGAGATTCTTTTCGACAGAGTAGATCCTTTTTATTGTATCTTCAATAGTCGAATACCTGAATGGTTCATCGGGGACCTCCTTTTTCCACTCAGCTTCCAGAAAGGGAAGGATATTATCAATTGAACCAGGTTTATAATGGACGACCACCTGTCGTATATATGTGTCGGTCATTGATATAATTAGTGGGGGAATGTCGCTGTGCAACGAATGCAGGTTAAAATCTTTTACGATTCCAATAATTGTCTGTCCTTCTATTGTTTTTCCTAAAGGATCTTTTATACTTAGCTCTTTTACGGCAGTTTCATTCAGCATAACCGAACCCTTCATGTCACTTCCAAAATCCCTTGAGAATTCACGACCTTTAAGGATCGGGATCCCCATTGCCGATATAAAATCGTAATCGACTGCCAAACCTTCAACCTCTATTTTTTTCTCTTGATCCTCGAAATTAGGAATGATTGACGACATCGAACCTTCCATTGGAAGTCCGTCCATCACACCGGCAGCTGAAATCACGTTAGGACTCGATTTTATACTGTTTATGTACGCTGAATATCCTGTGAATTTTCGTCCGAGGTCAATAATGAGGATATCTTTCGTAAAATATCCGTTATCCTTTTTTAGGGCATACTGATACTGTAAACGGATTATGATTGTTGCAGAAACAAATGAGCAGAATATTACAAGCTGAAGAACAATCAGAAAGGATCGGAAGAGTTGTCTCTTTTTTCCTGTATGTGTAGCATTTTTAAGGATACTCATCACTTTGAGCCTCGACAGGTAAGCCGAGGTATAAATACCGGAAACCAGACCGATAAGAATAGTAACAGCCAGATAGATTGAAATATATGATGGAATATTTGAGCCGATTATTGTAAGTTTTGTATCAAACAGCATACCTGCTGCTGGCATTGCCAGCCACATCAGAAAGAGAGATACAGGCAGAACGAGTACTGAAAGCAGAACTGATTCGCTCAGAAGTTGTTTCTTTATACTGTTGTTTACAGCTCCGAATGTCTTTCTAACCCCAATCTCTTTTCCACGGGAAGCCGATACTGCTGTTGACAGGATGATGTAATTTATTGCAGCTACAAGGACTATAAGGAGGGCAATTGCCGAGAAGAGTTTTACGTTTGACATATTCCCACTCAGGAAAGTATTTGCAACATCCTCTGATTTTAAATATACATCCGACAGATTCTGTAGTGAATACTGATTATTAGGATCTTCACTTATATTCTTTTTTTCAAATGCCCTGAATTGTTTTTCAAGCTCAGCCGGATCGGTCCCTTTTACAAGCTTAACCCAGGTAAACCAGAAATCCATTGTCCAGTTAGTCTCGGCATCAGTAATGTTAAAGGCTTTGTTTAATGGATAGGTTGTCCATTTACTGTTTATGAAACATGATGCAGGAAGAGTTGTGTTCACCGGGATATTTTCAAATACTCCCTTTACAACCAGCATTTGCTCCTCATTATTTATGTAACTTATGACTTCTTTTCCGACAGGATCTTCACCCGGAAAGAGTTTTTGAGCCAAATCCTTCGAGAGGACAATAGAGTTTAAATCATCGAGTAACTTTTCCGGAGAACTTCCTGCCAGCAGTTTAATTGTGAAAATGCTAAATATTTCTGATGTTGTTGCCATTGCATAGGGTACAGCAATGATTTCCTCTTTTAGTTTCACACTGAAGCCGTTTGAATATCTCTCTGTTACAGCGTTTTGTACCTGTGGAAATTGCTCCTTCAAAGACTTCGATAGTATATATGGGGTTCCTGACATTGTCCTTTTAAAATCCTTATAATAATTAACCACCCTGTAAATATCTTTTCTGTTCTTATTGAATCTGTCGTAACTGAGTTCGTTAATTACATACAGAAGAATAATGAAAGAAGCAGCCAGGGCAATTGAGAGGCTCAGCATGTTGATTGCAGCAAATACTTTATTATTCCTGAGGAACCGCAGCGCAGTCTTTATGTAATTCTTTATCATAGCGTGGACTTTTATCTTTTTACTTTTATCTTTTTACTTTTATCTTTTGTCTTATCTACTCGTAACGCAGAGCCTCCACCGGGTTCCTTGTCGCCGTTCTCCAGCATTGTAAACTGACCGTTATCAGGGTAACTGAAAAAACTATTATTCCGGCTACAGCGAAAACCCACCACTTTATTTCAGTCCTGTATACAAAGTTTTGAAGCCACTTATTCATGGCATACCATGCCACCGGGCAGGCGAGTATAAAAGCAATTATCCCCATTTTAATAAACCCGGAGTTCAGCATTATTATTACATCTGCTACTTTGGCGCCGTTTACTTTTCGAATGCCGACCTCCTTGGTTCTTCTTGCGACCAGCACTGAGGTAACAGAAAAGAGACCGAAACAGATAATAATTATTGCAAGGACTGAGAAAAAGGCTGTGATGTTAGCCTGTGAAATTTCCTTACTGTATGCAGCTCTGTAAACATCATCAAGGAACTCATATTGAAAAGGATAGTCAGGCAGCTCCTCATCCCATATTTTTTTCAGGACGGCAATTGCTTCTTCTTTTCTTTCAGAATCCACCCTGACAAGGAAGCAGACATAAAAAATGGGTTTTTGAAACAGTACATAAGGCTTTATCTCCTGCTTTACAGTGCTGAAATTAAAGTCGCGGACTACTCCCACTACATTACCTCCAAAAAAGATATCAGGGGTGTCGAATACTATTTTAAAAGGTTTCCCTATTGCTTCTTCAGGTGTCCAACCCAGTCGTTTAACTGCAGTTTCATTCAGGATATAATCTTCTCCCTTCCTTTCGGGATTGAATAGTGTGAAGTTTCTCCCGGCAATCAGGGGTATTTTGAACAGATCAAAGAAGTTATCTTCAACAGGCATTACAAACAATTCTCTAACACCCAGAGTGTCCTTTAATCCGGATGATTCGATCCTGAGTGCGTCAAGTGATTCCCCGGAAGGTTCCTCCATTGCCGCAGAAAAGCTTTTAATAAGTGGATTTTGCATTGCCCGGTTGCGTATTGCAGTATATTTTGACCTCGATTCCCAGTTCTGATTCGGAAATGATAATATGTCGGTACTCATTTTTCCAAGACTGCGCGACAACATGTAACTATTTTGTTCATAAATAGTTATAGCTGAAACCAATAAAATAATAGAAAGACAAATCTGTGCAGTCATGAGTATCCCGTACGACGAAAGTCCGCGAATTTTCTTAAACCTGTTTTCTTTGAAACCCAGTGAAGAGTTTCCTCCTGTTGCGATATAGATGATTAATGGCAGACTCCCGGCAAATAGTGAAACGATCAATATAGCTGAGATGATGAGCCAGTTGGTTGTCAGATCAGAATAACCTCCTGGCAGAATATTAAAACCAAAAACAGTCATGGCAGGTTTTTCTGCCAGATCAAGTAAGATTATTGCAAGTATCAGCGACAAGGCAACACTAATAGCCGATTCTGTTACTGATTGGAAAATGATAAGTTTATTGTTTGCCCCGGTTATCCGTTGTACGTGAATTTGTTTCTTAAGAGTAAATAGTCTGGCTCTGTTCAGATTATAATAATTTACCCATGATACTATTAGCAAAACCAACGTAATAACTGCAAACAGATAAATTCCTGTAATATTCCCATTGTCTTCTATCTCCCTGTCCTTGTTTGAAAAAAGGTGTATGTCTGTAATCTTTTGCAGATAAGGTGTATATGATTTACGTTCCGAATCTTTGGTCACCTCTTTAATAAACTCAGGGAACTGCTTTAATACTTCATCGGGACCGGTATTCTTCTTTAACAGTATATATACATATGCCCAATAAGGAGGTTCTTCCGGTTTTGCAAATGATGTCAGAACGTCGAAATGAATATGTGAACTGGCAGGGGTGTCCTTCATTACACCCTTAATAAAAAAGGTGCCAAATTTTGTGTCCTGTAAACCCGATAATAAAAGTGGTTGACCTACGGGGTTAATATTCCCAAAACACTTTCTGGCAAGTGATTCTGATATTACTGCAGAATAGGGTTCACTTAAGGCCTTCTCAAAGTCACCGGAGACCAATTCTATATTAAAAACTTTAAAAAAGTTAGTATCAGTTGAGAAAATCCGGTTGGAATAGAATTTATTTTCGCCTGCTTTTATAGCAGTCTGTCTGTAGGGCTCCAGTCTTACCATCTCCTCAATTTGGGGAAAGATCTTTGGCATCTCCCAGATCCACGATTCATAACAGCGCGCAAAGTGGATGCGGTTGCCATTGAAATTGGTTTCAAAAGTCAGCCTGAAGATCCTGTCAGAATCGGGCAGATGTCGGTCGTAGCTTAGTTCTTTTTTTACCCAGACTATTACGGCAACTGAACAGGCTAGACCTATGGCAAGTCCGGTAATATTAAGGATTGCAAAACTTTTAATCCTGAAAAGATTTCGGAGAATGAGTCTGATGTTTACCATGATCTATTTTCTTATAACTTTTGTCTTTTTACTTTCTTTGTCCTTCGTAGCTTAGCGAAGGAGGATTATCTTTTGTCCTGTACGCATATTATATACTGGAAGATCAGTAGTACTGCCATCATTCCAATACCAAGTCCAAGAATATTAATACAGCTTATACCTTTGTTTTTAAGGATATTCCTTAATGCAATATGGATGATTTTGTGAATCATTTTTTTCACTTTTTTACCACGGAGTTTCACGGAGTTATTACAGAGTTTCACTGCTTAATACTCAGTGGAACTCCTTTTAACTCCGTGTAACTCCGTGTTTAAGTTCATTCATTTATTGCCTCACTATCATAAACTGCAAATCCTGCCTGTTAACTTGCGAGATTCGAAAAACTGTTTCTCAAGGAGCTGCGCAGTAATTCCTGGCAGAGATTTTTATGATCATCCGGATCATTGCATAACAGTTTTAGTTATTTGTTTGGCAAATCCATTGCCATAATAATGCCATAAATTTATGTTATTGAAAAACAGATCAATAGCAAGAAGGTGTTTTGGGTTTCGTAAATATATTTTACTGTAAAACGTAAAAATATTTTACGAACAATTGTCAATAAGAATTAAATCATCTAGTTTTGTATAAGCTTTCAATTCCAGGGTTACAATTCGGAACTAAAATTAAGCTCATTTCTTTATCATAACAGCACATTCCGGGTCATATGCAAAACATTAAAGGAAATATTTTAATTGTCGACGACAATAGGAGTATCCTGAGTACTCTTGAAATACTTCTTTCTCCTTTATTTCAGACAGTTACCGCCATTTCAAATCCAAATCAGATACCAGCTGAGTTAAGGAAGAACGACTACAATCTTGTAATTCTTGATATGAACTTTCAGGCAGGGGTTAATACTGGTAACGAGGGAATTTTCTGGCTCGGGAAAATAAAGGAGTCAAATCCTGACATTTCTGTTGTGATGATTACCGCCTACGGTGATATAAATACTGCAGTAATGGCTCTTAAAGCAGGAGCATCAGATTTTATCCTTAAACCATGGGATAATGAGAAACTTGTTGCAACCATTAAACTGGCAATTCAGCTCAATCTTTCAAAAAAGGAGGTGATAAAGCTGAAGGAAAGGGAGAAAGGACTAAAAAATGAAATTAACCGGGATCAGAAATCAATTATAGGATCATCGCCTCAGTTGCTTGATGTGCTAAACATGGTAAGGAAAGTTGCGAAGACCGATGCCAATGTGCTTATCACAGGCGAAAACGGGACCGGCAAGGAATTAGTAGCGCAGGAGATTCACCGTTTATCGTCACGTTCCGGAGAGGTGATGGTTAGTGTCGATATGGGAGCTTTGAGCGAAACTCTGTTCGAAAGTGAGTTGTTTGGGCACATGAAAGGAGCCTTTACCGATGCCCGTGAAAACAGGCAGGGGAAATTTGAAATTGCCCACAGGGGGACCCTGTTTCTCGATGAGATCGGTAACCTGTCATTTCATCTGCAGTCTAAACTTCTGACGGCTATTCAAAACCGTCAGATAACAAGGATTGGATCAAACGAGGTCATTCCAACCGATATCCGCCTTATCTTTGCAACAAACCGGAATCTTGAAAAACTTGTTCACGACGGACTCTTTCGTGAGGATCTTCTTTACAGGATTAATACGATTCAGATCGAATTGCCTCCGCTTCGGATCAGGGGTAATGACATAATTGTCCTTGCGGAATTCTTCCTGAAAAAGTATTCGTACAAATACAATAAACCTGATCAGAAGATAAACCAGCTGGCACTTGAGAAACTACTTAAATATTCATGGCCCGGTAATATAAGGGAACTTCAGCATACAATTGAAAAGGCTGTAATTCTGAGTGAATCATCAATACTGAAACCCGAAGACATATCGCTGAAATATACGACAAGTATTTCGGGTAATGACGCTTTCACAACACTGGAGGAGATGGAACGTCACATGATCAGTGAAGCGCTTAGGAAGCATAATGGTAATCTTACTGCAGCGGCTGGCCAGTTGGGTGTTACCAGGCAGACACTCTATAACCGCCTTAAAAAATCTTGAAGATGATCAGTAAAAATCTCTATTTAAGTATCATAATCAGGGTCCTTCTTATTTTAATGCTGGCTTTGTCATTGGGATATTTTATTTTTATAATGGAGTCTGTTCGTATTTCACTGATTTGCATTCTGTTAATT
>CAIMVD010000080.1 GCA_903844815.1 uncultured Bacteroidota bacterium | reverse complement strand
GAAGTTGTCGGAGAAGATAAATGGCATAAAAACAATCACAGTGGTGAGCGTCGATGCAAATATTGATCTCCAGATCTCTGTTGTGCCCTGCTTAACTGCTGTTTCATTACTTTTTCCCTGACCTGCCAGTCGATAAATATTCTCCAGTACAACAACTGAATTATCGACGAGCATGCCTATAGCAAGGGCCATTCCTACTAATGTCAGACTGTTAATAGAGATGTTGTAAGCGTAGAAGAAATTGAAAGCAGTATATACCGAAACCGGAATTGAAACGGCAATAATTGTAACAAGACGAATGTTTCTCAGGAAGAACCAGAGGATCAAAACGGCCAGAAGACCGCCTGTAATGGCAAGATTAATTATTTCATTTATATTCTTTTCCATTATCTCGGCAGTGTTGTTCTGCACGATTATCTGCACCCCCTCTGATTGTAGTGTTTTATTCAGCTTTGTTACCTGATCAATAGCCTTGTGTGAAAGGTCGATCAGGTTAGCCTGATTGTCATTTACGAGGGTGATTGTTACAGCATCGAGACCATTAACCCTGCTGTACGAACTCTGTTCCTTGACTCCGAAAAAGATTTCGGCCACATCCTTCAGTAAAACAGGCCCCTGGGTCTTTACAATAAGGTTGCCAATCTCCTTTACATCGGTGTATTCGGACGTGACATTGACAAAAAGCTTATTGTCTCCGTCCCTGACTTTCCCTGCAAAAGTCCTTGAGGCCTGGTTATTATTCAGAATATTCCTTACCAGTCCTATTGAAATGCCATTAGCCCTGCACGCCTTTTCATTGAGCCTTACCTCGATGGAGTTTTCTTTTCCCCCATAAACCTGTACTCCGGCTATGCCATCGATGTTTTCAAATTCTGTTTTAATTTCACGGTCAGTGATATTCCTTATCCTGTCAATTCCACCTGAACCTCTTACCTGAAGTTCCATGAACTGGTTTGTAAGCTGCTGAAGGTCAATTTTTATGACATTTATTATAAATTCGGGAGGGATAGTGGTCTTTACAGCGTCAATCTTCTCCTGCAGCTTGAGGTTTGCATACTTAAGGTCAGCATTCTGGGTGTAATAAATAATAATTGTCCCATACTGTGAAGTGATGTTTGTCTCGATTTTCTCGATTCCTTCGAGAGTTCCGATAACTCCTTCGATGGGTATTATAGCCTGACTTTCAATATATCTGGGATCCATCTCAAGCGGGGTTCCCACCTGTACGATAAGTGTAGGCAACTGGGCATTCGGGAAAAGTTCAACCGATAGCTTTTTGTACGAAATGTAGCCCAGTATCGACACCCCCAGAAAGAGCATGCTGATAAGTATTCTTCTTTTTAAAATAAAGTTCATTCTAAGTCTTATAAGAAAATTATCAGGACTGCAGCCTTGTTTTTTCGGCTCCCGTGATCCACTTACTGAAACTGTCAAAAACCCAGTAAAAACAAGGTATAACGATGAGCGTCAGAATCGTTGACGAGACGAGTCCTCCAACAACAGCCAGGGCCATTGGCGACCGGAGCGAAGCGCTTTCGCCTATGCCGATTGTAAGCGGAATAAGAGCGAAGATAGTAGTCAGGCTTGTCATCAAAATCGGCCTGATCCTTTGCGATCCGGCTGTCACAATAGAATCCTTTTTGCCCATTCCTTCCTCGCGCAGCTGGTTTATCCTGTCGATCAGGATAATGGCATTGCTAACGGCTATTCCGCACAACATTATTATTCCGATATATGCCATCATGTTCAACGATTTGCCCAGAATGAGAAAGGTCAGAATGGTTCCTACAACTGCGAATGGCATTGTCAGCAGGATTACGAATGGCTGAATAACCGACTCGAATTCTGCTGCAAGTACCATGAATACAAGGATGACCGATAAGATAAGCGCAAATGTGAGGTTCGACATAGTTTCCTTTCTCTTCAGCTCCTCACCAGTGATGTCGATTCTGTAATCGGGAGGTACCGGAACAGCTTTCAGGGATGTTTCTGCATCTTTGACTATTCTGTCGAAGGATTTCGATTTGTTGACCATTGCGTATATATAGCACGTGCGTGTCTGATCAGATCTTGTGATCTCCCTGGGAGAAATAACTCTCTTTACCCTTGCAAGCTCACTAAGGGGAACTTTAACCGAGCCTGCCGTGATAAGAAGATCCTGCAGCTGGTTGAGTGAGATATCTTCAAGTTTTATTGTGATATCCTTAAGCTCCCCGTCCTTTTCAAAGCTTCCTGCCTGTGAGCCGGCTAAATAGCTCTTTATCTGTCCTATGACATTTTCAACTGTAACGTTGTAATAACTTGTTTTGAACCTGTCGACAGCAACTTCAACTTCAGGAGTGCCTTCATCGAGGGAAGTAGTTATGTTGTAAAGACCTGAATTCGTCATGATGGCTGCCTTTGCCTCGTTCATTATTTTTTCCAGTTCCTCATACTCCTTGCCTTTTATTTCAACCACGAATGGTGCGGTGCCGGTTCCCAGTGTCGCCTGCAGCGAAGTCTCATCACGGTTTATCGAAACTTTAAGGTCGGGAATTGTTTTAAGGAACTGTTCAACCCTTAAAACTGACTCTTCAGATTTTTCAGGAGATTCTTTTTTCAGGAAGATTTTCATTGTAGCGAAGTTCTCTTTTCCCGCTGTTGTTGTAGTGCCTGATGTAGTGCTTATGTCGCTTCCCGACTGGCAATAAATCATGTTGATTTTATCTCCCAGCAAATCCCTGATGACCGTCTCGGCATTACTGACAGTACTCCTGGTTCTCTCAAGACTCGTGCCTTCAGGAAGGGTCATTTCGATTGTGAAACCTGATGAGGTTGCTTTTGGCATGAACTCGCTTCCAAGTCTTGGAATAAGAAGTGCCGATAAAGCCATAAGAATTACAGTAACAAAAATTACAATCTTTCTTTTTTCAATGACAGCCGACAGGAATTCAGGATACCATCGGAATTGCATGGGAGTGACCTGTTGTGAATAATTCTGTTCCTTCTTCCCCTTGAAAAAAGTGTTAACCAGCATAGGAATAACAAGCATGGCAACAAAAAGCGATGAAATAAGTGCAAATGCTACAGTCCATGCCTGGTCTTTGAACATCTCTCCGGACGCTCCGCGCAGATAGACTATTGGAAGGAAAACTACGATCGTTGTTATTGTTGAAGCAGTTATTGCACCTCCAACCTGTCCTGTCCCTTCAATGACGGCATCGCGTAAAGGCATTCCTGCCTCACGGTTCCTTGTAATATTTTCAAGTACAACAATAGCATCGTCAACGAGCCTTCCTGCCCCCAGGGCAAGCCCGCCAAGAGTCATTATGTTCAGGGTGAGGTGATTGAAATACATCAGGTTAAATGTGGCAATTATCGAAATCGGGATTGCGACACTTATGACCATTGTAGTTCCAATGCGGCGAAGGAAAACATAAAGAACAATCACTGCCAGAAGGATGCCCAGAAGAGTTGAGTTTTTGACCTCATTTATAGCATTCTCGATATACCTGCCCTGATCCTGAATCCCAATGAATTCATAACCGGGCAAGGCTAAAGCGAAGTCGGCAAATGTCTTGTCGAGGCTCTTTACCACCTCGACAGTATTGAATTTGGGCTCTTTGTAAATTGAAAGCCCTATACATCTCTCCCCGTTAATTGTCACTATGTTTTCCGGATCCTTGTTCCCGAACCTCACCGTTGCAACATCGCGGAGGTAAACCGGTACTCTTCCCGTCAAACTTTCTGATGAAGAACCTGATGATAGGGAAGAGGCTCCTGCTGCAGAAGCCGGTACTGAGGATGATGACTGTTTGAAGCCAACAATAATATTTTTAAGGTCTTCGAGGTCGTTGAGAACGCTGACTCCTTTTATTGAATATCTGAGACCCATATCGACGATGGAACCGCCGGAAACATTCCTGTTATAATTGCTTATCTGGGCGGCTATTACATCTGAAGTAAGACCGAATGATTCGAGAACATATTTATTTGTTTCAACTATTACTTCGCTCTCCTCGGTACCTGTAAGTTTGACATCGGCCACTCCTTCGATCCTTACAAGTTCATTTCGTATATAATTGCCAGCGACCTTCCTCAGTTCATCCATGTTAGTGATTGACTGATTCTTAAGTCCAACGATCATAACCGGTGCGGCATTCGGATCGTACTGTGAGATAGTAAAATCTTCGAGATCGGAATTTTGGGTAAATGAGTTTAGTTCCTTCTGAAGGTCGAGGAAGGCCTCATCCATATCCTTGTTCCAGTCGTACTCAACAGTTATTGTAGCCGACCCGGCCTGAGAGACTGATGATACATGCAAAACATCGCTCTGTCGCATAGTAAGCGATTCTATCTGATCGACATAGTTCTTCTCGATCTCTTCAGGCGGCTTTTCCCCGGCCTTGAGTTCAATGTAGATCCTTGGATTGTTAAGGTCGGGGAAAAGGTCGGTCCCCAGCTTGCCGAAGGAGATAAAGCCAAGGAGGACAATTCCCAGAACCAGCATCAGGACCGTGACCGGGTATTTTACAGCAAAACGGGCAATACTGTTCATTTCAGTTATTTAATGATTTTTACCTTTGATTTGTTGCTAAGGGTCTCAAATCCGCTTGTAACAACTTTTTCGTTTTTTGAAAGCCCCCTGATTACTTCTGTCTCGGATATGTTTTCAAGGCCGGTTTCAATCACTCTTTCAACCGCAACACCGCGGTCGACAATGAATACGGTCTTGCCTCTCTGCCTTGACAGAATAATATTCTTGGGGATGACTATCACGGTATCTTTATGATCAGTAACAATATCAGCCTTCACGAACATTCCGGGACGAAGAACCAGATCGGGATTGTTTATTGATATATTGCCCTTGAATGTCCTTGTGTCGGCATTTATGGCAGGCGAGAGCTGGGTTATGGTACCGATGATTGTATCTTCCGGAATCGTATAATTGGTGAGTTTTGCCAGCTGACCCGGCTTAATTATGGAGATGTATTTTTCGGGAAGCTGAACGTCCATATACATTACCTGGTAATCCATTATTTTGGCTACAACAGAGCCTGCATCAACCTGAGTGCTCTGGGTATAATAAGGAAGATCGACTATTACTCCGTCAATCGGAGCCACAACTTTTGTCTTGTCGAGCTGCAGCCGGGCGCTCTCCACTGTTGTTTTTGCATTTTCGAAGTTGATACCGGCCGTTTTCAGTTCCTTCAGTGTCACTCCTCCTTTTTCGTAAAGCGATTCCTGTTTTTTAAGTTCACTTTCAGTCAGCTCAAGGTTCAGGACATTTGTTTCAAGTTTGATCGAATTCACATATTCCTTATCCTCAAGGCGGGCTATAAGGGTTCCGGCCTTTATCCTGTCGCCCAGCTGCCAGGGTCTTCCTGTCTGTGGGTTCTTTTCAAGGAAGTAGGAGGCAGTTATCTTTGACTTAAGTACTATTTCACCTTTTGGGAAAGCAGTGCCGGTAGTATTGATGAACTCCTCTATAGGCTTAAGCCTGATATCTTCAACTGAAACAGGAATCTCTACATCGGCATTTAGATTTGGGTCCTGGTTTCCGCAGCGTGTTAATGCCAGTAACGTCACTGCCCCTATAAGGATGATTTTTTTCATTTTATTATTGATTTTCAGTTATTTTTCCAATGATGTTACCGGTGTCACAGTTTCTTTTTTCTCAAAGTCATATAAGGTTTGGATCTTGAGATTCAGCAGTTCCAGTTTGTAGGAGATAAGCGAATTAGTAAAGGTTAACTGTTTGGTGGAGAGCTGATTCTGAACAATATTAAGGTCCATGCCTGTGAGGTCACCGTTCTTGTATTTCTCGAGATTAAGGTCGTAAGTAAGCTGGGCATTTGTAACAGAACGTCGTGCTATCTCTATCTGATTCTGAAGATTAAGGAGGTTCCGGCAGATTTTCCTTATTCCCAGGATAATATTATTATGTTCTTCTTCCAGTGTTATGTTTGCCGTTTCAATATTTGCCTGGGTAGCCTTTATCCTTGATTTTCTTTCGCCCCAGTCCCATAACGGTATGGCAAGTGAAAGGGCCACAGTTTCATTATCTGTAGGGCTGGAATATACATTCTTTATTTTCTCATTGTCGCCAAACAGGCCGACAGACAGGCCAAGGTTTCCTTTAAATTCATTCAGGGACATTGTCTGTATCAGGTCGAACTGGGTCATTTCAATATTTATTTTGCGCTGCCGCAGTTCCATACGGTTCGAGAGTCCCTGTTCGATAGCAAAAGAGATGTCGACAGCCACCGTGTCGACAGCAATATTCGGCATCACTATCATATCGTCAAAAAGGCTCATTCCGATTAGGATTTTGAAATCGTCCTTGGCATTCTCGAGGGAAACCTGGGCGTTCTCGAAGTCCGATTTTGTGGTTGCCAGGTTCAGTTCAGCCTGAAACATCTCCTCACGGGCCGATATTCCTGCATCAACTTTATTCTTTGATACCTCATAGCTCTTCTGCATGTTCTGAAATGCCTGGTTGGCTATGTCGAGACTCTGCTGTTGCTGGTATACATAATAAAAGGCCTGTGATACCTGCTTCTCAAGTGCCAGGAGCTGCATTGCGTAATCGAGCTGGGCGGTTTCAAGTGAAAGCTGAAGTTCTTTCAATTGAAGCTTTGTTCTGTTGTATGTGAAAAGGGGCTGATCGATCCTGAGGGAAAGATTATTGCTGAATCCCTTGGTTGTTGTGCCGGAATATTCGCTGTAGGAGTCGGTATATCCGAATCTGTTGGTCAGCGAGATCCTTGCGTCGGTTGCCACAATAGGCTGCGATACCATGAAGTCGCCATAGCTCTGTGTTGTTGTCATCGAGTTCCATTTCGATATCAGCTCATTGAATTCACGGTTTTGATTATATGCTATGGGGTTCAGTGTAAGAGAAAAGCTCGACTTTAGCGCAGCATTCTGGGCAATGAGGTTCTCCTGGTTTCTTATGAGGTTGAGCCTGGTCTTCTTCATTGAAGGACTGTTTGTCTCCGCTATGATCAGCGCCTGTTCGAGGGTCAGCCCCTGCTGTGAAAATGAGACTGACGAACCCAGCGCCGATGCCATGATGAACAACATCAACCTAATTGCCAGTGTGTGACGATAATATTTCATATTTTTTCGCTTTTATCTTTTTAATTTTATCTTTTATCTTTTATTTCAGTCTCGCCCATTTAACAGCATCACCTATCACCATCCGTCCCTGCGTTTTGTTTGTAAGTTCCACTTTAGCAGTATCTTTGGAGAGGTAATATGTTCCAAGTTTATTCCATCCCGGCTCAGCGTCAGAGTAGTTGATTGTTATTTCCTCCATCCCTTCGTCGTGATAAACTTTAAAATTAAAATCCTTATAAAAATTATCACTTTCCGGTTTTTGGTCATCTTGTCCGTTCTGTGTTTTTAAAGAAGCCCTGTCGTTTGCTTTCCCGATATAGGTAAAGATATCATAGTAGCCGGGCTGGCTGATGATTCCCTTCCATTTTATAAATCTGTCGCCTGTGCCTGACCTTGTATATACTGCAGACCTTACATATTTGCCATAATAGTTTGTCTGAATAATCGGTTGCCAATATTCCGGAGCCCACCATTGATTGATAACTCCGTATAATTCGCCCTGCTGCCTCTTAATGCCGAGCATTTTTTTCAGAAGACCCGTTTCGGTAATATGCAGATTTACAAAGCCAGAGTCCTCATTATCAACAATTATCTCGCGGGAATCAGCGTATCGAGGGATAGATGAGAGGATTTCTTCCCCCTCCTTTATATCAAATCGGTCTTTTGTTTTTTTAATATCCTCGATTGGAAGGTTCAATTCTCCCGGAAGGTTGCCCGAGAAAAGCGTATTGATCATCATTGCCCTTGGAGGATTATCGAGTATGATACTGATTTTCTTTGCTTCAGCAGGGCCAAGGTAAACGATTTTTGAAATATCATTTGACTCCATCCCTCGTCCCTGAACCGAGATATCCCTGTAACCTCTTTGTCCAAACACCGGGCCTGATTGTACAGGGGCCCCTCCCTGATTTCCTGTGCGGAACGAAACGTTGAACAATCCTCCTGCCGGTTCGGGATTAGAAGCCGTAAACGTTACGAGGTACTTTGAGCGGTCACCCGAAATGATTTCATGAGCCTGCAGCGATGAAAAGAGAAAACCAGGCTGATCATTTCCCCTGTACCAGCTTTCAAGAAAGGAATAGAACTCAAAGCCGAATTTTAGCTTTACATCTTCATTAAATTCTACAATGTTTATTCTCTGATATATATGACTATTTAGATATTTCAGAAACCATGAGTTAAACTCGGCAATACCTGCTTTTTGCCGTAAAAAATTAAAATAATAATCGCCCTTCAGGGTAAGTATGGTCCTGATTGTGTCATATCCCGGGTTTTCAGCCATCAGCTCTCTGAAATTTTTGTTCTTAAGGATCATATTTGCCTTGTCATTCTCTGAGATAATTTCCGGAATGTAATAATTATCACTCGATGCACCCGGTACTGCCAGTTTTTGCAGATGCGATTCAATGGCTGCATTTATTACAGGATAATCGTCGGAATAAAAATTATTCCTGAAAAAATAGAAGCTTGGCCCGAGGCGAAACCTTACAGGTTCATTCAGGGCAACGCCGTTTTTGAAGCTGAAGCTCTCACCGCTGATGAAAGTATTCCTGACAAAATTATTGAACAGTCTTACTTGCAGTTCCTTGTCGGTTATCACCTGGTTGTTTCGCTCCATCTGGCGCTTCTGCCTGGTAAAACGTTTTCCGAAACCAGCCTGTTCAATGGTTGCAAGCCTCTCGGGCACTATCACCATCGAGGGCTGAAGCTCCGCTCTGGTCTGGGTATTCACCCTGGGATATGAATAGAACTGAACCGGCGCTTCAACAATACTAAGTGAGCTGAAGGGATATTTAGTCGAAAAATTGGTTTCGAGTTCTCTCATTATTCCCGATACAAGAGATTTCAGAGTATCATTGAGAAGTGAAAGGTCTTTTTTATAGTAATCGTTGCCTTTGTAGTGCCATGAGATTAATTCAACAGAGTCTATTTTTAGTGTATCTGAAATATAATTTCCCATTGCAAGGGTTAACCCGGTAAGTGGGAAACCTGCGTCATAAACATATTTCCCGTCGCTTTCTTTCATTTGCCCCTGCGACACGGCAACGAGGCCTTTATCACTGCCGGCCTTAAGTTTAAATCGGGTGAAACTGACTTTTATTCCGGCCGGATTTGAAGGATAATAGTTTAAGCCTGGTACGGGATACCAGTGGGTCTCGGGTGTAAGCAGAACATAATCATCCCTGAGGAAGGCCTGTCGTTTATTCACATTTACCATTGCTATCCGGTAGGGGTTTTCCTTTATATTATCCTTATAATCAGGATAACAGAATTCTTCTGAAACATAGCCCGAATAGACTATGGTCAAACTGTCAGATTCTCCTTTTTCAAGAGGTTTTCCCGGACGGATTTCTATAATATGTCCGCTGGCACTGAACGGGACCTCTTTTCCTCCTGACGTGACCCCCGTTACCTTAAGGCCGGGATTCAGGGAAAAGAGATAGCTTTCAAGGCTTTCGTTATTGTCGTTTATAATTCGAAGGCCGGCAATTACATCAATGGTTTTTCCCTTATGAACAACATCAATATCGGCATTTGTTGTGCTGGCGAATTTTCTGTTCTCAAAAAGACGGTTTGTAGCAACAACCTGATCTTTTATCTTAATTTCATTTTGGTATTCCGAGAGGGTCTTATAAAAGGTTACCCCGGCCCCGGCAAGAAAAATAAACATGAGGACCCATGAGACTGATCTCTGGATTTTTGACTGAGGCAGTCTTTTGAAAAGCACTATTGTTGCAAATACCATTGAAAGACCGAGGAAGAAATAAATAAGCCTCTGGTTTACAATGAATGAGAGATCATCGAATCCTATCATTCCCGATTTAAAAACTGGCAGTCCGAATGCCATGTAATCGAAAACAGAGCCCAGCCTCCAGTACAGATAGAAAATGTCAAGGGCTGCATAACCAAGCAGCAAAAGAAAGGTTATTGCCTGGTTACGGATGACCGACATCAGCATGAAGGCAAGTCCGAGGCTGAATAGTATGGTCGGGACGCAAATTATAAGAAGGTACTCAACGTAGGACAATAGGTCGATCGTCATTCTTTTCGAGATGATGTTGATAACCAGTCCGATAGAAAGTATAAGCAGGTCGAGTGTAAGAAAGAGCCTCAGTATGCCAAGTGTTTTTCCCGTAACGTATTCGAGATTCGACATCGGCCGGGTATAGAGCACCTCGTTGGTGTCAAGTTTCTTGTCCCTTCTGAGGAAGTCGGCGGCAAGAAAGATTACAACAAGGGCCTGTCCGATGTTCAGCAGGTAAAGACTAATAAGTGGAAGGGTAGAAGGAATGGCAATCATGCTCCACTGTTCGTTTCCGACAGGAGAGTAGAGGCCAATGTTCATAAAGGTAAAAATAGAGATCGCCCCTATTGAGAAGAGCCTGAAGAACCAGCTCCTTCTCAGGGTTTTGGCCTCGTATTTTGAAACCGTTGCTATATTGTGAAAGAATTCCATTGTTTAACTTATTGTTATTCTGTTATATCTGCATGAAGTTTGTGTTCCATGAAATAAACATAGGCATGTTCAATATTGGGAATTAGGCTCTCTGAAGGGAATTCAGGCACCTCGTCGGAGACTATCTGTACTTCCCATCCCGCTTCAACGGGAATTGTAGAGATCACATTATATTTCTCCTTAACTATTTCATAGTCATAAGGATTCAGAATAAGACGGAACACGTGGCCTTCGGCGTTCTTTACAAGATTTTCGGGCGAGCCGGAAAACACAAGTTCCCCCTTGTTGAGCAGGGCCATTCCCTGACAGGTTGAGGATATATCGCCGACTATATGGGTTGAAAGGATGATTGTGACGTCGTGCTGGCTAAGCTGTGAGAGGATATTCCTGAACCTGATTCTTTCGTCGGGATCGAGGCCGGTGGTTGGTTCGTCGACAACAATAATCTTCGGGTTTCCTATAAGTGCCTGTGCTATTCCAAGGCGTCTTTTCATTCCTCCTGAAAGCCTGTTGGCCTGTCTGTCGCGGACCTCAAGCAGGCCTACCTGGTCAAGGAGCCTGTCTACTTCAGTCAACCTTTCTCTTCTGTTCTTCAATCCGGCAAGCGATCCGGAATAATCGAGAAACTCCCATGTTTTAAGGGAGGTGAAGAACCTGAAATCCTGCGGAAGGTATCCCAGCATCTTTCGCAGTTCTTTTCTGTGTTTCTGAATGTCCATCCCGTTTACCAGCACCTGTCCTGATGTCGGCTTCATGAGAGTCACGATTATTCTCATCAGGCTCGATTTTCCGGCTCCGTTTGGCCCCAGGAGGCCGAACATCCCGGTTCCGAATTCGATGTTGATATCTTTTAGTGCGTGGTTCCCGTTTGGATATATCTGGTTAAGTCCGGTGATTTCAATCTTCATAAAAAAACAGGTTAGTTCCGGCTGGTTTTCCGGGTCTATATATGACGTAATAAAGACGCAGTTTATTTCAGTTGTTACATTAAAAATAAATGTTGTTCAGCATAATTCTAATTCTTTTTTATTTAAGGGTATAAAATCATTATGAGGATAATGCAAAGAGAATAGTTCAAATTTAAGAAATTAAATGTAATTCGCGGAGGGAGGGGCTTTGTTTCCTTTTTTCTTCGTATTTGTTTTTAGGTAATTATTGTATTGTTAAGTATTTATATTTGATCATTTATGCATGATAAATCATTCATTATAGATAAATAAATATCATAATGAATGAAATATAATTCATTTATTGGTTATTTCAAATAAAATATATAAATTTGTATTAGATATCATTCGCTAAAAGGTAAAATAAAGTATTATGACTGATATATCATACAAAAACTGGGTAGTAATGAGTGATAAGGCTTTAGCGGAGCATATAGGAGCCTTTATTAAACACCATCGGATGGATCAAAACAAAACTCAGGACGTACTGGCAAGTGCAGCGGGTATCAGCCGTTCGACTCTGAGTCTGCTGGAGCGGGGAGAAGCCGTTACTCTGGCTACGCTTATTCAGGTGCTGAGGGTATTGGATCAGTTGCACATTATGGAGGTGTTTTCTGTGCAACAAACAGTTAGTCCTTTGGTAATGGCAAAAATGGAAAAATATAAAAGAAAAAGAGCCAGCGGGAAAAAGGAAGATATCAAGAACCAAAATGAGTGGTAATCGTGAATGTGGCAGAGGTAAAAATATGGGGAGAATTGGTTGGTGCTGTTGTCTGGAATGATGAAACAGGGATTGCTGGTTTTGAGTATGACCCCGGATTCAAAAAACTTGACTGGGATTTGGCTCCGCTGAAAATGCCAATCAACTCGTCAAAAAAAATATTGACGTTTCCCGAGCTCAGAAAAGACAGGAATGCTGAATTTGATGCATTTAAAGGATTACCCGGTTTACTTGCCGATGTGCTTCCCGACAAATACGGCAATCAGCTGATAAATATGTGGCTGACGCAGCATGGCAGGCCGCAGGATAGTATGAATCCGGTTGAAATGCTTTGCTTTATAGGCGTCAGGGGCATGGGCGCACTGGAGTTTGAACCGGCAATGTTCAGGGAGAGCAGCCGGGCGTTTTCAATTGAAGTAGACAGTCTTGTGGATATTGCTCAAAGAATTCTTTCGGGAAAAGAAGAATTTTCTGTTAATCTTCAGGCAGATGAAGAAAAATCCGTGATGGAAATCCTCAGGATAGGAACATCAGCAGGCGGAGCACGGCCTAAAGCAGTAATTGCCTATAACGGGAAAACGGGAGAGGTGAGATCGGGACAAACTAAGGCGCCAAATGGCTTTGAACACTGGCTTATAAAATTAGATGGTGTCAGCGATATTCAACTTGGGGAGAGTAGCGGATACGGACGTGTAGAGATGGCATATTACAACATGGCAACAGCCTGCGGTATTGACATGATGCCATCAAGGCTGCTCGAAGAAAACGGCCGGGCACATTTCATGACTAAACGATTCGATCGCGAGGGATCTGAAGTGAAGCACCACATTCAAACATTTTGTGCAATGTCGCACTTCGATTATAATCAGGTTAACAGTTTTAGTTACGAACAGCTGTTTCAGACAATGCGTGAGCTAAAACTCAGCTACCAGGATGCAGAACAGATGTTCAGGAGAATGGTGTTTAACGTACTTGCCAGAAACTGTGATGACCATACAAAGAATTTCTCCTTCAGATTAAAAAAGGAAGGTAAATGGGAGCTGGCGCCGGCTTATAATGTCTGCCATGCTTATAAACCTGATCACAAATGGGTGAGCCACCATGCTTTAAGCATTAATGGAAGACGCGCCGGCATTACCAGAGAGGACCTTGTAACAATAGGAAAATCAATAAGAAGCAAGAAAGCAGAAAGTATTATCGAAGAAATTAACCTTACGGTCAGACGATGGAGGGATTTTGCGGATGAAGTGAATGTTATGCCCCGGTTGCGTGATGAAATTGAGGGAACTTTAATAAAGCTAAAGTAAATTTCTAAAAGAAAGAAGTAACAAAAGACATATTATTTAAATCACTATGATCAAATAAAGGTAAACTGACTAAAGAATTTCTATTTTTGTATCATAAAATAATTCAGGTGGCCTGGCTGACAAACAAGCGGAAAATAATAAACGATCCTGTTTATGGGTTTATCAGTATTCCCGGCGATCTGGTCTTTGACCTTATCGAACATCCCTGGTATCAGCGATTGAGGAATATCAGGCAATTAGGATTAACAAGTTTTGTCTATCCCGGGGCAAATCACAGCAGGTTCCAGCACGGACTTGGAGCACTTCATCTGATGGACCTTGCAATCGGAACACTGAGAGGCAAGGGGGTAAGAATATCATCAGAGGAAGCCGAGGCAACCTTCATAGCAATACTTTTGCACGATATTGGTCACGGTCCTTTTTCACATGCTCTCGAAACGTCGATTATCAGCGGCATTACTCATGAGGATCTCTCCCTGCTTTTAATGAAAAAGCTTAATGAATCATTCTCCGGCCGGCTTGCCCTTGCGATAGAGATATTTATGGGAACATATCCCCGACAATTCCTTCATGAACTGATATCAGGTCAGATGGACATGGACCGAATGGATTACCTTAGAAGGGACAGTTTCTTTACGGGGGTTATTGAGGGTTCAGTTGGGTCCGACAGGATAATAAGGATGCTTTCAGTTATTGATGATTCTCTTGTGATAGAAGAAAAGGGAATCTACTCCCTTGAAAAATTCCTTATAGCAAGGCGCCTCATGTACTGGCAGGTGTATATGCACAAGACCGTTCTTTCATCAGAAAGCCTTCTGGTCAAGATACTTAAACGTGCAAAAGAACTGGCTCTCGCCGGAGTTGACCTTTATGCCACTCCAGCGCTGAGATTCTTCCTGTACAATGTTATAGGGCATTCCGATCTGTTTTCCGACGGAAAATTTACTCCGGGAATCATTGCCGGCAATTTTAATCGCCTCGACGATACCGACATTCTTGCTTCGGCCAAATACTGGACTGATCATTCCGACACGGTTCTTTCCGACCTTTCGTCAAGGCTGATTAACCGTAACCTTTTTGCCATAGAGCTTCAGAATGAGCCTTTCATGGAAGAAAGAATCAGGAACCTGGTTGAAAAGTCTGCAGAATTTCTGAATTTTCCTGAGGGATCTGAAGATTACTATATCTTTACAGGCAGCATATCGAACATGGCCTATTCGTCCGATGCCAGGGAGGTGAAAATTTTGCTTAAGAGCGGCAAAACCGCCGACATATCGGAAGTGTCAGATATGTTTGATCATAGATTTATTTCAGAAAGAATCACCAAATACTACCTTTGCTATCCGAAGGAATGCCGATAACTAAAACATTTTAAGATGGAATTTACAGCAGCAATAATAGCCGGATTTTTAAAAGGCGAAATTGAAGGAGACCCCGAAACCAAAGTAAACACTGTTGCGAAGATCGAAGAGGGACATCCCGGGGCATTGTCATTTCTGGCGAACCCGAAATATGAGAATTATATTTACACAACACTTTCGTCGATAGTGCTGGTTAACAAGAGTTTTGTACCTTCATCGGAGATAAATGCCACACTTATCAGGGTCGATAATGCCTACGAATCGTTTGCTTCGCTTTTGAGACTTGTCGACCAGGCACGTCCGAGGAAGACTGGCATAAACCCGATGTCAGTGATCGAGCCAAGTGCGCGAATAGGAACTGGTGCCTACATTGGCCCTTATGTTTATATCGGAGAAAATGCAGTTCTCGGCGAAGGATGCTCGGTTTTTCCAAATGTATATATTGGCGACAATGTAATTATCGGGAAAAACTGTACTCTTAATCCAGGCGTAACTATTTATCACGAGTGCGTTATCGGTGACAATTGCATAATACATGCCGGGACTGTAATAGGAAGTGATGGTTTCGGATTCGCCCCGCAGTCGGAAAACGAATTTGCCAAGATCCCTCAGCTCGGGAATGTGATCCTCGAAGATAATGTTGAGATAGGAGCAAATGTTACAATCGACAGGGCTACAATGGGTTCAACTATCATCAGGAAGGGCGTTAAGCTTGATAATCTGATACAGGTAGGGCATAATGCTGAAGTAGGCGAAAATACGGTTATTGCTGCTCAGACGGGCATTGCCGGGTCAGCAAGAGTTGGCAGGAATTGCATGATTGGCGGGCAGGTAGGTATTGCCGGGCATATCAAAGTAGCACCCGGAACTAAAATTGGAGCTCAGGCAGGTATAGGTGGTGAGGTGAAGGAAGAGAATACCGTAATAATAGGTTCACCTGCGTTTGATTTCAAAAATTTCATGAAATCATCGGTGGTATTCAGAAAGTTGCCTGACCTGAAGAGCAAAGTGGATAAAATGGAAAAGGAGATCGAATCGTTGAAAAACAGGTAATTTAAGGCCGTTCGGCTCAGAATAAGTTGAAATAAATTTAGTTAAGCTTAAAACTTAACAATAGTTCGATTTTTTTTATTTTTTTTGTACCCTCAATTTTAACATAACACTTACCACTGATGAGCGAAAAACAGAGGACCATTGCTAAGGAAATCAGCCTGACGGGAAAAGGATTACATACAGGAATTAATGTTACAATAACCTTCAAGCCTGCCCCGGCCAATCACGGATACAAATTCTGCAGGGTCGATCTTCCGGGAAAACCTGTAATTGATGCGCTTGCCGAGCATGTCACCGATACATCGAGGGGAACAACTCTTCTTCATAACGGAGCTTCTGTCTCAACAATCGAGCATGTTCTTGCTGCATTCCACGGATTGCGCGTCGACAATGCCCTCATCGAAATGAATGGTCCGGAAGCACCCATCATGGGAGGCTCTTCCATGAAGTTTGTAGAAGCGATAAAAACAGCAGGAATCGTCGACCTTAAGGAAGACCGTAACTATTTCGTAGTAAAGCAGAAGATTACATTCTCCGATGAAGAACATGGGGTTGACCTTATTGTTTATCCCGATGATCATTTCAGCATAAACGTCCTGATCGACTATAATTCAAATATTTTGGGTAACCAATATGCGATACTGGATAATATAGATGATTTTGATAAAGAGATTTCCCGTAGCCGGACCTTTGTCTTCTTCCATGAACTGGAGGCTCTGTTCAACATGGGTTTAATAAAAGGGGGTGATCTTGACAATGCTGTTGTAATTCTTGAAAAAGAGGTTGAACAGACAGAGATAGACCGGATAGCCAAACTCTTTAACCGTCCGGGAATCAGTACCCATACAGCCGGTGTTCTTAACAATACTGAATTAAGATATCCTAACGAACCGGCCCGACATAAACTGCTCGACATAGTGGGTGACCTTTCACTGGTTGGACATCCTATTAAGGGAAAAGTTGTTGCAACTCGCCCGGGCCATTCTGCAAACACAAAACTGGCCAAACTGATGCGTCAGGAGATGAAGAAAGCGCTGTCGAAACGTGATATTCCGGTTTATGATCCTTCATTGGCACCCGTATTTACAGTTGAAGAGATCAAGAAAAAACTTCCTCACAGGTTTCCTTTCCTTATGGTTGATAAAGTTATTTCACTCGACGAATCTTCGATAGTCGGTATTAAAAATGTGACCTTTAATGAGTCTTTTTTTCAGGGCCATTTCCCCGAAGAACCTGTAATGCCAGGTGTACTGCTTGTTGAAGCCCTTGCACAGACAGGGGGATTACTCGTTTTAGCAACAGTAGATGAACCTGAAAAGTACTCGACATATTTTCTTAAGATTGATAAGGTAAAGTTTAAGGCCAAAGTTGTACCCGGAGATACGGTAATTCTAAAGATGGAACTTACCGACATTATCAGGAGAGGAATTGTTACAATGTTCGGACAGGCATTTGTAGGCAACAAGCTTGTTCTTGAAGGTGAGCTCACTGCTCAGGTAGTAAAAAACAAATAAGAAGATTTATGATCTCAAATTTAGCCTTTGTCCATCCCGACGCACGCCTCGGGAAAGATGTAACGGTTGAGCCATTTGCTTATATTGCTGACAATGTAGTAATTGGCGATGGAACCTGGATTGGGCCCAACGCCACAGTAATGTATGGTGCCCGTATCGGCAGGAACTGCAGGATCTTCCCCTCAGCCGTAGTCTCGGGTATCCCTCAGGATCTTAAATTTGTAGGGGAGGTAACAACCGCCGAAATTGGTGACAATACAACCCTCAGGGAGGGATCAACTGTCAACAGGGGTACCGCATCTGCCGGTAAAACTGTTGTCGGTGAAAACTGCCTTCTTATGGCCTATTCACATGTAGGGCACGACTGCGTTATAGGAAATCACTGTATTATCGGAAATAATTCAGGTTTGGCAGGTGAAGTAGTGGTCGATGATTGGGCAATCCTCAGCGGAGGAACCCTTGTTCATCAATTCTCCCATATTGGCGCACACGTCATGATCGGAGGAGGATCCAGGGTCAGAACCGATGTTCCCCCTTTTATAAAAGCCGACAGGGAACCCTTATCGTACCTTGGACTGAATTCAGTTGGCCTTCAGCGAAGAGGATTCGATAAGGAACGTATCGACACAATACATAATATTTACAGGGTCATTTATCAGTCGGGGTTGAATTTTACCAAAGCGATCGAAAAAGTTGCCGGGGAGTTTGCACAATCGCCCGACAGGGATTATATAATTTCATTTATAAGGGATTCAAAGAGAGGCGTCATAAGAGCCAGGTAGGGCAGCTATTGATTTTTCTGTTCCCAGCCCTGGGCACTGATGGCTACTTCCGATCCGTCATCGCCTATAATATAACTGCCTGAGCCTTCTTCGGTTATATGACCTATAATTTTTACATTCTTCAGTTGCTCCGCCTTTTGTGCGTCGTTAAGCGGAATTGTGAATAGCAGCTCATAGTCTTCCCCTCCGTTAAGCGCAGGAGTAATGGGATCAATATTAAATTCTTCAGCCAGTTTTGACGTCTCATAATCAACAGGAATCCTGCTGTAATAGATCCGGCTGCCTGTATTTGATGATTTGCAAATCTGTAACAGGTCGGAGGCAAGTCCTTCGGTTACATCGATCATCGAAGTAGGCAGAATGCCGGCCTCAAGTAGCTCCTTTAATGTGTCAGAAGGAAATTCGGGTTTTAGCTGACAACCTACAAGGTATTCAAATCCTGACAGGTCGGGCTGGGTAACCTTCTCCTTTTCAAAGAGCTTTCTTTCCCTCTCCAGAAGCTGAAGCCCCATGAATGAAGCTCCGAAATCGCCTGTGACGCAAATCAGGTCATTGGGTTTTGCTCCGCTTCTTTTTACCAGATATGGTTTTTCAACCGAACCAACGGCTGTTATCCCGATTGTAAGACCGGTAAGCGAACTTGTGGTATCGCCGCCTGCCAGATCGACACCGTATTTTTCGCATGCCAGATAAATTCCTTCATATAATTCATCTACCATTTCAACAGTAAACCTAGAACTGATCCCCAGGGATATCAGGATCTGGGCCGGCGTTCCGTTCATGGCATAGATATCGGAGATTCCCCTTATTACTGCTTTATAGCCAAGATGCTTTAACGGAGTATAGATGAGATTAAAATGAATTCCCTCAAGCATCAGGTCTGTTGTCACAAGGGTCAGACTGTTTCCCGGATCAATCACTGCCGAGTCATCACCAATACTGCTTTTCGTTGAAGAATTTGCCGGCCTGGCATTAACGGTAATACGATCTATTAAACCATATTTTCCTAATTCCCTTATCGATGTCTTGTTTTCACGATTATCCATATTAATCTCCGGTGTTTTTTACTTGTCTTTTTCGAATAGGGCGACAGGCTGCCACCTCTTAAACCTCTACAATATCCCTGCCAAACGGATTCAAAGCCAGCGACGCCATTTTAAAATGCTGAAGGCCGAAAGGTATGCCAATAATTGTTATGCACAAAATAGCGCCAAGTACAAGGTGCGAAAGCGTAACCCATATTCCTCCGGTTATAATCCAGATAATATTCATTAAAATGTACAGACAACCCGAGGCCCTTCCATGGACCCGGGTAGTACGGCCGAAAGGCCACAGGGCAAGGGCGGCCAGTTTAATCGTCTGTATGCCGAAAGGAATCCCGACAATGGTGATTATCAGGAAAATACTGCCAATTAAATACTCAATGGCAATAATAATTCCTCCCGTCAGAAGCCAGATAACGTTTCCTGCTAAACGCATAATTCAGGTGTTAGTTAATCAATAATGATTGTTTTGTCCTTTGGATATTTGACTGACCAGGTAAGCACTACCTGTTTTGTCTCCTGCTGTTTTATGTCGAGGTCCCAGTTTATTTCGCCTGTCTGGGCATTGTGCCTGCCACCCGACAACTCAATAGTTTCAACAGTTATTCCGCTATTGGACGAAACAGGGATCTGATCCCTGAGAACCATTTTCACGGGTACCTGCTTATTATTTCTTATTGTGATCAGATAAGAATAAGTTTCTGTTTTATTCGACCCGAGTATCTTTGTGCTGGAAAAGTCTTTTCTCTTCTCCCTCTTCACCACTATACTGTTATCAGTCCCAAGCGAAATGGCCAGGGTATCGCTCATCTGGTTTACGTTGAGGCTCGATTTCCCGACGAAGGTGTTTTCAAAATAAAGAGTCGCCTCTCCGCTCTGAAGGCTCAGTTTTGCCCAGTCGGTAATATTGGCTGTCAGGTAAGCTGTTGGTGAAAGCTTGGGCAGGGTGACATATTTGTATACGGCAGGTGCTTCGGTCTGCTGGATCTCAACTGTCTGGACATTGCCATCGGAAGGAATGGTATATGGAACTGCAATATCAAAGGTAACAGTTGTTTCACCGATCATTTTTTCAACGGGAGGAGGAGCTGCAGCTAGAGGCATTGCATTCATTTTCCCGCCATCCTGCATTTCCATCATCACAGCTTCTTCCTTCTGAGCCGATTTTGCCCGCATCATCATCATCGGGGCAGGATTGAAGTAATCGATAAACCATGTGCCGAAGAAAGGAATATCGCCTGTAATATAAGCTGATGCATTTGAAACACTTAGTTTTACATCCTTCCATACAACTCCTGTATTCTGGAATACATTTGCCTTATAGACTATGGAGACGGGTTTCTTGATATCCTCAACCCTGATGTCGTATGACGGATACCATCCGGCATTCATGACTACATAGCTGAAGGTAACCTTCCCGGTTACTGGTTTCTCAGAGCTAACAGTGACTGTAATTTCTCCCGAAGGCAATTGCTGACGTCCCATTTTATCTGATAACTGCTGCTGCAGGGCAGAGATCTGTTTTTCATAATCCCTTATAAGCCTGTTCTTTTTGAGAGTGGTTGTTGTAACCTGTTCCATGTTGGTCGTATAGAGATCCATCACACTCTTCAGCTGTTCAAGCGAAAAAGTCGTTTCCTTGACAAGTATTGACCTGTTGGCCACAAGGAAAGCCTCTTTCTCTTTCAGGATGGTAATGGCGGCTTTTTCATCTTCAACCTTCGACTGAAGGGTTTCAATCTGGGTTCTTAGGCTTTTTATCTCAGGTGAATCTTCAAGATTCTGAAGGAAATTGTTCTGTTGGGTGACCGACAGGATGGTGAATTCTCCCACACCTTTCACCTGCACGCTTTGAGCGTCTATATACGGAGAGAGTCCAGTAAGCTTAAGACTCGTTTTGCCCGGAGTAAGGGAAACGGAAGACTCATGTATTATCTGGGCCCTGTCGGGGAAAACGGTTACGTGCTTTATTTCGGCCTTTATCTCTTTTTCCGACTGGGCTGAAAGGGTCATGGCAACTGCAAAGAGGGCAACTGAGGTAATTACTGAATTTTTCATGATCATTAAATTAAAGCAAGTTAAAGGTAAAACTTTTATTTAATCATGGAATAACAATAATTGGACCACAATGTTAATGAGTTACAGCAATGAATCAGGATTTTTCAGTCTTTGAATATTTTTTTTATGCGTGTAACGGCTTTTTTGCTGTCGGAATACTGAAGAGTGTAAACCTCGAGGTTAAAAAACCAATCCATGAATCTTCCGGCGGCGACCGGGTTGTTGGCGATCCACGACTCGACGAGGAACTGTTCCATCAATTCATGGTTTGGGCTTCTTTTGAACCGGCAGTCAACCGATTTATCATATTGAACAAAAACGATCGCTTTTGTTTTTACATTTTTTGTGCTTAAGCTGTCAGAGGGAAAGGGGAGGAATACTCCGTTTTTATTCAATCCGGGCCTCTCCGTAATATTAAGATTTTCAATTTCAGGAAAATACTCTTTAATAAACGGGATGGCTGTATTTTTTACTGAAATTCCGGCAGGGAAACAATAAACTTCGGGTTCATTGAGTGCAATCGGGACAAAATCATCTGAAAGGAGTTTATATCCATTTGCAAGAAGGAGTGAGGCAATTGTGCTTTTACCTGTTTAATGTAAAATTTTACATTAAACAGGTAATGTAAACTATATGATAATGTAAAGTGGTGATTTTTTGATAATCCAAATAGCTTGATAAATCACT
>CAIMVD010000079.1 GCA_903844815.1 uncultured Bacteroidota bacterium | reverse complement strand
CGTATGAAGCTTAACCATGCAATAACACCTCTGGATAATCCGCAGAAGGTTAAAGAGGTTAAACTTACAATTGCACGTCTGCTGACAGAATTGCGTACAAGAGAGTTGAATAACAAATCTAATAGCTAGAGCAGCAATGGAAGACAGGAATCTTAGAAAAGAACGTATAGGTGTGGTTGTCAGCACCAAAATGGACAAATCCATCGTCGTTGCCGTTAAAAGGAAGGTGAAACATCCTATATATGGTAAATTCATTAACAAAACCAAGAAGCTGATGGCGCATGATGAGGAAAATACATGCAATATCGGTGACACTGTTAGGATATCAGAGACCAGGCCTCTGAGCAAAAACAAATCCTGGAGATTAATTGAAATAATCGAAAGAGCTAAGTAATCATGATACAGCAGGAAAGCAGATTAAGCGTAGCCGATAACTCAGGAGCCAAGGTAGTATTGTGCATCAGGGTACTCGGTGGAAGCAAGAAAAGATATGCCACCGTGGGTGACAAGATTGTCGTAAGTGTGAAATCAGCACTTCCATCAGGTGAAGCAAAAAAAGGTACAGTTAGCAAAGCTGTTGTTGTCAGGACTAAAAAAGAGATCCGTCGTGCTGATGGTTCATATATACGGTTTGATGACAATGCAGTTGTCCTGCTGAACAATGTCAATGAAGTTCGTGGTACTCGTATCTTCGGGCCTGTAGCAAGGGAATTGCGCGATAAGTATATGAAGATTGTATCATTGGCACCTGAAGTGTTGTAATATATTAAATAGGCAGCGATGCAGAAGAAATTACATATAAAAAAGGGAGACACGGTTATGGTGATAACCGGTGAATCCAAAGGTCAGAAAGGCCGTGTTCTGGAAGTAGACAGAGACAAGGAAAGAGCCATTGTGGAAAGTGTTAATATGGTATCGAAACATACCAAACCTAATGCGAAAGCTCCACAGGGAGGAATTATCAAAAAGGAAGCCCCTGTTCATCTCTCAAATCTTATGCTTATCGACCCCGCTTCCGGAAAGCCAACCCGTATAGGTAAAAGGCTTAATGATAAAAATAAATTAGTGCGTTATTCAAAAAAATCAGGAGAGGAGATCAAGTAATGTACATACCTGCGCTAAAGACCAAGTATAATGACGAGATCGTCCCTGCATTAATGAAGGAATTCAGTTACAAAACAATAATGCAGGTCCCGAAGTTGGAAAAAATAGTTCTCAACCAGGGAGTAGGACAGGCAATTGCCGACAAGAAACTTCTTGAATATGGAGTAAAGGAAATGTCAGATATAGCCGGCCAGAAAGCGGTTCAGACTATGTCTTCAAAGGATATCTCCAATTTCAAGCTAAGAAAAAACATGCCGATCGGTATAATGGTGACCTTACGGAAAGACAGGATGTATGAATTCCTTGAAAGACTTATCTCCGTAGCACTTCCACGAATCCGTGACTTCAAAGGGATTAATTCCAAACTCGACGGACGTGGTAATTACACTCTGGGAAT
>CAIMVD010000078.1 GCA_903844815.1 uncultured Bacteroidota bacterium | reverse complement strand
TTTTCATTTTTAACAATTTAGTCGGGGATGAAAGCCGGAAAAAATATTTTGAATTCCGTTAAAGTAGTTCTAACTTCGTGAAGAATAAGGTTTTTAAATTATTCATGAGTGTGATATATCATTTTTGAAACAGATGGAAATGTTTCACGATAAGTCTTCAGGTCATGAAAAAGTTAAACCCGTTTATCTTTCTGGCTTTCTCTTCAATTTTGGTTCTCGTCTCACCTGAATGTACCAGGGATAGCTCAACTGAATTAATCAAGTATGGAAGATATACTGATAAATATCTTGGAAGCTGGGATTTCAGGTATATAGCCAAAACCACAGACAGTTCTACAGGAGAAGAATCGACAGATACTATTTTTTTTACCGGAGTAATTAATACCGGTACCGGCGATGGTGGATTAGTAATTCAATACACTGAGCAGCTTAATATGTCATTGCGTGTTGGCTATGACGGTGTCATGATTGATAAATGCATGCAGCCGACGTCTTGCCATGGGGAATTTACGGGTGATAATGTATTTCATTATAATCTTACGAGCAGGGTTTTTACGGGGCAAAGTTTTGTGTATTATAACAAAACGATTGATGGGAAAAAAATATCGGGAGAATCCTCCTTGAATAAGGCTCCGCTGGTTTCGACTGACCCCCCCTCGGGAATTGCCATGAATGGGGCAAAGCTAAATGGGAGTGTAGTAGCCAACTATCTGTCAACAAATGTGTCTTTCGAATATGGCCCGACTGCCAGCTATGGAAATTCAGCCATAGCATCTCCAGGTCCGCTTACAGGTAACAAGAAAACTGCCGTCGATGCTTATGTGTCCGGATTAACCCCGGAGACAGAGTATCATTTCAGGACGAAAGCAGTGAATTCACTTGGGACTGCATACGGAGGAGATTCTGTTTTCATAACTAAGTCTCTCACTGATAATGTTTATGATAATGAGGGGAATCTCTATAAAACAATTCAGATTGATGATCAGCTATGGATGGCAGAAAACCTCAGGTCAAAGAAGTTTCAGAACGGAGATGAGATCCCGACAACAAAAATAACCATGCAAGACGTGTCGGAGGAAGCTGAACCAAAATATCAATGGGTATACGATGGTGCGGAAAGTTATTCGAACCTGTACGGCAGGCTTTATACATGGTATGTTGTAGCCGATGACCGGAATATCTGCCCTGAGGGATGGCATGTGCCATCATATAGCGAGGTCAATATTCTTATTAACAGTATTGATCAGAATAATGGAGGGGCTCTGAAGGAAGCGGGTTTAAGTCACTGGAAAAGTCCTAATACGGGAGCTACGAATGCTACCGGCTTCAGCGGACTTCCGGGAGGAATGGCTTTTATAAATTTTATGATCATACAATTTAATGGTATCGGTGATTCCGGCAACTGGTGGACTTCCTCCGGGGACACAGGGAAACCCGGGAGTGATAGCAGAAGTGCCCTTGCTTACTGTCTTTTTAACAATGGATCAACAATTATAGTCCTCTATGGTGCAAGAAGAACCGGCTATTCCGTCCGGTGTATCAAAAACAGATGAAAACATAACATGCGATCATTCCGGCATTTTTCATATTATTTATTAATTACAGTTTCTTTCCTGGTATGTGTCTCCTGCAGGGAGAAGGATGAACCTGGTGATTATAAAACGGATTTTCGGTAGGATGTGTGAATGATAATGATAGTTACCTTTTAATCGCGTGTGTTATCGCCTTCGACCTGGTTACGGAATAGGCTGCGAAAAAGCCGATTGCCCCATTACTAATATTTCCCTTGACATTGGAAGGAGGACCGCTGAACAGGGGATTTGAGCCGAACAATTCCGACTGAGCATCCCAGATGAAATTGGCATAGTCTTTCCCGATATTGTTTACCTCGGCAGTAATAGTATCTCCTTCCGATAATTTTTCTTCAGGCTTGCTTTGATCCAGTTCCGCTATTGAAGCCCCGTTTGTATAACTGCCATTGAAGAAACGGTCATCGGTCACGAACCATTCCTGTAAAGTATCGGTAATTAATTTCTGATTCCTCGAAATCAAAAACCTGTAAAAGTCGGAAGAGGGAGGGTCCTGGACATAACACTGTACTTCCCAGAATCCTTCCTTCGAAAATTCCGGCCGGAATCTCAGCCTGATGGAATCGAGAGGATTTACCGGATTAAGCAAGGAACTTGCAGTGTACCCGGTATATCCTCCGATCTCAACAGGCAATATTATTCTTAAGGAATATGTATGTCCGGGTATTCCATGAACTGAGGGTTGTGTTGAATAGATCCCCGGTGATCCTTCGGTAAGATCTATTGTGTTTTCTCCGTCGGTAATGGTTACCTGAGCTCCGCTAACCATGGGGGCTGGCTGATTGTAAAAATAACTCGAAGTTTCCGAGAGAATCACCTTATGAGCCTTGGTTTCGGTAGTTATTGTGCCATCGACAACCAACCGGGTATAGCTGTTATCGAGATCAATATTAATTCTTTCAGTGCAAGAAACAGCAATCATTGCAAGCAGCAGTCCTGATATTATTGTTTTTTCAGATCTCATTCTTCAGAATTTAACATTATAGCTGATAGCCGGAATCACAGAAAAGAGGTAGGTCTTTTCTGCATAGGTAACATTCGGATCATTCACGTCATGGGTGAAATTGATTGACCATGAATTATGCCTGTTGTAAGCATTATAAACTGAAAGGTTCCATTCGCCATGCCATTTCTTTCCTGTTTTTTCCTTTCCTTTTAAAGTCAGTGAAAGGTCAAGACGATGATAATCTGTCATTCTGTAAGCGTTCCTGTCGGAATAAATAGGAATAATTGCATTTCCTATCACTGCCCTGCCTGTTGGGAAAGTTACAGGCAAGCCTGTAGCGTACACCCAGGTTGCTGAAGCATTTAGCCTTTTTGAAAAATCATAGCTGGTAACAATACTGATTGCATGGGGTTTATCGTATGGGGCATTGTAACGGTTTCCATTATTAATTTCCGGAATTATCCTGAAGGACCTTGAATAGGTATAACTGATCCAACCCGTCATGCGCCCCTCATTCTTGCGGATTATGGTTTCGAGTCCGTAGGAATAGCCGCTGCCTATCCTTATTTCCCCTTCAAGATATTGATTAAGAAGTAATTGTGCGTGATCTCGAAAATCGATTACATTCCTGAGATTCTTATAATAAACTTCTGATGAGAACTCATATTTGTTTTGATCCAGATTTCTGAAATATCCGAATGATAACTGATCGCATAACTGGGGTTTAACATTAGGTGTAGCGGGAAACCATACATCCAGTGGTGTTCCGGCAGTCGAGTTCTGTGCAAGTGTAAAGAATTGTGAGGTATGCAGATAACTGCCTTTAACTGACGACTTGTCGTTAATTAAATAATTCACGGCAATTCGCGGCTCAAAACTGACATAGGTATTGAAGATATTGCCCTTGTGGTATACAGTGCTATCGACAGGAGTATGGTTTATATCATAATTATAATAAGTTCCCGGACCAATATTCTGAAATACTGCTAATCTCAATCCGTATTTTAAAGTAAGATTCCTTGTTGCCTTAAATTCATCTGACAGGTAAAGGCTGTGTTCGAGCACATATTCAGCCGGCAGAAAGAAACTTGTAAATACCCCGTTTCCTGAACCGGAGGCTGTTCCCGGGAAGAATTCGTGAAAGGTGGTGGTTGCCCCGTACTTTAAAGTATGGGTGTCGGAGAGGTAATGTGTGAAATCAAAACGGGCCGAGTAGTCGCGCAATTTTGATGTCCATGTAAAGGCATTTTCATCTCCGGGAGGCGTGCCGATGCTGTAATCATACCTTGAGTAAATAAGGCTCATGTTAAAGAACAACTTCTTTGAAAAAAGATGATTCCACCGGAGCGATGCGGTCCGGTTCCCAAAGCCAATTGTGCCAAACTGATTTTTAAAGATATCGCGGCCGGCATATCCCGACAGGAAAAGCCTGTTGTTTTCATCAATTACATGAGATAGTTTAAAGTTCAGATCGTAGAAATACAGCTTATTGTCGCGTATGTTTTCATCCTTTGCCAGTGGCAGAAACAGATCGGCATAGGTCCTTCTTCCTGCCAGAAGAAAAGTTGTACGGTCTTTAATTATGGGCCCTTCCAGTGTCAGTTTGCTTGAAATGGTGCCAATGCTTCCGGTTCCGCTGAATTTCTTTGAATTTCCATCCTTCATCCTGACATCCAGCAGAGAAGAAAGTCTTCCTCCATATGCAGTAGGGATATCGCCTTTGTACAAGGTAACATCTTTTACTGCATCATTGTTAAATACTGAAAAGAAGCCCAGAAGGTGCGATGCATTGTAAATTGTCGCTTCATCGAGCAAAATTAGGTTCTGATCGGAACTGCCTCCCCTGACGCTGAATCCGCTGGAGCCTTCGCTTGTCGGCTGCACGCCGGGAAGCAGTTGAATGACTTTAACCAGGTCGATTTCCCCAAGCAGGGCAGGAATCCTGCCAATGGTTTTGCTGTCGATCCTGGCAATACTCATCTCGGTCGATCTTACATTTTCATCCGTTCGCTTGCCGGTAACAATAACTTCATTCAATTGATTGTCAGCCAAATCAAGGGAAATATCGATAGTAATATTCTGGTCAGTATCTACTTGTTTTCTGACCGTTTTATATCCTATATAGGAGTATTGGAGCTCGTATTTCCCTGAAGGAAGAGTGATGGAATAATAGCCATATGCATTGGTAGCCGTACCTCTTTTCAGGATATTATCTGAAACGGTAACACCTGCCAGCACTTCGCCATTGGTTTGGTCGCGCACATATCCGCTTATTATGAATTTCTCCTGTAACCCCTGATTATTACTATTACCCGAAAGTATCAAAGGGAGTAGTATGAAAAAAGCCAAAGTACTGATTAGTCTCTGCATTAATAAGTTTAGTAATTTATTCTTCAGAACCGGAATTGCATTCTGAAAGTGTAAGTGTCATCGCTGAGATCTTTTGAATAACCTTTAATACCGGTCATCTCATTAACCGGATGATCGTAATAAAGAACAATTTTCACATTTTCGTTCATGTAAAAGATATAGCCGGCACCAAACGTGTCATACCGGATTTCGGCCGTACTGAAATTTTTTGCTGAGGTAACCTCTTTGTCTTTTATTTTTGTATTCGGATCATACCAGTCGTATTTCACGAAGAACTGGTGTTTTTTCATGAGGGTATGAAGCAGATAGAAATAGCCGCCATTGAAATTCCTGATATAAACCGGCAGGGGTTGAAGAGCAGAACTTACCGGAGGTATCCCGGGAGAAACAGATGAGTTAAATACTGACGATTGTGTTCCGGCTACATACTCTCCGCGCAGCTCAGTTTTTCCCAGCGAGTTTTCGAACAATAATTGAATATCGGCGCCGAAATATTTTCTTGGTGATTTTTTACCGATATTATTTGTTGATGAATCGCTTGAGAAGACATATTCACCGCCTGAGGTTTTTATCATGTTATAAAAAATGGCTGATCCGTTCCTGAAGCCACCGTTAAGGTACGATATCCCCCCTGAGAGAGAGAGGTTTTTGGCAATTTTCGTCCTTCTTACCGATGCACGGGAGATGAAATCCTTGTAAGAGTCATATTCTTCCGGGCCGGAAAGACCCTGGCCGTTGAAAATTCCGGCATCCACTTTTAAGGGATATATTTTCTTCTTCTTGTCCTGAGGCTCAAAAGAGATCATTGCTCCTACATCCCTCTCTGTCTTCATAAGGATCTGCGACATTCTGCCACGCTCAGGGCTTTCGCGCAGAGAGGAGGAATAATTCAGTTCATTACTGAACGGACGGTTAAATACTCCGAAGGTAGCCACCAGATAGTTCCATTTATTTTCGTAGATCCGGCCAAACATGTCACGGATATTTACCCCCTTTTCATTGCCATCAAACTGGAGTGCAAAATAATATTTAGAAAATCCTTCCTCGGTTTTTCGGTCATAGTCGATGCGGAAACGACCACGGCGTACCATAAAACGATTATCTGAAGCGGGAGCGAAATTTCCGCCGTTATAACTGTTAATGCCCGATGAGTCTGCCCATTGGTATTGCATTTGCAGGTATCCGCTAATAGAAAGGCTATTGTATTTATTATGCAAAACGTACATGTCCCTGATAAATGCGGAGTCCTGCCGCGAGAAAGGCTCAATCTGTGCAAATCCATTGACGGCTGAATACATGAGAATGAGGAACAGTATAATTCTTTTCATGACCAGGAAGATGACTGGTAAACTATGTTAGTAAGCATATTTATCAAAAGGTCGTAAAGTTATGTTAAGTGATTTGTTTTTCAGCAGAAACAGTGAGAAATATTACAGCTCAACAATTACCGGCTTCTAATTGAATGTTTCCTTACTCTGTTTATGTCGAAGCCACATCCGCCGCATGGGGATGTATTAATTATTATATTTACAGAAACTATTACATTATTGATTAAATATGAATTTTATGTTAAATAATAAAATAAAGGTGGTGGCTTTGTTGTCATTAGTTTTAACTATCATGACCTCCTGTGCACCGCAGATCAAACTTATTTCCTCATGGACCAAATATCAGGTTAAGGTAAAAAGTTCGCCTGTGATAATGGTAATGGTTCTTGGAAAGCCAAATTCTGAAATCCGTCAGGCTGCCGAAAACAGCATTGTAGCAAGATTGAAAAAAGACGGATATAAGGCAATTCCGGCTTCCGGCATAATACAGCCGGGAGTACAAAAGCCTGATTCCGCTCAATTGGTTGGTGTTCTGAGGGAAAATAAGATCGATATGCTCCTGGCAACTGCAGTTGTGAATGTTACCGAAAAGGAGAGATTCATTCCAACAGGAATCCAGGGTGAATCGGTGGCCCCGGCAGGTGGAATTTACTCATCTGCCTACAACCCTTATTATAATAATTATTTTGGTTACTATAATTATTATGTCCCTGCTCAGACGATAGATGCGCCTAAGGTAAAAGGTACAACTGTTACCGACGTTGAGGTGATGATTGAAAGCCGTTTATTTCAGGTTTCAAAGCCTGAACTGATATGGTATGGAAAATCAACAGCTTATACAAAAGAGTTTTCAAAGAGCCTGATTAATACATTTTCCAAACTGGCCGTAGATGATATAAGGAAGAATAATTTGCTGATAAAATAGAGTATATGCTTAATATTTCCATTCAGTTTGTTGATACGGTCGGTGAAGTTACCCTTGACGGAAGATTCGATACAGTCAGCAGCCCTTTGTTCAGTGAGAAGTTGAATCAGATTCTTGAAAAAGAGGAATATCTCATCGTCGACTTTGCCGGATGCAATTATCTGTCAAGTTCAGGCATCAGACAGCTCATGATGGCGGCAAAGAAACTAGGCTCAAAGGGTGGGGCGCTTATGCTGACCGGGTTGCCGAATGAGGTAATGCAGGTCATTGAAGTTACCGGATTGCGGTCGGTTTTTCGCCTTTTTGATTCTGCAGCTGAGGCCCGGAATGAAATTCTCAGGCTGAAAAAGAGCTCTTACCAGAGTTACATCCTTCATTCAGGCAACAGTAATTTTCAGTTTCAGCAGATTGAAAAATATGATCAGGAGGCAATTTTATGGAACAGTTATGATATTGCCGGGTATGACGAACTGGGAATAGCATTTGGTATAGGATCTCCGGCCGAATCGCTTGTTGGGGATGAGAATTACAGCGGTCTGTTCATTAGTCTTGGGAACTGCGCAGGGTTCCTTCCCTTTGATGAGAGCCTTTCACCCGATTTCAGGATTCCTCAACAGCCGGCAGGCGCAGGCGTATTTGTCAGATGGGCTCTTTCATTCGGAAAGCAACCTCAAAGTATTGTCACAGTTTCAGAATCTTCCGGCCTGTCGCTGGGTCAGATTACTGATTCAATTTTGCAGCTATCGGAAGAGGCAGGCACTGAAAACATCAGAGCTGTATTAATAGCTGAGCATGGCAATAAGCCATCGCTGACACTGCTGATTCCGGATCTAATTCCGGAAAATGAAGGAGGAGGAATTGTCTTTCCGGAAGAGCTGACCGGTTATTTCCAGATAACTCCAAATGGAAAAAGATTGGCCGGGGCACGATTCATTCTTGACACTATGCCTTTAATCCAGCCCGGTGAAGCATTTGAAGATTACCTGAAAAAAATACTTACCATAGAAAACGTTGAAGGAGTTGAACCACCAGACCTTTCCGTTAGTATGGTATCTGCAGAGGCGTGGCTGTTTCATTCCGAAGGAATGGCAGGATCGGATACGAAAAGGCTGAAGATTGAAACGGTGAATGATTTCTTCATTGAGCCATATAAACGGTTTCTGACAAGAAGGCTTTATAAGGATTCCTCCAGGGTAGTCATTCAGCAGATGCATGGCGGATATTCTGCACAGACCTTTCAGGTAGATTCATACGACTCAGCAGGGCGAAAGCTGAGGCCGACCGTCATGAAGATGGCAAACAGGGCAATTATTATCAGGGAAGCCGACCGTTGTCAGCGCTATTCCCTTCCTTATATAATGAATAACAGCGCTATTGTGCTTGGAACTGAATTCTATGGAGAAACAGGAGCCCTGCGCTATAACTTTGTCGGGATCGGGGGCGAGCAGTCACAGTTGAAATGGCTTACAAATTATTTCAATGACTGGCCTGTCGAAAAGCTGGAGCCTCTTTTTGACAAAATCTTCACCCGGATTTTGAAACCCTGGTATGGCCAGCCTTTGCGCGAAAAAATTTATCCCTACCGCGATCACGATCCGGTTTCGACCTTCTTTCCCCTTCTGTGCGAAACAGCGGAAGAGCTTCTTTCAATCAGTGCTGATGATAAATATTTTACTTTGAAAGAAACAGGACTGGAGCTGATTAATCCTTACTGGTTTCTGAAACATGAATACAAAAAACGGAAAGACCAGGCAATTGACTATTTTACTTCGGTCTGCCATGGTGACCTGAATATGCAGAACATATTGCTCGATAATGATCAGAATGTTTACCTGATTGATTTTTCTGAGACCAGGCCGCGATCGGTAATTTCCGACTTTGCCCGTCTGGAGGCCATCTTTATTATTGAGAAGACTCCCCTGAACAGTGAAGAAGAACTGAAGGAGATGATTGAATTTGCGGGAGTTTTTTATAATGCCGGCCGTCTTGATCAGGTTCCCTCAAACAACTGGAAGGGAGCCAATGCCACTATAGTGAACCGCAACATAGCAATGACTTTAAGGATGCGGGGCTATGGTATTGACTGCACTCCGGGTGAAACAACCATTGTGCCCTATTATCTTGCACTTCTCGAGTGGGTACTGCCAATAGTATGTTTCGGAAGTGCATCGCTGAACCATAAGAAACTCTCAGCCTGTGTGGCAGGGATGATATGTGAGAAATTAATGGATACAGATAATATTTCAATGGCGTTTAGTTAAGGAATATTATTACCAAACATGAAAAGAATATTTTACCACAGGGACCACTCTACTATTCTTGTGTTTTTACCCCCCAACCCCCCAAGGGGGGATTTAAGAACACCCCCCCTGGGGGGCAGG
>CAIMVD010000077.1 GCA_903844815.1 uncultured Bacteroidota bacterium | reverse complement strand
GTCGGCGTTATCATTCGCGTATCGCTTGGGAAAATTGGTAGTAATAGTTGTCCCATGCCTCCAAAAGTAACGATTTTTAGTTTACGCCCAACAGCATCTTATTGGCTGATAATCAGGGAGAGGTCTTGGAGGTCTGAATATTCTTTTTGGGAGAACCTTAGCTCCTGCTTCTTCAAGGCATTCCCTTATAATCGATTCGCTAACAGATGTATTTACATCGGCCCATCCTCCGGGGAGTGACCACCTCCCGTCTTCCTTCTCCTTAACCATCAAAATCTTTCCATCGCTGATAACAGAAGCCCGTATATCGACCTTTGGAGTCTGATAGCCGGTTTCAGAGGCAAATATGTCTCTTAATTTCCTGTGGTCAATTTCGGTGTATTGGTGCATAATATCAATTGCGATGGTCCTTATCTGTTCGTACCTGTCAAGGTCATACTTGTCAGCGCCGTACGTCAGTCCGGCCTGAGCTATCGACTGCAGCTGTGCAGCCCAGAGAAGCCATTTTTCAGTCATTGTATATATGTTTTTATTTTGGAAGGGAGAATAGAAATTCTGTTCCGCCACCGGCTCTGTTCCTGACTGAGATCTCGCCTTTGTGAAGCAAAACTGCATTTTTTACAATTGCCAGACCCAGGCCTGTACCCCCTGTTTTTCGCGACCTTCCGGAATCGATACGGTAAAAACGCTCGAACACTCTGTTTATATGCTCTTCAGGTATTCCAATCCCATTATCTGACAATGAGAAATGGTAGAATTTCTTATCCTCATTATATACCAAAATTGTGATTGTTGTATTTTCTCCGGCATAATGTATTGCGTTTTCGATCAGGTTTTGAAAAACCGACAAAATAAGAGACTTGTTACCGTGTACTATAAGACTGTCGCCAACCTCAATATTTACCATCATCTGGCGCGCGTCAATTGCCGATTTGAAGTTCTCGCGCACTTCGTGTATTATCTTTTTGATTTTTATTTTTTCCGGAAGAAAACTCGTTCCTGCCTCTTCGATTTTATTCAGGGCTACAATATCGTTTATCAGGTCAGTCAGCCTGTCGGTCTGGGCAAGTGCTTTTTCGAGAAAATATTTCCGTTTCTTCTGTTCCATGCCAGGATCATTCATAATGGTCTCGATATAGCCCTTAACAGAAGAGACAGGGGTCTTAAGTTCGTGAGCTATATTTGATGTCATCTGCTGCTTGATGAGTTTGTTTTTGCCGATCTTTGTAACATCGCTGAGGATTACTTCATAGCTTTTATCATTAAAGATTACACATTGAACCCGGAAAAACCTTCCATCCTTTGCAATCTGATATTCTGTTTTGGGAAGATCTTCTCCGGAGATATCGCTACCTGAATATTTCTCAAGGAAATCAGTAATTTCATTGAATTCAGTTATCCCGTAATAATTCGAAGAGGTGATTTTAAGATCACCCGAGATCATATTTATCAGCTGCATAAAGTGATTGTTGCTGAGTATTATAGTCCTGTCCTTCTGGAAAAAAGCGACACCCTCATCAAGTGCGTTCAGGTGGCTGAAAAGCTTCTCCTTCTCATTTGCCAGGTCATTTTTTGTCTGAAGAAGGTTGTTGTATATTTCCAGAATTTCATCGCCTATAACGCCGATTTCTTTTTTAGCGAACCCGGAATTTATATCTATTGATTCGTTCTTACTGACGCGAAGTGCGAAATCCTTCAGCTTGGAGATAGATTCTGTGAACCTGTTTGTAATGACCAGCATTACTGACCATATCCCGATGAATGCAATAAAAATGATGAGAAGGAATATTTTTTTAGCTTCCAGAAAATGTTCCATTCTTACATCGTAAATCACAGCTGCTCTTATGAAGTATCTACCGAAATTTTTGGAGTAGTAGTAAAACTCCTGACCGGTAGTTTGAGAGACCCTTACTGAAGCACCATAATCTGAATTTTTTGAAGCAATGACCTCTGGCCTGTCAAGGTGATTTCCCATTCCTTGCCAGTCATGAACAAAATTATCATACAAAATACTGCCCTGAATGCTTATTAAAGTTATCCGGAGGTTTGGTTGAGGCAGTAGTTTAACAATGGAATCAACGATATGAAAATTATCTTTTTCGTAAACAGAGTTTGCCCTGATGTAGTTTTCTGTGACAGTCGTGATCTTGTCGAGTTCATCGTTCAGGGTTCCAATTCGATAATTTTTCTCCCTGTTATATAGGAAACTAAGGGTAACAAAAGTAAAAACCACAAAAATTGCGGTGTAATATAGGAACAGATTGTTTCTGAAGGAATTTCTGCGGATCATTAAACCATAGTTTTGATTATCAGATTTCAAAAAAGTAGCCATAACCTGTTTTATTCTTAAGGTTAGGGCCAAATTTGCCAAGTTTTGTCCGTAGTCGCGTGATATTTACATCAACGGTACGGTCGGTTACAATAACATCTCCTCCCCAGACTCTCATAAGTATGTCTTCTCTGGAGAATACTTTGCTTTGATTTTCAAGAAGCAGTTTCAGAATTTCATACTCTTTCTTGGTAAGTTCAACTTTTTGTCCGTCGACAATGAGTCTTTTCTTTACAGTATCAAGTTCTATATCTCCGAATTTGGCAGTTGCCTGGCCCTTCGGCTTGTTATACTCCGACCTCTTAAGAACCGCCTTGACCCTTGCTGTCAATTCATTGACAGAGAAAGGTTTAGTTATGTAATCATCGGCGCCGAGACTGAAGCCGGTAAGTATGTCATTTTCAGTGTCTTTGGCGGTCAGGAAAATTACGGGAACGATATTATCAAGCTCTTTCCTGAGTTTATCGGCAAGTTTGAATCCCGACATGGGGCCCATCATGACGTCAAGGATAAGCAGGTCGTAATCATGCAGTGATTTTTTCAATGCCTCCTCTGCCGAATGGGCAATTTCGGTTTTATATCCTGCATTGCTCAGGTTGTACTGGAGAATCTCACAAAGGTCTTCCTCATCGTCGACTATCAGAATCTTCTTACCCTTAAGATCAATTGGCATAACTTGTTTATTTATATATTATTGCAAAAAAATATTAATTTACGATACCGTAAAGGTAACTCCATTATTGTAACTATGAACTATACAATAATACTAAAATGTTACATATTGTTGAGTTCATAATGTTAAAGTAAACAGATTAATACAGGATTAAATAAGCAAAAAAAGGGCTGATCAGGATGATCAGCCCCGGGGGCAAACTAACGCACTAAGAGGGTCATTCGCTGGAATGTCTCTAAATGGTTGTTAATAAGCAGTGTTCTGGGGATCAAAGTTACACCAGCCACTTGTCCAGTTTGTGCTTCCGAATGCACCTTTATATGTTACAGGAGTGAAAAATGAGTCAGTTAATCTTGTATTTGTAAACGATGCTCCGCTCAGTGCAGGAGAACCCGCAGAAGGAAGAAGAGCAGGAGTGGTAATAGTTATCAGGTTAGCTCCGAGGATCTCGGCAAGAGTATTAAGCGCATTGCTGCGTGCAGCTGCCGTATAGTAAGTACCTATCTGAGTTGTGGTGTATGGATTGGCAGGAGTCCCTGAAGCTTGTTCGTAATTAGCTGTCATGCCGGCCAGTATGCTATTCTGGATCTGAAGTTCATTGCTCTCAGCCTGAACAGGTGAATCACCAAGTGCTCCATCGATTATTAATCCTTTTGGCCAGCCTACAAATACTGAGTTGTAGACAGAAAGACGTGAACCGCGCCTGATGTGCATCCCTCTTTTAAAAAGGTGATTGACAGGAAGTGTTGCGCTAACTGAAAGCGGACCAAATAATGTGACATTTGAGAATACTGGTTTTGTAGTTGGTGTAAGCGTTGAGCCGTCAGCATCGTTATCCGATTCAAAACCATTTGAACCCGACTGGTCAGAAATATTGGCATCGCGAATTCCTAAAAGAAACTGTAATTTACCTTTGAAACCGTTGTCTGTATCATATTCATCATCAAGTCCGCGGATACAAACGAGGTATTTACAATTTACAGCTCCGCCAAACCACTCATATGAATCGTCACCAGAATATGAAACCTGAATATGGTCAATAGTAGTACCTGATCCGACAGCATATAGTGTCAGTCCGTTTAATTCACTGTTAGCCGTAGCTGTAAGCGCAATACCGGGAAATTCAATCCTGACATACTGTAAAATTCCTGAATTATCAGCGTCGTCAGTTCCTCCGTACAATGAACCAATACCTCCTTCAGCAACACCTACGCCAGCGCCTGAATCGTGTTTATTGGTTGTTGCTTTCCCACATAATACAACTCCACCCCAATCACCTGAAGCCCTTTGACCGGCTGGCTTGTCTGAGGTGAATATAATAGGTTTGTCAACAGTTCCCTGGGCCAAAATTTTAGAACCTCTTTCGATCATAAGAGCTGCTTTTGTACCTGATACGCCTTTGATTATTGTACCTGGTTCTATTGTCAGGACAGCGTTATTCTTTACGTATACAAAACCAGAAAGCATATATTTTGCATTTGCATACCATTTCTGATCAGCAGTAATATCTCCGCTAATTGTTATTACCTGGCCTGTTGAAGGTGTTATAAGCACGGAACAAGTGGCCTTAACGGTTGTATCGGACTGAGAAATTGCTGTAATAGTTGTTGATCCAAGGGCGATACCTGTGACTACACCGCCAGCTACTGTTGCTGTTGAGTTGCTTCCCGAGCGCCATGTGACATTCTGATTTGTTGCATCCGCAGGTGTCAGAAAAGTGCTGAGATTAGTAGTAGCGCCGACCTGAATTATCATATCTGTCTTGTCCAGACTTATAGCTGTAACAATGACAGGATCCTTTGTACAGGAGACTGATAGTAAAACTAGTCCCGTAAACAACCCTAAAAGTTGTATTGATTTTTTGTTTCTTCTTTTCATTTAAGATTTTTATTAATTATTTGTTCTGTAATTTCATTAATTAGAATTTGTAGGTAATACCAAGGGAAATATATCTTCCGGGCTGGTATGATTTAGTGATCTGGTCTCTCTTGAAATGTTCTGAACCTGATATGGATCCATCAGTTAATGCGTTCATGTCAACCATTGTATTGATGGTTTGCTTGAGTATAAATCTCTCGTTCAGGAGATCCTTAACTGACACTTTTAATTCAAAATTCTTGTTTAATTTTTTACTAATGGCAAGGTCCAGTACGTTACGCGGCATCTCATATATGTTTGGGATATCTTCCCATGAATTGGGAGACGGGCGTCCGACAGCAACTATTCTTTTTCCTATTATATTATACATCATGGTCACCATTAGTCCGTTGTCGTCGTTATAGTAGAATAACCCGGCATTTACCATATAGGGTGATTGTCCCTGCAGGGATCTGTTTCTGTTAAGGTCGCCTTCTGCAAACTGTACCTGGCTCTTTATCAGGGTTGCATTAAGTATTACCGAGAAATTATCAGCTCCCGGAATAAATCCAAGTGATTTTCTGATATCAGTCTCAATACCATAGCTGTAGGCCGATTTAACATTTTCGAAAGTATATTGTGTAGGACTATTGCCCATAATTACCATTTCCACAGGGTTGCGGAAGTTTTTATAGAAGACTCCAATGTTGAATGTTTCATTCGGCGATGGATAATGCTCAAACCTCAGATCAACGTTGTGTATGTAAGCCTGTTGAATATCCGGATTGCCATATATGCCTGCATTAAGATCGAAATCAACAAAATAGAACGGAGCCATCTCCCTGAATTCAGGTCGGTTCACCGAAAGTCCATATGCTGCCCTTATCATGTTTTTCGGATTAAGGCTGAATGCAAGGTTTGCCGAAGGGAAGAAATTCAGTGTATCCCTTGTTACATTTACGGGTGTGGTTGTACCCTGTTTATAGCTTGAAAGTGTCTGGATATTTTTCTCTACCCTTACACCTGTGTAAAGACTAATCTTGTTAGTAATCGGTAACTTAGCGGAAATGTATCCTGCAAGTTGCTTGTTTGAAGCATTATAAGAGTCTGACAATGATGTTACCTCTGCTAATTTGATACCGTTTGTGAGATTGATGTTTTCATCAGTGAATACCTGATCGACCGGAAGTGTTGTGTTATCCAAAGTTGAAGAATTACTTGCTTTTGAATAGCCAAAGTTTCTTGCTGCAAAATCCCTGTTTTTGTTTTCAAGGTAAATACCGGCCCTTAATTCAGGTTTAAACCCGTTAAAATCAAGTTGTCTGGTGAAATTAACTGAAGAGGAGATAATATCTTCTTTAAGATCGATCCACATCTGTGATTCTGATGAAAGGTCGGCATTATCGGAGAAGATCATGAAGTATTGTGTTGTATCCTGGCTGCTTCTTATATATCGGTAACGTTTGATATCGGGTTCTTTCTTGTTTGAAAAAGAATAGCCCATAACCCAGTCAATCTTGGTTGTTCCTTCATTGAAAGCATGTTCTCCTGCAAGTTGTCCTGAATAAATAGATCTGTTAAGATATCTTAGTTCAGTCGATTTAATATATCTGCCATCGTTATACCATTCCCTTCCGTTTCTCTCCGTTGTCCTGTTCATACCTATCTGATTGAACAGGTTACGGAATTCGATCTTCTGCCCTGTGGCAGGTGACCATGACCAGTTATGCATCAGTCCAACCTTCACTGAATTAGAATACTGGTTGTCGTTGAACTGATCAATGTATGATGATCGGTCGTTTTTGAAGTCGTAGATCGAATAGTTGTTTGTTTCGATATTATCGTAATTTGTGGTATTACTATAGGTAAGGGATGTAACATTTCCCAGAGAATGGGACCCTATTTTCATTCTTTTGTTAAATCCTAATGATAAGCGCTGATCAGGACGTGCATTACCTTCAACCGGAGCCCATGTTTTATTCAGATCCCTGCCCAGAGAAGTTATTCTGTTCTGAATTTCAGGATTGGTTGCTGACTCATACTGATTCAGATGAGCTGGCATATCTGATGGCAGAGCACGGTAGCTGTTGCCAAAACCGAATACATCTGCTTTGGTTCCCTGGTAGCTGTTTGATCCCTGATATGTTGTTCCCTGTGAAAATGATGTTCCGTATGTTACAAAAAATGAATTTTTCTCAGGAATATTAACAGTAGTTATTTTTACAAAACCACCTGAGAAGTCAGCCGGAAGTTCCGGGGCAGGTGATTTTATGATTAGCATGTTTTCGATCATTGATGCAGGAATGACGTCGAATGAAAAGGCCTTAACGTCAGCTTCCGAACTTGGAGTAGCCGTGTTGTTCAACCAAACTGCGTTGTATCTCTGTGCCAGTCCTCTTACTACAATAAACCTGTCATCGATAATTGTTGTTCCCGGGAGACGCTTTATTACTTCTGAAGCATCCCTGTCCTGTGAACGAAGTATCTGCTGTCCTGAAATTCCGATAGATACCAGGGGGCTAATCCTCGTCGTATTAATCATTGAAACATCGGTGTTGGTTCTCCGCACACCAGTTATTGTAACACCCTCAAGAGCCACTGTGCTTTCTGAAAGTGTTATCGGAAGGGTTGTAGTTTTACCAGCTTCAACTCTTACATCTTCAAGTATTATTGTATTATAGGAAATATAGGATGCCTTCACCCTGTATTTTCCGGGTTTTAGATTTGTTATAAGGAAATGCCCGTCAATATCAGCAGAAGAACCAATAGTGGTACCTTCAAGTGTTACCATTACACCTGGCAGTGATTCCTTATTCTTTTTATCAGTTGCTACACCCTCTATTGAACCGGTTGAAACTGTCTGCGCAATTGCCGACACAGTGGCCGCAATGACAATAATTAAACTGATAATTCCTTTTTTGATTTTTAAACAATCCATTCTTTTTAATAATTTTATTTGTACATGTAGTTTGCCGGTACAAAATTGGTCTAACATTGTTACCTGCCTGTTAAGGTGGTATTAATATAACTTTACATATATGTTACAGAAAGCGAATAAGTGTAACCATTTTGTAATACGGCTAATCAGAACAAAGCGACTGAACTTCCTATATCACTTTTATTTGTAACTTGCCAGCTAAAAAAAGAATCATATGGTTTTCAGAAGGATATTTTCTATTGCCGGCACGTTTTTGTTTTTCACCGGTATTGTTCAGGCGCAGACAATTGAAGGGCCCAATTATGCACTCAAAAGCCACGAGACACTCGAAATAAAAAAAATCGTGAAGAATGACAAGGGGACAACATTCTGGATGAGTATTGAAAACAAGATTCAGGACGGAGCCTTCTGTGCCGATAAAAATATTTATATTGGCTATCCTGATGGTTCAAAAAGTAAAATTATCTCCTCAAACGGCATTCCTGTCTGTCCGGATTCATATAAATTCAAATATCCGGGAGAGAAACTTGATTTCATTCTGGTATTTCCACCGCTTAAACCAGGCACTGAATGGATCGACCTGGTAGAGGATTGTTCCGATAACTGTTTTTCATTTTACGGTTTAATTACAGGGAATACTCTCAACAGTAAAATTGACGATGCTTTTGTCCTGGCCGAAAAGAATGAACCGGCAGGTGCCATGGTTAGTTTTATTAAAATTGCTGAGGAGACGGGTAAAAAGAACTCAGGTATATCACCACTTCTTTACATTAACATCATTAAGCTTGCAAAGGAAACCGGTAATTCAGTCAAGGCAGCAGAATGGTACAACAGGCTCAAAACGACAGGATACAAGGGGGCCGACAGGTATCTTAATTTTCTGAACAATCAGGGGATTGCTTATTAGGAGGGGGAGAAAAGAAAAAGGCTGACTTTAACAGCCAGCCTTTTGTAAAGAAATATTATTTCAATTATTTTCCGAAGTAGAAATCGAGTCCTACGCCTACAAGCCAGGTCTTCTTGTTATATATTTCAGTTACCGGAATAGGACTTGTTCCCAGGAGGTGGGTAAAGGCCTTTGAACCTTCAGCGTAGAAAGTATACTGACCGCCAAGGTTAAGGTCAATCATCGGGCTGATGCGATATCCGAATCCTGCTCCGAATGAATTGGTATTGGTGCTGTATCTCTGATCATTCTGATATGCTTCATTAACACTGGTTCTCGTTGCAACCCATCCTGCACTAAGACGGAGTTTTTCCGTAAGGCCATATTCTGCACCGAGTCCGTATTCAAGGAAGTTCTTGTCGATCATGTTAACATCGACTGCTGCGGAACCATCATAGTCAACATTCTTGTCGAAATAAACGTTGAATGTACCGGCAAGCGATAATTTGCTGCTTGGTCTGAATTCAGCTCCGATTGCGAGGAGTGCAGGCATGTCGGCAATTACTTTTTCACCGTCAACAAAAATTCCACCACTCATGCCGTTATTTACTTTGGTTGTAAGCTCGAGTTTTGTCTGGAATTCATATCTGACTGATAAATTCAATTTGTCATTTGGTGAGAAATTGGCACTGATTATAGGAGTGTATCCTGTACCAGATTCTTCAGCATCAACATTGATGTCCTGTGCTTTGGCAGCATTTGCAGTCATTACAGCAGCCTTGCCACCATAATTGGCTGAAGCTCCGGTGAAAAATGCCTGAGTTTGTGCTATTGTCATTCCTGTGGGGTTACCGCCTAAAGCAGTGATTGTTCCCTGAAGAGTCGCCACCTGAGTTGGTGTTAACCCTAAGGCTGTTCCACTTGAAAGGGGAGTTGCTCCAAAACCAGCAGTCATAATAGGTTGTAACGAAGAAGCAGTGCCTGAAAGCTGAGAAGAAACACCATTCAGGTAGGTTGCACCGGAAGTAAAGAAATCACTGGCAAGAACCATTCCCCCGTTATAAGCTGCTCCGAAGGCCGGGTAAGTAGGATTGATTCTGATATTCTTCAAATATCCGCTGTAAGTATTAGCAGCAGAAACCAGGCGTACGCCTGCAGCTACTGAAAGCTTCTCATTTATCTTATAGGCAATGTTTGCCTGATAGCCGAAATATACTGATGTACCCTCAAATAAAATATCAGCTGAATATTGAGAGGTTGGTAAGTTCTGACTGGCTAAACCTGGTACAATGTCGGCTATCCCCATTTCAAATGAAGGCAGACCTTTGCTGTATTTTGCACCGCCACCACCGCCAATAGGATTAAATCCAAATGAAAATGAAAGTTTGCCTGTATTGTATGCTATGTACGCACCCGGGTAAACAGGAGCGCTGACATCACCCACATAGTCTTTTGGAGTACCTGCAAGGAATTGATAGTTGCTGGTTATCGTTTTTGTCTGGCTGATTGTCTGGTTGTTTATTGAAACGAACAGACCGTTGCCAAGCTTGGTTAATCCAGCCGGATTGAAATACACTGCGTCAATACCGGTTGAGGCATTGCGGTTCTGGAGACGGGTGAACATGGCACTCTGGTTAGTGTTGGTAACCAGTCCGCCTGCAAGCGCACTTGCTGAAATAAGTGCACCGGCAAAAAATGTCAGGAGTTTTCTCATAGGTTAAAAGTTAATTTTAAATAAAATAATGTGGTTGACTTTAATCAGTTTTCTTAATATCCCCCTTAAAATCTATAAATACTTACGATTTCTATAATTGGTTGAGGAAACCAAAAATAAAAATCGGTTCAAATGTATATAAATATTTGAATTAGACAATAAGTCTAAAATATTATCTTGACAGTAAGTTGATTGGAGGGCGTAATCAAAGGTTATTCGAAAATAGGTTTAATAAAGTCGTATTGTAAGAGACATTTTATATGTTAGATAGGAAATCCTTTAAACGCAGAGTTCGCAGAGGGTTAAGAAAGAGGACGCAAAGGTCTTAATTATAGATCTTTATATCTGCGACCTCTGCAACCTTTGCGCCAACTCTGCGTACTCTGCGTTTAAAAATGATTTTCCAGTTCCGCTTTTTATCTCGTCATTCACTTTTATACAGTGCGAAATCCTCAAACAGCCCGTAATCAATCATCTGATACTCATTTCCGGAAGGATAGGCCTTCACATTCCTCCATGATCCGGGAGAGACGAACCCCGGCCTCTGATTATTATGATGCGGTCCCATCAGATTCTTAAGACTTCCCGTGACCTTTACTTTTATAATGTTCTTTCCTGGTTTTATCATTCCTGTGAGATCCGCAGTGTAAGGAGGGAAGGCTATGACGACAGGTGTTCCTCCATTGACAGAAACTTCTGCAACAGTCCCGTTCCATTTGCCAAGTTCAATCTTCCATGTTCCCGCACCGTTTTCGATATTGAATTCTTTTGTGTAGGTCATACCCCAGGAATAAAACGGCAATCCCTGCGATTTCCAGCTTCCTTCGGTATAACCCGTAGCAGGAGCTTCAATGGTCCATCCTTTTATCGCTGGCTTCACCGAGAAATCACCCGTAATGTAAACAGGTTCCACCTCTGCATGGATCTTCATCGGCGATGCTTTCAATGTAATAGTATTGTCGCCTGGCTTAACCAGTTTGCCAATATTGAAAACGCCGAAGGATCTGTCGAGCCACCACTGGCCTTCCTCATTTTTCACTTCAACGCCGTTTACTGAAACGCTCCAGAGGCTTGTTCTTTCAACTACAGCCTTCAGACTATTAAAATCAAATTTTCCTTTAATGTTAAAATGATATGTTGCCGTAAATCCGGTCTTCACCCCGAAAGTATCCCTGTCGACAATATTTGTCCTGTATTGCACCGAACTGTTCCATGGATTCCCGTTTTTGAACCCGTAATATTTGTAAACTTTATCAGCTGCATAATAAGTGTGCAGGTCTTTTGAAATCTCATTGCCGATTTCAAGATCGCAGAAATCCATTGCCAGGGCATTTTCACTATCCCTTGTTACTATAACAGGTGAGGAGGAGGGTACAGGACTCAGAGTTGCGGGTTCTGCCGGAGTGGTATAATCACTCTTTTTTGTATCAGGAATAAACAGAAGCAGGCTGCCTGCAGGAGGAAGAGCGTATGAAAGATTTACTTTCTCATCCGAAACCTGGTTTTTATAACCGTTGATTTTTCCTGTGAGGGTATTTAGTTCGATAGCATCCATACCTTTAACTGAAATATTTCCTTCAGCTTTTTCGGTAAGGCTCGAATTGACAAGAAACAACACCTCTCCGTCAGCAAGCTTGCGGCGGTGATGATAAAGCGTTCCCCCGGGTTTTGATTCAAAAGAGATAGTGTTTCCTGTAAGATATTTTGCGATTATTTCATCTGTTAATTTATTAACAGTGATAATTTTCTCTCCATTATTGTTAAGGAAATCCTTTAAACCCTCATTTGGTGACCCGTCGATAAGCGATGGAGTTGAGAATGCAAGGACTTTTCCTCCGTTTGAAACAAACTTTTCAAGAAGTTTATAGGTCTCAAGTTCGAGGTTCTCGGTCATTGGCGGAATGACGACAGTCGAATAAGACGATTTTCCTACTATAAATTTCCCCTTCGAAACGCTGCCCATGTCCCTGATGATGGTTTCCGACCCAAGGTCGTATTCAACCTGTGCTTTTTCAATATTAGTGACGAATGACTGGAAGCTCTGCCCGACTTCTTCTCTGTGCGCATCTGGTTTAATGTAGGAATCATACATCCATACTGTCGTGGAAGGTTCAAGAACAAGGATGTCATTTTCCTGCCTTCCGGCCGACAATGCCAGGGAGAGGCGCGCATAGTGGTCGTTGATATATTTGTAATTATTCCACCAGGGCTCGTGATAGTCGAACGAGGGAGGGTAGTCATACTTTCTGGCTCCCGCCATTGTGAAATAGGTTAGGTGCTGGTTCATGAGGTTAACACCGAGTGCATATTCCCAGTCGCCGTTGCGTTTCATGTCGGTAAATGACAGGTCCCAGCCCGAGCCACCATAGGTCTCGCTTAACGTTCTCTCTCTTCCTGTCTGATTGGCAGCGCTGGCGAGTTCCTTTATAGCCCTGACGTTTCCGAACTGAGCCCTCGAGGTGGAATCATCAAACTGGTTGAAAAGCATATCCACGGCAGGTAACTGGTGCCAGGCGTACATCGCCATGTTGTCGCCTCCGTTACTCATGTTGGGCCAGGTATGTTCCCAGTAGTGACCGGTGAATTTCAGGCCCTTTTCCTCACAATAAGCATACCAGGGCTTGGCCCACCTGTCGATGAACAGGTTGAGAAGTGTCTGATAGTAATTGTGTCTTACTTTTTTCCAGTCGCCGACCTCTACAAAAAGCGAAGGCAATTGTGTTTTCAGGTCATAGTGCCATTTCTCATTGAATCTCTCAAACAGATCAGGTGTCCAGCGGATTCCATCGGGGGCATCAATCTGTGGCTCGTCGGTGAAGGTGCCGGGGATTGTCTTTCCGAATTCGGCGCCAAGATTCTGTTCATAACCGGTCATTGTTGTTTTAATGAACTTTTCCGTTACTCCGGGATATAGCAGATCGACATAGGAGAATCCCCCGTACCAGTCCGACTTGCCGTTATATGTTTTCGAGAAGAGAAGATAATTTCCTGTTTTTCCTTTTTCGGTAGCCAATGATGAAGTGATATCCTTGTAAGATCCGCTTTCCTCTTTCAGGCATATAAAATATTTTTCGCAGGTGTCTGGAAGTGTTTCAAACTTTGCCATCACCAGTCCCTGGCCCTGGTTATATGATTCGGGCATTTCGGCAGGAACATGTCCTCCGGCGAAACCGCTTGGATAGGAGTTTTCATCGTAGATCCAGACATTCATTCCAAGTTCCTTTCCTTTTTCGACAGTATATTTATACAAATCGAACCAGTCAGCAGAGAGATACTCTGTTATTAAACCGGGCCTGGGATGTACAAATACCTGCGAGGAGCCTGCGTTTTTAAAATCAGTAAGGAATTTAAGAATCTCCTCTTTGGTTATTTTGGCATTCCATACAAAGAAGGGAGCCGTTGTAAAATCCTTTGAAGGCTGGCTGAATTGAGAGGAGAGAGCTGCGAAATCGGGGATCGTGACTTTAGCCGGAGCCTCCTTTTTGCAGGAAGATGTAAAAAATAATGTTGCTGCAAGTGATATGACAGCGATTACATTCTTAATTCTGACAGATTTCATAGGGATGGATTTAGGTTTTCAGGATCGGATCGGGATGAAAATTTATTGAATTAAAGATAGTAAGATTCAGATATGTAATAACAAAAAAGTTTGAAGGGAATAGGTTGATTATTATCCTGTATTTTTATTTGTGTCGAGGATTTCTTTTTTAAACACGAAGGACACGAAGGGTTATGCTAAGGGCACTAAGGAGATAATATTCCAATAAAAAGAGGCTATCCTTTTGAGACAGCCTCCTGATGTTAAATCAATAGAACTAAAACATGAAGAAATTATTTCAGTATAAATTTGAAGGGTACAGCAAATTCAAGGTCCTTCTCTTTCAATTCCGGGATATTGAGTTCAGTCAGTTTGCCGGCAATACGAATACATTCCTCTTTAAGCTGAGCATGTTCATTATCAGCATTATTGCCAGGAATAGCATTGTTATTGTCTGGTTTATATCCTACGACTACTATTTCAGGAAGAAGTGGTACTGTAATTCCAGCCTTGTCTGAAAATGCCTTGCAGTCACTCAGGGTTCCTCCCTTTTCTGTTTTTATCACGACATATACAGTGCCTGTATCGGAGGCATTTTTAGCTTTCTCGGGGTAGCCGATGTTTGAACCAAGGAACTTGAGAACTTCAGGTACGGAATTTTTAGAGAAAATAGTCTCATATTCAGGAATACTGAAAGTCACAGGAACCATGTACCAGACATCAACAGGGTTGCCTCCCTGTTTACCAGGTTTAAAACCTTTCAATGATGATACAACTCTCATCGCTTCAGCGTCGAGCAGAGGATGCACGCCCCTGAGGACTGAAATTCCTTCAGTGTTTCCCTCTTTATTAACAACAAACCTTAATATGACCCTTCCCTGGATCTTATCCCGTTTTGCATCTTCCGGATAGACTGTATTATTTTTAATGAAATTGAGCAGTTCAACATCACCTCCGGGATACATAGGCATCTCTTCAACCACGACAAAGGGGATGTCGCCGCCGATCTGATCAGGTAATTTGAATTTAACAGTTGCGCTGCTTGAGAAAGGTTCATCGACAGCGCTGTTTTTTGGAGGATCCCATTTTGGAGAAGTTGTGACAACCCGTATTATCTCATTATTAAGCAGAGGATCAACCGAAGTAGAGGAGGCTGAGATATTGCTCAGAGAGCCATCCAATTCTACAGTATATTTGACCGTTACCCAGCCTTCGACCCCTTTTGACTGCGCTTCAGCAGGGTATTTGGTCTGGCTCTTGACCCATTTTTCAAATTCTATAAAGTGCAGGTTTTGAAATGTAGGAAAATCTGCGGGGCTGATTCGGGGGAATGCCGGCTTTAATCCCAACTCAATGGCTTTTTTCCTTGTTGTTATTTCTATGGCTCCTTTTGCTCCCTTGTCGCCATATTTCTCTGTTGCCTCCTTTTCCTGAAGGAATTTTGCAATTCCCATATTATAACCTAGTTCTTTTGTGGCGTCAGTATAATTTTTCTCAGTGGCAGTGCCATCGATTACCACAATGGGAGAGGGCGGCTGAATACCGGGTGTGTTTGTAATAGGTACAGCCACAGGCTCCTTGAAATCAGGGTCACGCACCAGTTTTATGGTCATTTCAGATCCAAAATCAGGTTTAAGATTCATTGGTTTGTAACCTTTTAAGAAGATAACAAGTGAAGCATCTTTTTCAACCTTTTCAAAGGAGAACCGGCCGTCGGGGCCAGACTGGGCTCCTGTTGCCTCGCCCATTTTTCCGGTACTCATTATCATTACACCCGGAAGAGGCTTGCCATCCTCATTAAGAACAACTCCTTTTACACCCTTCTGAATCAATGCAGGAGTTTCATTTATAGATATTGGAGCTGCGACAGAAGCAACTGTCCGGTAATCGGGTGTTGCAAAAGAATAGGCCAAAAATGCCGCAACCGGAAGGATCAGCAGACCCTTCAGAACGGCGTACCTGTTTGTTGGTTTCCTGTTTATCATTATAATACGGTTTTTAATGAGGCTGTTGAAATTATGGGCCAGAGAAACATGTTTTAACTCCGGCTGAAAATTGAGGAGTCTATACTGGTATTCCTTAACACTTTTATTACTGAGGGAGACCTGATCGGCCAGGTATTCGTGGTTCAGGGCTATTGACCTTTTTATCATCCACACAAACGGATTAAACCATTGAAATGCAATGAATAATTCACTAAGGATAAGATCAAAAGTATGACCTTGCCGGATGTGGGCAAACTCATGATCAAGCAAATCAGTATAGTTGCCGCTTTTAAAATCCTCAGCTGGAATCACGGCATACGGGAAGAAGGAAAAGGGGGGAAGCTGATCACCGGAAATAACAATCCTGGGAAATCCGGGGTCCTGTAAAGTTCCCTTTTTGATTTTTTTGTAAGTGCTGAATAAGCTGATGAATACCCTTAATAGCAATAATCCGGCTACCGTGAGATATATCCCGGCCAATAACCCGCGATAGTCAAATGGAGCTTTTGCAGCATTCATTGTTACAACCGAAGGTGTTACGGGTAAATCAATGTTCTCTGAGATTACTTGTTGTACTGCAACCGGATTTTCTCTGTAGACCGGAATCTTCAGCACAGGAAACAGAGTAGGTATCAGGAGAATCAGGATCAGCAGCACCCTGTTTCTTTTATAGAAAGTATCCTTTCTGAATAACAGCAGGTAGCAAAGGTAGAGCAGAGCTGTACCGGCAGATACCTTTAGCAGGTAAAAGAGCAGATTATCCATCTTTTTCTCCTTTCTCAATGATTTGAATCAGTTTTTTAAGGTCGTTGGCGCTCAACTTCTTTTCATTGACAAAAAATGAGACTACATTTTTGTACGACGATCCGAAATAGTCGGCTACGACCTCTTTCATAAACAATTTCCTGTACTCCTCTTTTTTCACAAGAGGAAAATACTCATGGTTTTTGCCATAAGCCTTATGGTCGACATAACCCTTTTCTTCGAGACCGCGGATTACAGATGAAAAGGTAGTGTATAGTGGTTTCGGTTCAGGAAGGAGGTCGATAAGTTCCTTAATGAATCCTTTTTTTGCTTTCCAGAGGATCTTCATAGCCTCCTCTTCTTTTCTTGTAAGTGGTTTCATTCCTTAACTGTTTTTCCAAAGATAAAACGTATTTTTCAGAAATACAACTAAAATATTAATTATATTACTAAAAAATACGTTTAAAAGAATTCAGGCTGTTAAAGATTCTGAATTTTTACTTTAGAAAACTCTGTGGATCTCTTTGTTTTCTCTGTGTATCTCTGTGTATCTCTGTGTACCATGAAGTTAAGAACTTTCACAGAGGACCACAGAGGTGCCACAGAGGGCCACAGAGCGCTTTTTAGACAGCACCCAAAACAACTTTATCGAAATTTGTAGTGACTGTAATTCAGTTCCTGTCATAAACCATATTATAATTTCTTTCATCTTTTGGAGTTAATGATGATTCCGGAAGGATATCATTATAGTTGACTATCAGTGTATTCCCTTTGTCGGCTATGGAATAGGTCTCAATCCGTTTGTGGATTTCGGGTTTAGCTTTACTTTTAATAATGGCTTCGGTTATTATAGTAAATGACTGTTTCCCCGGTGCCCACAGAGCTTTAACAGTGGTTGTACTGTCATCGGAAACTGAGGCATATCCTCTGTTTTCAAGATCATATGTATGTTGCCTTTTCATGGGATCTCTGTCAGGGAATCTGAAAATTCTCTGAATCTCAATTGAACTCCCTTTCTGAGAAATATTAAGCTCAAATGTAACCTGAGCATTATTCAGAAACAGTGTACTTTTCGAATTATTCAGAACCCACTTGCCCGAGAAATCCTGATCCGTCTTATCTTCTGATGTCTGGATTTTTTCGGATTTGGACTGATTCGTTTTCGGGAGGCTGAACGTAACCGGCAGATTGTAATATACATCAACAGGGGTACCTCTCTGCATTCCCGGCACAAATTTCCCCAGCCTGCCAACAATCCTGAGAACTTCAGCATCGATTGCCGGATGAACCTTTTGCACTAACTGAACATCTTCCACATTCCCTTTTGAGGTAACAACAAACCTTACAATTACTACTCCTTCAGCCTTTTGCGTCCTGGCTTCTTCAGGATAATTCATGTTCATTGCAATGAACTTTTTCAGTTCCATCTCTCCTCCGGGATACTGCGGCATTTTTTCTGCAACAAAAAAGACATCTTTTTCAGGCACATTATCCCTCTCAAGTTCAATTTTCATATCCGTTGTAAATACCACGGTTGATGTGGCAAGATAATATGGTTTATAACCTGCAAGTGAGAATTCAAGCATGATATTCTCCCTTACATCCTCTATAAGAAATCGACCATTTTTATCAGAGATTTCTCTATTCGGGTTATCGGTTGCAGTTACTGAAACACCCGGCAAAGGTTTTTCATTTTTATCGGCAATGATACCCCTGACTTTATAAAAATCCCTGGTCATAATTGAAATTGATCTTAACTTCTTTTTATTATTTGAAGGAGTATCAGTATAATTCCATATGGCAGCAGATTGCAGGTTTGAAACAGGGATATCAATCAGGTCTGCCCTGTCGCCGGTGTAGTTAACACTTAAAAGGGTAATATACTTTGAAGTATCTGATATGAAGCCTTTAGCTTGTTTCGTACCTGCAGCTCCGGCATTATTTCCTGACAGGAAAATCTCCAGCACTCCGTTTTTGCCTTTGTTCCCATATTTGCCGGTTGCCTCTTTGCCATTCAGGATTTTAAAAGATTCTATCTCACGGGGATTGAAAATCAAATGATCCTTAGATTCCAGTATTTTACCATTGATTACTACAAGGACACCGGAAGCTGTGAAGTCAGCTTTTCTGAATAATACTTCCTTAACTTCAGCAGCCATGGGATTTTTCTCCAGGGTTATTACCATATCGGAAGTGAAGACGGGCTTAACTATACGTGTCATATATCCGAAACATCCGATTTTAAATATGTTATCAGGCGATACATTATCAATTGAAAATCGTCCGTCGGGGCCTGCTTTCATTCCTGATGACACATTTTCTGAAACCACACATACTATCGAAGCGTCATTCAGTGGCTTGCCATCTTCATTTTGAATAATTCCCTTAACCGTTTTTTGCTGAACCGGGCTTCCCGTTGAACTGTTTTTGGTTTTGATCTCTATTACCTTTTCTTTTCCGGCCTGGCCATATTTATCGTCATCGGATTTATACTTTCTGACCGACAATGAACTTATGGTTTCAACAGGTATATCATTTAATTCACCCTTATAGAGGATACCGTCGACTATTACAAGCGAATTGTTTTTTGTGGCGGCATTATTCGATTTAGTTGAAGCTGCCTGGGGGTTATTGATATATCTTGTCGAAATAATCTCAATAGCTCCGTATTTTCCTTTTTCTCCGTATTTTTCTGTTGCCTCACTGGTTTTAAGGACATTCATTGAGACCACTTTGGAAGGATCGATTTCTGCCATGGTAACTTTTTCCGCTATTGCACCATCGATCATCATCAGTGGAATTACTTTGGGAAAGAAAGCTGTATCTGATACAGTCAGTGGCTTATCCTCCGGTACTCCGTCGGGGAGAAGTTTTACAAGCATTGCATAGGTGAAGTCGGGCTCCATTGTTCTGGTCCCGTAACCCTTGACTGAAAAAGTGACCGAGGCTTTTTCCGGAACATTCTCAAGTTCAAAATAGCCCATATCATCCGTTTTAACTTCTTTCCTGTTGTCAGAAACGGTTACTGTAACATCCTGCAAATAATTACCGAACTTGTTGACTACAAATCCTTTTACTTCTTTTTGACTTGTTGGAGGAAGAATTGTTTCGGGATTGGATGCTGGAACCTGATTAGTTGAAATCAGTTCCGGTTTTGGCATGTTAATGGTGGGATTTGTCCCAGTGGGTTGAGGACGGGTTGAATTCTCATTCTCACTTGTCCTGAAAACAGAAAAATCAATTGAAGGGAAGGTGTTGCTAATTGGCAATGATGAAGAAGGGATGATGCTGATTATGAATAAGAAAACCAACGTCAGATTCAGAGTGAGGATAATCTTCATCCTTTTGACAGAAAGTTCGGGTTTGGATTTAGAAATCATTACAAGTCGTTTTTTAGTAAGGGAAGAATTGAAACCGCTGGTCAGTGGCACATTTCTGCTTGAAGTAATGAAACTTATCAGCTTGTCGGCGTAATCGGTAATATCCTCCGAATCTTTGAGCACTCCGTTATCGGCTAAGTATTCATGATTTTCCCTTATTGCCCTGTCGAATAAAACAAGAACAGGGTTAAACCAGTAAAAGATCCTTATCAATTCAATCATCACTATATCAAACGAGTGCGATTGCCTTATATGCTCCACTTCGTGGGCAAGAAGCTTATCGTCAATGCGTTTTCCGGTATAGTCGGCCCTGTTAACGAAAATCCTGTTCATGAAACAGTGAGGATTTACTCTTTCTTCAACCAGGACAAGCCTGTGACCCAGGTAATTCGTAGTGACTTCATTGCGGGCGTTGCGGAAAATTGAGCTTATGTTGCGCAGAAAGCGGATCAGAAAAATGGCTGAACCTGCTAAGTAAAATCCAAGTGCCAGTAATGAAATGTACATAAGGTAATTCACACCCGATTCAGCAGGTTGTGCCTCAGTCAAAGGCTGATTTGAATTCAGATCTGAAATGAATAGTTCTTCGATATTCCTGGTAGTATTACTTACGGGAAGTTCTGACAGGCTTGCATCTAAATCTCTTCCAAAGATGTTTTCGGGAAGTGACAAAAACGGAATTGCCAGGGAGAAGATTATAGCAAGTATCAGGAAGAACCTGTTGAAAACGAAAAGCTTTTCCTTTCTCAGCAGGAACCAGTAAAGTCCGTACAGCAGAATCAGGCTTAAACTCGATTTTATTATAAAAGCTGTCATTTCTTTGTGTTTTTTGAAGCAATTTTCTTGTCGACAATATCCCGTAATTCCCTGAGTTCGCCGGGGCTCATTTCGGTCTCATTTGTAAAAAACGAGGCGAACTGGGCAGTTGAATTGTTGAAAAAGTCCTTAATAAGTCCATGAAGATGGTCGGAAAAATAATCTGACTTTTCAACCAGCGGGTAGTATTCCCTCGAATTCCCGTAAACCTTATAGTTTACAAATCCCTTGTCCATCATTCGTTTTAAAAGGGTGAGGACGGTGGTCTGGGCAGGTTTTGGGTCGGGGAATTCATTTACAAGGTCGCGGATGAAGGCTTTTTCGAGCCTCCACAATAATTTCATAACTTGTTCTTCGGCGTCGGTAAGGTGCATGATTCTCTATGTTTGATTTCAATACTCTACAAATGTAGATTGTGTTTTTCAAACAAACAAATATTTTTGAATTATTTTTAATGGGAAGTGAAAATATTTTGTAGAGCTGTTCAGAAATTTTAATATTCCGGAGATAAACCCTTTGTGCCCCTTGTGAAACCCTTTGTGTCCTTAGTGGTAAAAAAAAAAGAAATTAACCACAAAGGACACGAAGGATGTCACTAAGGGACTCGAAGGAAATTTCTCTGAAGTACTGACTTATCCAACAACCAGGAATTTAGTATTTTGCAATTCGCTTCCAGAGTAAAGTTATAAAGCCAGAAACTGCAATAAATCCTAATCCGCTAACCAGTCGGTATTCCTTCAGAGGACTATCGGGAAGCACGTCCGTAAGTGAAATTATTAAAATAATCAAGGCTATTATCCAGATTGTCACGAGACTGATCAAAGCAATTTTCTTCATGATTTATCTTTACACCTTTATTTAGAACAATACTTATAAAAGTAACCAAATTCAGAGTCCGATTATGCATAATAAGCGAAAAAGCAGAAAGAAAATTACGGTTACTGAATAAGCACGACCTTAATCGGGATTGCTATTCCGGATCAACCTTGTTAATTATCTCCTTTAGTTTTTCAATCTCTTCCCTGCTTATCTTTTCCTCCTTTATCATGAATGAGACAAGTGATGCCGGAGATCCCGCGAAGTGCCCTGTCAGAAGCCGTTTCAACTTTATCTTTCGGTATTCAGCCTGAGTAATAGCCGGAAAGTACTCATAAGTTTTTCCGTATGCCTTGTAATTCAGATAGCCTTTGCCGGCCAGTATTCTGGCTACAGAAGATATTGTATTATAGGGAGGTTTCGGTTCATCGGGCAATTCGGCGATAACATCCTTTACAAATGCTTTTTTCAGCTTCCAGAATATCAGCATTATCCGTTCTTCAACTTTCGTGAGCTCTTCCATATAGTATTTTACTTAATGCCTTTCAATTCAATAATGAGATCTATTACGGCATATTCATCTGTGCTTTTTTTCTCATTCACAACAGGCTTTGGATTAATCTTTTCCCTGTCGAATTTGCCTGTGTCACCGATCATCCTTACAAGTTTCAGTATTTCAGCCTTGCTGAACTGATCACCGGGATGTATATTATTCTTTGTTCTGATCTCCATAGGGAGCGTTATATCGGCTGTTATTGACACATCACCTATCCTGGCAATTTTGCCTTCATATATTTCTACTGCCAGATCCACGAAGCCATCATGCCGTTTTTCGGTAAAATCAGCCCTGAAGAATACATATCCGTTATCGAGGTACAAATCGGTTATTTTCAATCGCTGTGAGATGTCGTCAGGGTTATACATGTCGCCTTTTTTCAATCCAAACACCTCATTAAGTCTTTCAGCACTATAAACATTATTCCCTTTCCAGGTTATGTCACCCAGTTTTTCCTGATTCCCGGGTAAAATTGCAGATTCCGTTCTCTGTGATGATTTTAGGGAAGGACCATCGAGATATGAAAAAGAGAAAAGAGTAAATATTACAAGGGGAATAATTGCAGCAAAGGCCAGCCTTTGGAAGGGACCTGACCGGGGCCTTTTCATCATAATTATCCTGTTCCTGATCTGATGGATTGCGAATCCGGCGGAAATATTAAATGACTTCGTTTCTGTTGCCAGGTTTAGCAATAAACCCGCATATTCTTCCTTATGCTGACCGCTTCCTGCAATTTCTTCATCGGCAATGTATTCATGTATTTCCTGAATTGTCTTTTTAATGTATGTCATTACAGGATTAAACCAGAAAAAGATTGAGGCAGTTTCAATTAACAGAATATCCAGAGAATGGTGCTGACTTGCATGAATCAATTCGTGATTCCTGATTTTTTGCAGTTCTGCAGGAGATAGATTTTTGAATCCTGTATTCAGAAAAATGTAATTAAGAAATGAGAAGGCAGGCGTTGCAATATTTATTTCTACAATCCGGTACTTACCATCCAGTGTCATAGGATTATACCTGATTAACCTTATTATTCCTTTTAAATTCCTGATTAATACAGAGGATTTAACAAATACACCTATTATATATGCCAACATCAATATAATTAACACGATTGATTTTAATCCGGTAATCGATAACGGCAAACTTACAGCTACCTGACCGGTGGCAGTTGCACCATCATGTTTACCAGCCTGCATCAGGACTGAGTTAGTAAGGAGTTCAGACAGGTTAATTGTAGTATTCCATTGAACAGGAATGTGTATGAGAGGCAAAACCAGGCTCAGTACAACGCTGGTTATCAGGTAATACCTCATCAGGCTGAAACAGGTGAGGCGGGCGATAAGCAATCTGTAAACTACGATGAACAGCAGGAGGCTTATTGAACTTTCCAGGAGGTAGATAATAAACGGACTATTCATAATTGTGATTTTAAGTTATTATGCAAATATATAACTTATGATTACGTTATACAACTTATTATTACGTTTTATGGTTTAAATTTGCGTTTAATAAAGTGGCTTTCTAATTTTCTTCAGTATAATTCTGAAATTCTGATGCTAAATAAATTTTAATATAAGATGTAATATCATTTATTCCTGAAAATAAAAGGCTTACCTTGAATTCGATTTCACCTGTTAGAGGTTGGGGACCGACAATTGTAATACTATATCTAAAAAGCTAAAATTAAAAAATCATAAAATGAAATCCTTTAGATTTATAACTCTTTTGGCAGTAATCCTTTTACTTACTTCCTTTGCTGTTGATGCTCAATCAATAGAAAAAGCTGCACCTGTTGAGTATTTAAAACTAACGCCCGGCGCTGAAAACGATAGGATAAAAGCGGGCATTGCCGAAATACTTAAAGAAAACGTTGAAATTGAAGATGTGCTGACTGAACAGACTGGTAATCCAACAAATATTTTGGTTCTTGACGACAGAATTGAGTTCACCGTTAAAAATAAAATCAGAACCTTATATTATTATCAGCTTTTGGATAAGCCTATTGAAACTGAACAGCCAAAAATAAAATTTTACTTAAGGGCAGCCAATTTTAAATTCTATTCACATAGCCTGGCCAGAAAAAATACTGATGGAGTTTTTTTATTAAGGGCTTATTTGATTTCCATTCAAACTCAGATTAAGAAGAAACAATATGACTATCAGCTCACTCTTTTTAAGCCTGTAGCTTCAACGTATCTCGCATCGAAAATAAAAACACCGATTTCGGAAGAGCAAAGGAAGTATATTGTTCAGGCCAATATGCTCAGTCAGAAAATGGACTACCAAAGCGCAATAGATATTTATAATAAAGCAATTGATGTGGATCCTACTTCTTACCCCGCAGCATATTTCAACATGGCATTGCTTTGTGCTCAGATAAAGAACTACATTGGCGCAATTTACTATATGAATAAATACCTGATGCTTGAACCTGACGCTACTGATTCCCGTGGAGCACAAGATAAAATTTATGAATGGGAATTGATAATACAGAAATAGAGAATTAAGTTATATGCCACGAATTATGACCCGCAATGCTAAAATATTAAGCAGTTTGGTATTATTTATTGTATTGTTGGTTACCAGTCCAAATGTCATTGGGCAAAATAATTGCGCTTGCGCTGTTTGCAGCCGGTCATGCAACGATGTTGCCTTATATGGCCATATTAAGGGATATTCCTGCTTTACAGGAACAACCGGTACAACAAAATCTATGGCAGGTTCCTCAGAAGAGTTATCGAACATAATAGCAGGAGCGATATTTCAGAATGTTCTGACCTCCATATTCAACAACGCATCGGGAAAAAGTCAAAAAGAGCTTGATGCCAAACAAAGGGCGGATGAACAGGCTGCACAGCAAGCTGCCCTTCAGGCTGCTGAACAACAAAGGATTAATGCTGCCATAGCACAGGCAGAATATGAAAAGATGATGCGATCATATAAACTGCTCGATAATTCTCAAAATGTGGAAATCAAAACATTAAACACTAATAACATTGATTTTAAAACTCTCGACGGCGATACGGAAAGACTTAGAGCAGATGCCGGGAAACAATTCGAAAATACCTCAATAAAGCTCCTTCCTGATTCGGCGAACACAGGAAATGCAACTCCTTTTTTCGGAAATGTGATGCCCATGGAAGATATTCAAACACTTATAAACCCTCAAAATAATCCGGAAATTGTTGATCTGATGGATGCAAAAAAGTATGTAGTTGAAAAAATAAACACTGATAGCACGGCAATGGTTTCTCTGTTACGGAAATTTGAACCTGCAGGAAATGGTGAACCCATAATTGCAAAACCTGATTGTAAGAACCTGTCCGACCAGTTAAAAGCATATGTTAATCAGAGACAACAATTTCAGAAAACTATTGATCTTTCACAGAATGAGGTTGATGTTTGGGAAACCGCTAACCGGAATGCCTTAGTTAATGCAGCAAAGGATGGATTGGAATATTATACGGGTCAATGGCTTGAAAAATTATCAAACAGAGGGAAGGCTGCTGACAGACTTCAGCGCATTTATGATATGAATGAAGGCCGGATGGCGAAAGATGGAATTGATATTGCCGGTTTAAAGGCTAAAATTGAAACTTTGAGGAATATTTCTTCAGCGGGACAAATAGCTGAACTATCTTCCGCTATGAATGACTGGCAAACATTTATTAAGGATGGAATGAGCAGCCTCATTTCACAACTCTCTGGTTCGAATGCTGAAATAAATAAAATGATTGAGGACCCAAAACTAAAAATTTATTTTGAAACCGATAAACCTGAATTAAATGCATTACTGGATATTTCAAAACTTGCCGCTTCAAATATGGTTTTTGGCAAATGGGTGGCCAGAAAGATTCCGCTTATTGCATGCGTTGAGCTTTCAATAAAAGAACTTTATAATGGGACCGACTATTTATTAAGTTTGAATCGGATAATAAAAGCCAATCAGATTAACGGGAAGGTTACTGAGACAGCACGGGGGATTCAGAAAAATATTGATGACACCTACTCTGCTTTGAGCCAGTGTCGTTAACATGTCAGATTATTGAGATTTATTACATGATTCCATTTTCTATAAGAACTATGAGTACAACTTTTGCGTTATACAAAATTATATTGTAACAAATGGAAAAACCCTCATCATACTGCGAAGCCGTTGAGCTTTTAGACAAGACAAATTTGCATCGGATTTACCACGACACTGCTTACGGCTTTCCTATTGAAGATGATAACGAATTATTTGGAAGACTTATTCTTGAAATAAACCAGGCGGGTCTGAGCTGGACTACAATCTTAAATAAGCAGGAGAATTTCAGGAAGGCATTCCATAATTTCAGTATTGAAAAAGTTGCGGCTTATAATGAAACTGACAGGCAAAGACTTTTAAATGATGCAGGTATTATCCGTAACCGTCTTAAAATAGACGCAGCAATTCATAATGCGAATAGAATCCTTCAATTACAGGCGGAATACGGGTCTTTCAAAAAGTGGCTCGACAAACATCATCCCCAAACAAAACAGGAATGGGTAAAACTGTTTAAACATACATTCAGGTTTACCGGAGGGGAAATAGTGAATGAATTTTTAATGAGTACGGGTTACTTGCCCGGGTCACATATTGAGAGCTGCAAAGTTTATAGTGAAATATTAAAACTGAATCCGGCCTGGGTGATGGTGAAATAGAATTCAATTCATGTAATTCTTCTTAAGTTCTATTTCTTAAGAGCAAAGTTAAATTTTAAATAATGAATTAAATGACAACAGCTGAAATTCTCAGGGAGCTTGAAAATTATGGTGACGCACAGACAAAAAAAACTCTTATGCGTCATGGAGCCAGGGAGCCTTTTTTTGGGGTTAAGGTCCAGGATCTGAAAAAGATCCTGAAAAAGACTAAGAAGAATCACGAATTGTCACTGGAGCTTTACTCTACCGGAAATTCCGATGCAATGTACCTTGCAGGTTTAATGGCTGATGAAAAGAAAATTACTGAAGCTCAACTGAATAATTGGGTTGAAAAGGCTTATTGGTTTTATCTGAATGAATTTACAGTTCCGATGGTAGCGGCAGAGACTCCATTTGGCTTTGAACTTGCGATGAAATGGATTGGTTCACAGGATGAAAGGATTGCTTCAGCAGGATGGTCAACATTGTCATTTTATGCCGGTTTAAGAAAGGATGAAGATTTGGATATAAGCGTGTATAGTTCAATGCTTGACAAGGTTGAAAATGAAATTCACAGTTCTCAGAACAGGGTACGTCATACGATGAATGGTTTTGTGATTGCAACAGGAATTCATATTAAGGAACTTACAGGAAAGGCGAAGGAGGTCTCTTCAAAAGTTGGTAAGGTAAATGTGGATATGAACGGGACAGCCTGTAAAGTTCCATCAGCTTCAGAGTATATTGATAAATCTATAGCAATAGGTCAGATCGGTAAGAAGCGAAAATCATCGAGGTGCTAGACCCTTAAATTATCAGTAGCAAACGGTAATCAAAAGCTTCCCGATAATCTGAGACTGAAATTCCTCTGAGGCTGAATGTCGCCTGGACGATCCAGATATTCGGTATTTGTTATATTTTTAACAACAAACGACAGCGTAAGGGTTTTATTTAATTTATATCCAAGATTTCCATCAAGGGTAAGATACCCGGTATTATGCGTTGACCAGTAACCGGGGAATCCTGGAAGTATGGCTTCGCCGGTAGTTTCATTAAGAAAAAAATCATCTATCCTGAGGACCTTTGACCTTGCATAAAATGTAAGCCCTGATTCAACCCTTTTCCATGTTACGGCAAAACCCATCTTAGCAGAATGTTTCCGTCTGTATTTTAAGTATATATCTGTGTCATTCCCCGTGTTTTTATTGAACTCTACAGGGTAGATATACGTGTAGCCTCCAATAAGTGAAGTATTAATGTTGCCTGTCTGGCGGTTAAGTGAGATTTCCAGCTCGGAGCCATAAACTCTCGATTGTTCAATGTTTGTCGCCTTGAATCCGGTGGATGTCACTCCCGTTTCGGGATTGGTATATATTGCAAGATAATACTCTATCATATCTGAGTTTTCCGATATGAAAACCGAGATATCACCCTGACCCGTCATTTTCCCGATTCTGATACCCTGTTTGACGCCAGCTTCGGCGCTCCATCCCGATTCGGGCAGGATATCCTTATTCGGAAATATGGTAATGGAACCAAGAGTGGTTGATGCATACTTTTCAGCAATTGAGGGATACCTGTAGCCCTGTCCGAAAGAAGCCCGCAGAAAGGTATATTCGGCTGCCTGCCAGTTAAGGCCTGCACGCATGACAGGAACCAGCTTGTCATTTATTCCGTCGAGTGAATTTTGTTCTATTCGTATACCTGCTACTGCATTTAGTCTTTTAAACGGATGGACCTCCAGCTGGGAATAACCGGCAAGATTCAGGCGTTTGTGATCGCCGTAAAAATTAGAGTTAACTCTGTCGAAATTTCCGGAGGCACCTGCAGTTATGTCAAATATCTCAGATATTTTGTACCAGAACTGGTATTCGCTATAGAGCGAATTAGGATTACTGTTATTCTTTCCGCTCCCGGGAAACCTGTTACTCGTTGACTGAAACTTCATCTTCAGTTCGTGCCTGTACCTGTTGCTTTTTTTCAGAGTGATGTAAGGATCAATTGAAAGAAAGCCTCCGTGAAGTTCTAATGCAGCATCCTCCTGTTGCCTTAATGCGCCTTCCCCCGCATTTTCCCAGAGGACAAAATCTCTTTTTACTGTAAGTCCCGAATTAATATTTAGGCCATAGCTCAATCCGTTGATTTTAGTGCTGAAGTGTTTCAGTTTCAAACCTAAACGGCCAAGTTTTTCACCATTAAGTCGCCTGTACCCTTCATCATCCAGGAGGTTTAATGCAATACCCAAATCGGTATTCCCTATCTTTTGCAGATGTGAAAATGATGCATTAGCAAAAACCCTGGGTGTATCCCACCATATCCGGCTTTTGTTTGCCGGTTTGCCGTAGATCCCTGTTTCGGCAAAAAAAGTTGTGAGGGGAGTATTTGATGCATCGGCCGTACGGAAATTGATTACCCCGTTAAGGGCTGAAGAACCATAGAGTACAGAGGAAGCTCCTTTTATAATCTCGACCTGGGAAAGGTTTTCGAGGGGAAGGAATTGCCATTTTATATTTCCTGCATCGGCTGCCATAACCGGCAACCCGTCGATAAGCGCCAGGACCCTGCTTCCTGCTCCATAGCTGAATCCGCTGCCGCCCCGGATGGAAGCCTGTCCATCCATAACTTCAATGCCGGGAGTCTTATTAATTAGTTCCTCAGCATTGTTTATGTGATTATCTGAAATGTAGGATGCTTTAATGATATCCATCGACACCGAGAGCTCGGCAATCTTCTGTTCATTCTTGTTAGCGCTGATAACAATCTGCTCAATTTCCTGAACTTTCGTTTCGAGTTTAATATTGAGTTCTTCCGTCGCCCCTTCATTGAGTAGGATTTCCTTTGTAACTGACAGGTAGCCAATACAATTAAAGGTTATTTGTAATTTCCCTGCAGATGCATTAAAAAGGTACGAACCATCCTGAGTAGTTATTGTAACCAGGTTCTTTCCATAGACAATATATACCCCTGTAAGTGGTTCTCCGCTGTTTTTATCGGAAACCCTGCCTTTTATTGTCCCTGACTGACCGGCGGCACCTGCCCCTGATATCAAAAGCAAAATGAAAATAGTGAGAATTATGAAACGCATCACTTCGGTTTGAAGGTCATTCTGATTTTAACTGACTCAGTGGGGATGAGCGGATTCGGCACCATGGTTTTAATCTTAAATGAACTGCTGGTCAGCTCCACTATATCACTAATTATAGGAAGAATAAGAGAGTCCGTTACAATAGTTATCTGTGATTCATCACTATTGAATCTCCATGTACCTTTATAGATGCCAAAATATCCGGTTCCGTCTTCAGCGAATTTTGCATCGCCCTTGAACTTGGCAAGCATCCCTCCGGGTGCACTTGCATCCACACCGCTTGCCAGCAGGCTGTCGGTTCTCCACAAGGGACCCGTAAGCAGTTTGAATCGTTCCGACTGATCATTTTTGCTGCATGACAGAGCAATAAGACATACGGAAATAATTACTAATGAGGCAAGGTTTTTCATAATCAAAGCAGATTTATGCAATTATACTCTATAATAACAAAAAAAGCGTGTTTTTAGTTCAAAATAATACTTTAAATGCAAAACAGTTTAAAGAAATAATGATGCACGACTTAAGGCCGAACTTCCGTGTGTCGTGTGTCGTGCGTCTTGCGTCATTCTTTTATCTCCCTTATTCTGATATTCCTGTATGATACTATATTGCCATGATCCTGAAGAAGTATACGTCCTTCAGTTGCTTCGGCGAAGCCCTTTATGTCTTTGAATTTACTTTTGGCAACCAGCTCTTTCCATTTCTCGCTTCCCCTTACATATTCAACAGTCATCCGTCCGTTGAGCCAGTGCTGAACCTTGTTACCCCTGACTATAATTTTTGCAGTATTCCACTTGTCGAATCCATTGTCGCTAACGTTTTTCGGAGCAATGAGATCGTACAAACCTGCCAGCTTGCGGTTTCCCTCAAATCCTGCCTTTGCATCTGGGTGATTTATGTCGTCGAGTACCTGGTACTCGCAGCCGATTGTTGCCTGTGCTCCATTTTCTTTTTCGGTATCGATAAAATATTTGATGCCGCTGTTAGCCCCTTTTGTGTATCTGAAATCTGCTGAGAATTCAAAGCTCCTGTATTTTCCTTCGGTAACAATATCGCCACCTCCATTGGTTCCTTTTGTAGCAGGATTAACTGAAAGCATATCATCCTTTATTTCCCATCCGCCCTGCGGAAACTGACCAGTTTTTGCGTTTATCCACCCCGCAGATGACGTTCCGTCAAAAAGAAGTTTCCAGCCTTCATTTATTTCTTTCTTTGTGAGGATGTTCCGGATTTCGCTTACCCCGGTTTCTTTTCCCTGACCAAAGGAGGTCATTGAGGAAAACGACATAAGGATCGTAGGGATGATTATTAATGCAGTTCTTTTCATTTTATTTCTGGTCGGTTAATTAAATAATATTTCCTGTTAGCTCTTCGTGCCCTTTGAATATTCCTCATATCAAAGATAATATTTTAGTAACCAGATAGAATATATTTTTAATATGATTGTTTCATAGTATTTGTTTCATATTTTTGAAAAAACAAAGAATAAGGTCATGCTAAAACTAAAAATGCCACTCAGATATTCTTTTCTAATTATACTGGCATTATCCTTTTGTAGTGTTCAAAGTTTATCATCTCAGGTTGTTGTTGGACTTGATAACTGGTTCAACCGCGAAACAGACCCGAAGACGGGCAAATCCTTTCACTACCTCTGGACAGATACTCAATTCAGTGGTTATTCGCAGTGGGGTGATATACTTGTTTCACGGGGGTGCAGGCTGGAAACTCTTGGCAAACCCGGGAAAAAGAGCCTCGGTAAAACAGATATTTATATTATTGCAGATCCCGATACAACAACTGAAAACCCGGCTCCGAATTACATTGGTCCCGGTGATATAAAAGTTATTGTCGACTGGGTGAAGAGGGGAGGAGTCCTTGCGGTTCTTGCAAATGATGCCCCTAATTGTGAATTTACACACCTTAACAAACTCATGTCGGAATTTGGAATGACCTTCAACCATGTGACACTTCACCGGGTAAATGGTAACGAATTTGAAATGGGAGCATCCGTCAATCTTCCCTCGCATCCCCTGTTCAAAGGTGTCTCGAAGATCTATATAAAGGAAGTTTCAGATATCAGTCTGTCAGGTAATGCAAAGAGCATACTTACTGAAGAAGGAAAGGTACTCATAGCCGAAGCCAAATGCGGGAAAGGATATGTATTTGCTATCGGAGATCCATGGATATACAATGAATATATCGGACATGACCGCCTTCCCGAATCCTTTGAAAACCGAAAGGCTGCAGAAAATCTTACCGGATTGCTTCTGTCATATATTAAAAAATAAGAGACTAATGAATAAAATTTCGAAAACGGCTTTTTGCATTCTTTTCGTGATGTGTTTTATAAATTTGGCCGTGTCGCAGACCATTCCCAGTGCAAGGACGAGGGGAATGATGGTTTTGGCTAACAAATACTTCACTGATAAGTGGCCCGAACCGGGAAAGCCTGTCAGCACAGATGAGGAGCGCCCGGGCAATACCTGGACGAGAGCAGTATATTACGAAGGTTTGATGGCGCTTTACAGCGTAATTCCCGATCCGTCCTTTCTGAATACTATGCTTCAATGGGGGGAATTCCATAAATGGAATATGTATGAAGGGGTGACGACGAGAAATGCTGATAACCAGTGTTGTGCCCAGACCTATATCGATCTGTATATGCTCGACAGGTACAAGGAGGAAAGAATTAAGGAGATCAGGGCATGTATTGACGGAATGGTCAAAACTGATAAAGTTGACGACTGGAGCCGGATTGATGCCCTGCAGATGGCGATGCCGGTCTTTGCAAGACTTGGTTCGATTTATCATAATGAGAGTTATTTCGACAGGATGCATCAGATGTATATGCATACCAAACTTAAGCATGGGACAACAGGACTCTATAACAGCGAGGAGCATCTCTGGTGGGGCGACAGGGATTTTGTCCCGCCCTATAAAGAACCAAATGGCGCGAACTGCTATTGGTCGAGGGGCAATGGTATGGTTGCTGCTGCCCTCGTACGGACACTTCAGTTTTTACCCGAAAAAATCAAATACAGAAAGGAGTACGTCACAACCCTTGAAGAGATGTTTGAAGCCCTTGTTCCTCTTCAGCGTGCCGACGGTTTCTGGAATGTCAGCCTTAAGGACTCAACCCATTTCGGCGGTAGGGAAACTACTGGTACCGCACTTTTTACCTATTCAATGGCATGGAGCATCAATAACGGACTGATAAGCAAAAAAGATTATTTGCCGGTAGTAATGAAGGCCTGGAATGCTCTGATCACAGAATCGGTCCATAACAATGGATTTATTGGATATGTTCAGGGTACCGGGAAGGAGCCAAAGGACGGCCAGCCGGTCGGATATGATATTGCCCCTGATTTTGAGGATTTCGGGCTCGGTTGCTTCCTGCTTGCAGGAACAGAGGTTTATAAGATGACCAAAGCAATGGAGCCGGTAGTAAAACCACCCAAACCTGAAAAGGAAAATGTGAAGGCAAAGAAGGCAAATTAAGACAATAAGAACTGAAATAGCGGCTGATTTGTACAAGATGATTAATTACCCGAAATTTACATACAGAATCACATTAAAATAGATTGCGAGGCATAGCGAACTGCAGGATAAATTCAAGGCACTGGTTTATCAGTCGCTAAACGACTAAGGTTCATTTCATAATAACCACAATGGAATTGGTACCGGTTTCTCCGTTTTCATTTATCCCTGCTACTGAAATTTTTACGGGTGAGGATTTCGTATTATAAAAGCTGATAGTCGTTTTACCGAAAAAATTAGTCTTAAGATCTGACTGCCAGAAAAGGGGATCGGCATCGGTTATAACCGGGACGGTTTCATTTGTATTGGTAGTTGCACCTGTCTTTGTAAAGACTTCAACTATTCCAACGCTGTTAAGTGCCGAGTATTTCTGTACGTCCATCGTATTTGTAGAGGCGGTTATTTTAGCAATATCCGATACCGCGACATTGGTAAGTGCGCGGGCATCGGTTCCGAACTTAACCCCATCGATCACTACCAGAGCGCCATCCTGGTTATTTAGGGAGGTTATTCCGCTGCTCGGGAAGATAATCTTATTGTCAACCAGAGTGTAAGGTTTTACCTTCATGAGAATATCGTAAATACTCCTTTCGGAAGAATAATCTACCTGCCGGGCTGATAGTCCGCCAGCCTTACGGTTATTTATTTTTTTTAAATCATTTTTTTCCTGGACAAGAAAAGGCCTGCCGGGCGATTGCATAACTGATGAAAGATAACCTGCATACAAATTTCTCATCCCGGCACTGAAAACTGATCCATTCTGATCAGTTTTTTCTTCGGCGCCTGAAAAAATTTGGGGTATCGTATCATTAATGACCGAAACAACATCATACCATAATATGTTATATCCCGATTCAGAAATAATATTTCCTTCTTTCGCCTGCATTTGCGGACTCATCTCAATATTATTTGCCGATACTGACAGATTGGTTGAAACATTAGATCCCTTGCTGTCGGTAACCAGTATCTCAGCCTCTATTTTTTCTGTCTGACCGTATACAGGCTGTCCTGTTTTTATGCTTATTTTAAGTTTCTTACTGTTGTTTTGTGGGAATTTTGCCAGCGGATATGAGTTTGCTTTCCTGATGGCAGGCAATGTAGGGATAATGATTCCCGTATTCCTCTTTATACCTTTATAAGCTGCTGATATATAAAGAACAATTTTATCATCATTTTTGAATGAGGGCAAGGTCAGAGAAAGTGAAGACGGAGTGTTTTTTTCCGATTTGCCTTTTCCGCTGAGAACTTCGCCGGTACCGTTTGTCAGCTTATATTCATAAGAAACCGGAACGATTTCTTCACTATTTCCGAAGAAACTGATTGTTGCTTTAAGCAGGGAACCTGGTTTATACAGTGTGTCAGTCAATTGAATAACGGGCCTAAAGCTGGCTTTTACTGATCTTTCAACCCTGATAATTTTAGAGAAGATAAAACGAGGAGTCGATTTTTTAATCTGGCTCAGGCATGCAGTTAAAATGTAGTTTCCGTCGTTTAGTTGTTCCGAAAGATACAACTCTCCTTGTGCCCTGCCATTTTTAACAGGGAATATACCGTTTGTAACCTCGTCTCCTTCCTGATCCAAAACTGCTGTATACAGCGAAATATCGGTAGCTTTACCATTATCAGATTCTTCCTTCTGAATATAAGCCGTGAACAAAATTGATTCCCCGGTTAAATAATGCTGAAGGTTTGTGTGCAGGGTAATCACGCCGGAAGGTGATGACATAATTTCAGCCGTTTGGGCTGAAGCATTATTGAATAAAAAAACAGATATGAGCGCAATGTAAATGGCGAAAATTGCTTTTGTCTTCATGTATCAGGATATTTCTATATGTAATTCAATGTCGTTTAGTTAAGCCCGGGTAATCAGTTTCTTACTCCCCCATTTTACCCCCCTGCCCCCCAGTGGGGTGTTCTTAAATCCCCCCTTGGGGGGTTGGGGGGTAAAAACACAAGAATAGTAGAGTGGTCCCT
>CAIMVD010000076.1 GCA_903844815.1 uncultured Bacteroidota bacterium | reverse complement strand
TTTATGAAGACTTTCATTAAAACAACCCTGTTCGCGGCTTGCCTTAAGGATAATAGCAACTCCAAACCGGGTTAAAGCATTTCAGTGGTTTCAGGAATTGGAAATTCAAATCCTTGTTCCTTTCAGAAAGTGTCAAATGGGAATGGATATATAATTTACAACCAATAGCAGGTGCAAGCCGAAAAACCTAAGAGTAGGCATAATTAAAAACAAAAATGTCATGAAATCTAATCATGTTATTATTCTTTCTTTATTTTCTTTCTTGTGTATCAATTTGGATGCACAGTATTTTGCTGGAGGAAATTTCAGTTTGAGTACTGTTAATTCCAAAAACGACAATGGTGTCACAACAGATAAATCCACTGATTACACTTTTAGTCTTTATCCCAGCGTCGGGAAATTTTTGTCCGAAAAAGTGGCAGCAGGCTTTTCATTAAATATTTCTTTCTCAGGGGGAACCTCGGGTCCTAATCCTGAAACTAAATTTAAAACTTCAACTATTGGGGCAAGTCCTTTTTTTCGTTATTATGCGATAAAATGGAATAAATTTTCTGTATTTGGCCAGGGGAACATAGGATTCATGTTTTCCAATACGAGTGAAACAACAGCTGGAACTAAATCTGACGGGCCGAAAGACTCAAGATACTATTTCAGTATTTACCCGGGGCTTTCTTATGATATAGGCGACAAATTACAACTGCAAACATCGATTAATATCTTAAGTTTTGGATATAGTTACCATGTTACCAAAGATGGCTCCGGAGAAAGCAGGACTTCAGGTTTCAATATGGGTGCAGGACTTAACAATATTGTTTCAGTCGGCAACATTAGTATTGGAGCCATTTATAAATTTTAAGCATATATAAATCAATTGCGTTTAGTTAAGGAATATTATTACCAAACATGGAAGGAGTATTTTAGCACCGAGACCACTCTACTTTCTTGTGTTTTTACCCCCCAACCCCCCAGGGGGGGTGTTCTTAAATCCCCCCTTGGGGGGCAGGGGGGTAAGAATATGGGAGTAAGAAACTGATTACCCGGGCTTAACTAAACGACATTGATATATAAATCACATTCTCACCTTGATTAGCGTTTTATATAGGTTTTTAATAAAGAACTAACCTCAGGCAGTATGAAAAAAGTCAAAAGACTAAATCAGCTCCGTGATGCAAACTAATTGGAACAATTATTGCCGTGAATAAAATAACACAATTCAAATACCCTCCATCATGATCAAATTCAGAGCCTTAATATTGACTATAACACTAACCACTTTCTCACTTTCATGTGACTGGATTCTTAAACCAGGACCATGTGATGCTTCAGGACCGGTAATCGTCTATAAAACAACCAATGACTATTCAAATAACGTGACAGTTCAATTATCAAAGGATGGGAAGAACGTAAGTGCATACCCTGGAAAGTTTGATGCAGTTAAGCAAAAACCTATTGAATTAGCCAATGGATACCTCCTTAAACGAATGGTAGGTGACGCTGTTCTTTCATTGACTATAGAAGAGTATGCAGCCTCATCCCTGAACTATTCACCAACTGACTTATTCAATCTTATTATTGATAAAAATCCATATCTGGAGAAATTTGAGTGCTGCGAATGTACTGGTATAGATACTGCAGCTATAAATGACGTGATCAGAAATAATCAACTATTTAAATGTGAGAACCTGAAATAAAAGCCACGGCAGATCGTCAGGGGATAAGACATTTTGAGGCTTCCGATAGCTTATTTTTTCATAGCCCGGCATGGAACTATTTAAGGAATCAACTTTATAAGTTCAAGAATATCTTTATCGGTAATGTTTTCGATATCCGATTTGTCGTAAATGGTAAGAAGGTAAACAGTATCATCTTTAAAAACAAAGTGAGTAATAACCCTTGCTCCTCCAGATTTGCCTTTTCCCTTGGAGGCAATGGCGAGTCTTATTTTGTAACAGCTGTGTCCGATCGAAGTGCCATTTTCGGGTTCTTCCCTGAGTTCTTTTATAAGATACTGTATTTCTTTTTTTAGCGATGGGAATTTTTTCATCAGGCGTTTGGCCTGGCGTTCAAAAACGGATATGGTTTTAACCTTAAAGCTCATTGAGAAAATCTTCAGCTTCACGGGCTTGCATTTTGCCCTCTTTAATCAGCTTCATTTCATCAACTGCTTCGGCCAGTTCGGTCATGAACAATTTTTTGTTCCTTAACCGTTCCAGTTCCCCGAGGTCTTTTTGTATTTGCTCCCAATCTTTCATTGGAAGCTGCACAGCGCTTTTATGTCCTTTTTTGTCAATAATATATTGTAAGTGCATAGTCATGATTTTATTTCTTGTTGCATAAGCCTGTATTCAAACCTTCCGTTTGTTTGGCCTGATGTTCCGATTGCAATACCCAACGTTGGCGGGAAGGTTCTTTTTGCTTGCCTGAATACATTATATGTTCGCCGGAAATCATACCTTATAGTACAGTATCAGAATAATAATTGCTTGTTTTTGCAAATATACACTGCTTAAACATACAAAACAAAACCTTAAAAATAGATTTGTAAAACTAAATTAATAAAAAACATCTCTGGAATCCGGCCCGTTTCTGAAGCCATCACTCATTTTTGTCTTCTTCACAATCCTGCTCCGAA
>CAIMVD010000075.1 GCA_903844815.1 uncultured Bacteroidota bacterium | reverse complement strand
GGCATGCCTGACTTCAGGGTTCCGTCATTAATGACGTCTATATTGACAGCGTAGACCAGAATCACCCTTTCCTCTTTAGTCTGGATTATCTTCGGGGTGAATTCCGCCTTTTCCGAGATGTAACTGACCTTTCCGGTGAAAGAGCGATATCCCTTTTTCCCGTCATCGATACGTACTGTGCACTCCTGTCCGATCTTTATTCCACCTAGTTGCGCTCCGCTGACATAGGCCTTAAGCTTGATTACCGAAAGATCCGAAATCCTTAAAATTGGCTTCCCCGGTGCGGTGATTTCGCCAGCCTCCGCAAATTTTTCAATTACAGTGCCTTTCAAAGGACTCTTAATACAGCACCTTCTTATCTGTTCTCCCAGTGTGGTCTTTTTGGATTCATATACAGATATTTCGGCTGCTACTGACGTTTTTTGTGTATTGTTTGCCGCAATCTGTTTTTGAAGTACTGCCTCCTGTCCTGTCAGGTCGTCGTACTGTTTCTGTGTAGCAGCATCGTCTTTCAGCATTTTGCTTATGCGTGAGATGTTGATATCCAGGTTCGCTATCTGTTGCAAAAGAATGTCATTCTGAGCATTTATTGAGCTTACCCGGCTTCTTATACTGTTTATTGAGGCATCAATCTCTGCTTTCTGCAGGCTTAAGATTGTCGTATCAATAAGGGCAATTACGCCGCCCTTTTCAATCTGAATCCCTTCAACCGGGTCAAGGCTGATTATTCTTCCGCTGCTTTCGGACGAGACAATAACTTCAGTAGCTTCAAAATTGCCAAAGGCATCCGCATCACTGGTTTTGCTGCTGCAACCTGTGAGAAGGAGAGCGACAAAAATAATTAATGTGCTGGTTTTCATATCGATAATTTGTTTTTCAGTTTTATCCTTGATTTTCACTTTCTCCCACTTTTACCACCTTTTCCCTCACTTATGCCCCCAACCTCTCTTTTCCTTTACTTTTACCCCCCAACCCCCCAGGGGGGGCTTAAACCTTATTCTGTAAATTCCCCCCTTGGGGGGCCCAGGGGGGTATATTCTATTCTCAGGTCGGGGCAGGGGGGTCTAAATAATTGGGAGACAATCTTTATTCAATTTCCTTTCCGCTAATATTCAAATATTCAATCCTTGCCATTGAAAAGTTTATCTTATGGATTTCATAGTTTATCACAGCCTGGCGTTCGGCATTCAGTTCATTCAGATATTCGGTTGCAGTGATGGTGCCATTTTCGTACTGCGATTCTGCTGAGGCTGTAATCCTTTTACGCAAATCAATAAGTTCATTATCAGTACTTAACATTATTTCAATACTTGAGATTTCGGCATTTTTCGATTCGAGGAGTCTTGAAAGATTATCAGTCATATCGGCTTTCCTGCTTTCGATTATGCTTTTTTGCAGCACAACCATCTGTTTCTCATTTCTTACCTTGTTCCAGTCGAAGATATTCCATTTCACCCCGGCACCAACTATATAGTAGGGCGAAAATGAGTCTTTAAAGAAGTTCTGTCCGGGAGGGCTGCCATAGCCCAGGGTCGCAAAACCAAAGGCTTTTGGCATTCTTTTGCTCTCAATAACTTTCATACCCGCTGAGAGTTGCTCATTTCGCAGATCGAATACTTGCAGCTCAGGCCTGGTTATGTCACCGGGTAATTTTGCAGTATCTGCCGGCATTATGAATTCTGCCGATTCTTCAATAACTGTTCCGGTAATATCGGATAATAGCTTCAGGAGGGATTTTTTCCTGAGATCATTTTCTCCGGCCTGCTGCAACAGCTTCAGCTTCTCAGCAGTTAAAACATCAATATCCGACCTCGTTATTACTCCATTGCTTAAGGCCGACTGCATTGATGCGATCCGTTTAGTTATCACTTCAAGATAGTTTTTTAAAAGATCTTTCTGACGGGCAACAAGCAAGAGGTTGAAAAAATAGCCGTTTACCTGGTTCCTGAGTTTATAAAGGTCTGTCTCAGTCTGTTTTTCATTTATCCGGAGGTCAGCATTTTCCATCTTCCTCGCTCCTTTAATTGCTCCCCCGTCATAAATGGTCTGGTTTATATCCAGAGTAATCTTGTATTGTTCGTGTGGCATAGTATTTATCATGCCCGCAAGGCCGGGTACTGATCCGAGCCCGTCTTTAAAATCGACCACCGATGAGTTGTAGATGAAGCTTCCGTTGGCATCGAGTGTCGGCAGCCAGGCCTTTGAGAGGTTGTTGTCCTTCAGTGCCGAGATGTCGGCGTATGTTTTCTTTTCGCCAGCCAGGGCAGTGGCTGACATTGCCAAGTTGTAGCATTCCTTAAGGGTGACAATCTTTTGTGCAGGAGTTGTTACTGAAAACAGGAGGAATAGAAGTAGAAGTTGCAAGTGTCTAGAGTGTCTAGAGTGTCTAAAGTGTCTAGAGTTAATTCTTTGAGAAAGATTTATTTTCATTCGTTTAGGCTTTTACCGATTGATGTGAATATTGCCAGTAATTCATTTGATTCATTATAAATAGGTTGAAGGATTGTTGGTTCAATCCATTTCATGTCTTCAATTATTTCAAGCCAATAACCTGTTTCGCTTGATTCGCTTTCACTGATAGCTATTTTATTTTTGAAATCTGTTTTGCTTCTTGCTCTGTTTGCTTCCCTGTAGTTAGCTCCGACACTTGTTCCTGATTTTGTGATCTGTGTTCTCACCACCCTTCCTTCTAATGTTCCGGGAAGCATCGACGATAAATTTATAATGTTTACGGCAAATTTCCTTGTCCTCTTCTCAAGTTCCTTTGCAAACTCTTTATTTTCCATGGCTTCTGACTCTTTACGATTAACTTTAGACACTTTTGACACTTTAGACACTTTAGACACTCTAGACACTCTAGACACTTTAGACACTCCAGGCACTCCTTACTTAGAAATGGCACTGATTACGAATTCGGCCGCAAACTTCTTCCTCTCTTCCATAAAATCATTAAACTCTATTCCTGATTTCATGAGCGCGCCCTCAATTATTCCCCGGGCAGCAAAGGGAAAGACGCTCATTGCCGCAATTGAAATCATCAGCTGAGGCATTGTTTCTTTTGATATATTGTATTTTAGAAGGTCTTCCTTGTGCTGTTTATAAAACGTGTTCCAGATGTTCTCGAAATCGACAGAGCTGAGTAGTTTTTTTATCCTGGCCGGATTCCGGTTAATTTCATTGAGAATAAAGCCCGGTAACTTGGGATTTTCCTGGAGAAAGGAAATATGTTCCCTGAAAAAGAACCTTATCTTATCTTCGAAACTAAAATTCTCGTCGAATACCGGAGAAAATCTTTTCATTATTTTCCTTGCGATCATTTCAAAAACTGCATCGAAAAGATGGTCCTTCGTTCTGAAGTAATAATGCAGGAGGGCCTTGTTAATTCCCGCCCGGGTGGCAATATCCTGCATCCTGGCGCCATCCATTCCCTTGTCGACGAACTCCTCGGTTGCCGCCTCAAAAATCTTTTCCTCAGTGAGTTTATTATTTCCTGCCATGCTGATAACTATTTGGTTTAACTTATTAGTTTAACCATATGGTCAAATTTACGAATGATTTTTTAATTGGCAACAGGATAAAAATATATTTTTTTAGTATCTAAAGATTTTTTAACTTTCAGATATCTCCTAAATTATTTTCGGCTAAACTTTAATCCGATTTCTCATGGAATATCTTGAAATAAAAGACAACCCGGTTACAGCTGCCCGAAAGTGGCTTGGTATATTTTTAATGGTGCTGGGAATTGCATTTCTGGTTGCTTCCTACACCGAAAACCGCAAAATCCTTCATTTGTTTATTGCCGTTGCATTTATTTTCACAGGAGTTTACAATTTTTTCAACGGATTTGGATTCGAAAAAGCATGGATCCGATCCGGTCCTGATTTCATTATAATAAAATGGTCAGAGAAGTTAAGACCTGTGAAATTTTTTGTTTCGGAGATTACAAAGGTTGCACTCTCCCGAAACAACATAATATTTCATCAAAAATCACGCAACCAGGTTAAATTTAACATTCATTTTCTCGAAAGAGACCAGAAAAAGGAGATTTATCAGTATATGATCGACTTTGCTGAGAAGCACGGTCTTGTTTTGGAGAGGGACTTTTGAATAAGCCCGGGGTCTATCGTAAATATCTTTTTCTAAACTTGTGCCGTTGTGAAACCCACTGAACATTAGTTTTTTTGTTAACTTTGGTGTTATATGGTCCAGTGATCTGATTAATAAGTTGTGGACCTAAAACTGATTCGAAAACCTTAAATAATCCGTCATGGAATATCTTGAAATTAAACAGAGGCCCGGGACTGCTTTCCGAAGGGGACTTGGAATAGTCCTGATATTACTGGCAATCGCTTTGTTCATCTCTACCTTTGGGGAGGATCAAGAAATTCTGCATTTGTTTTTTCCTGCAGCACTTGTATTAAAAGGCGTTTATGATCTTTTTAACGGGTTTGGACTCGAGAGATCATGGCTTCGCACGGGTTCCGATTTCATTACAATAAAATGGTCAAACAAACTGAATCCCGTAACAATTCACATTGCCGGAATCAGGGAGATTACTCTCACCCGGTTCTCCGTTAGTATTTCCTGCAAATCGAGGAAACCATTAAAGCTTGACATAGGATATCTTGATCTGGACCAGAAAAAAGAGCTTTACCAGTTCCTGGTTGATTATGCAACAAAAAGAGACCTGAAACTGGTCAGGAATTATTAACCCCCCCGTATAAATTTTTGTTAATTTATTTGTATTTGTAATTAGAAATAGTTTATATTTGCAATATATAAGAAACTTAAATATAATGAATCCATGATATCAACTGATCTGATCAAGGGCTCCCTGAAGACGATAGTTCTTAAACTGCTGAGCGATGAAGGCCGCATGCACGGTTATCTTATAACCCAGAGGGTAGAAGAGCTGACACACGGCAAGATAAAGCTTACCTATGGCGCACTCTACCCCATACTTCACAAGCTGGAAAGCGAAAAGAAGCTTGTTACCTCACAGGAGATCTATAACAACAGAGTTCGTATTTACTATAGCCTGACACCTGAAGGGACCTCCGCGGTAAGGGAAAAGATTGAGGAACTGAACGAATTTATTAATGCACTCAGGTGGATTGTTGAACCTGGGAAAAATTTAAGCCATGCCTGAACTGAGCATCCAGAATATTGACCGGATAAGCCGCGACATAAGCAGGGAAGAGATAACCTTCTCACATTTGCTTGATGAGCTTATCGATCACGTATGCTGCGATGTGGAAAATGAGATGCAGAACGGGATAGCCTTTGAAGAGGCATACAAGAGGGTAAAAAAGCAGATAGGTGCCCGCAGGATAAAGGAAATACAGGAAGAAACACTTTTTGCAGTTGACACTAAATACAGGAAAATGAAAAACTTAATGAAAATTTCAGGTGTAGCCGGTACCGTTATGTTTGGATTTGCGGCCTTATTCAAGATTCAGCATTTCCCCGGAGCTGGCATTCTAATGACTTTGGGGGCTTTTTCTCTGGCCTTCCTTTTTCTGCCATCGGCTTTGGCAGTTCTATGGAAAGAGAGCCACAGCAATAAGCGACTCTTTCTTTTTATCTCAGGATTTCTTGCCGGAATATTGTTTATCCTTGGAACACTGTTCAAGATTCAACACTGGCCTGGTGCCGGGACGATTCTGGCGTTCGCGGCACTTTCGGGCCTTGTCTTTTTCGTTCCTGCCCTTTTTGCAGGGAGAATGAGCGAGCAGCCTGACAAGGCAAAAAAACCTGTCTATTTTCTAGGTGCCGTCGGTACAATTTGCTTTGCAGCAGGCATGTTCTTCAAGATGCAACACTGGCCCCTGGCAACCCTTTTAATGGCAATTGGGCTTATTCTCCTGGGGGTACTGGCTTTTCCATGGTACACCTGGCTTACATGGAGGGAAGAACAGCATATTAACCCAAAGTTTCTGTTCATGGTGATAGCTTCTGTTGCAATAGCTGTTCCGTGCGGGCTTATAAACCTTAACCTTCAGCGTAATTACAACATCGGGTACAATATTCACCAGGGACAACAGCAAAACCTCAGTACGACAATGCAGGTCAACATTCAATCTTATATGAATCTTTACCGTGATTCGGATACCTACACCGTTATGGAGGAGTTGCACTCCCGTACCGGAAAACTTCTGGATCTTATTGCAGGTATTCAGGAAAAAATGGTAGCGGAATCGGAGGGAAGACCAGGCATGCCGGCCCTTGGTCCGAAACAAATTACCAATACGGAATACGGACCCGTAATTGACTATAATCTTCTTTCAAAACCGATGCTTACTGAACCTGTGAGGGATTTTCTCCTGCCTGAATGCAGTTCGCGTAAGGAATTAACTGCTGCTATTGAAGAGTATAAAATCTTAATGTCCGAAATGATGAAAGGGAGAGATATTGAAGCTTATAAAAGGCTTCTTGACCCGGCTGTTTTTCTTCCCGGCAGCGATAAGAATGGTTCGGGTGTTTCATTAATGTCGGGCCTTCATTCACTCGAACTGATGAAAAACAGTCTGCTCACATTTGAGTCATACCTGCTATCTTGTCTTGTAACTAATTAATAATTAATATAATAATTACAGCAATGAAACAAAAGATATATATTCTTGGCCTGGCTTCAGCCCTGATAATCTTTTCTGGAGTTTTGTTTAAAGTTAACCACTGGCCGGGAGCAGGCATTATGCTTACCGTGGGGTTTGTTACCCTGGTGCTTGTTTTTCTGCCACTTGCGCTCATTGATCATTATCGCGGCGGGGAACCTGAAAGAAACCTGCTGCTTCACATTGTAACGTACATAACCTGTTTAGTCGTATTTGGAGCCATGCTCTTCAAGATCCAGCACTGGCCTTTAGCAGGCATCTTTATACTAATTGCCCTGCCATTTCCCTTTGTTGTGTTCCTTCCGGTCTTCCTCACTGTTACATCAAAAAACAAGAACTTCAACATCTATAATCTCGTTTTCGTTCTCATGCTTCTTGCCATTGTATCAGTTTTTTCAGCCCTGCTTTCTTTAAATGTTGCAAAGGATAGAATCAGAGACAGCTATACTCTTTCGGGTCATTATATAAATTTAGCCGGTGTTATTGACAAGTTGCCGGCGCCGGAGTCTTCAAAGCCGGTTGAGATACTGATAGACAAGGCTATAGGGACCATTGACCAGTACAGGAACTTGATATTAAAGTCGGAAGGAATGACAGCCGGAGAATGGGTCAAAACACCTGACAATTTAAAAAGACCCGATTCTCCTGCTGTAGCGGCACTGGCACTTGAAGCAGGAGGGGATGTGCCTTATGGTGCTAAACTCGAGAAGGAATTGAAGGATGTAATTTCAGCACTTGAAAAAACCACAGGCTGTGAAGCTCTTGCCAAAGCAACCTTTTCATTTGCGGGATTGAGTAATACTGAAACAAATGAAAATAACTGGTCGGCCGGAACTTTCAGAGATAGTAACCTGACCTGGGTTCTCATCTATCTTGACGGACTTGAAACAAATCTTTTACTAGTCAAAACTTCCATATAAAACTCAGGTTTAGGTATCCCTTTGTGCCCTTAATACAATACTTAGTGTCCTTTGTGTTTTAAAAAAAGAATTTAAACACAAAGTGCACAAAGGATTACAGTAAGGGCACGAAGGTTTGATCCTTTGAACAGATCTGCGTATACCCGTCACTAAAAAAACGCTTTCCGTCGGCAAATATTCCCCTTACTTCCATTAAACTTTCAGCAGACCAGGTCTGACCATACCTTTATCACAAAATTGATAGAGCTATGAGAAGATTTTGTTTGATATTGTGTTTAATCCTTGCTGCAGGAGTTTCCGTTAAGGCTGCCGGCCAGGATGAAACCTGGTCTCTTGAGAAGTGTATCGAATACGCTCTCAAGCAAAACATCCAGGTACGTAAAAGCGAACTCTCCAATGAGAGATCGGGTCTTTATGCCGATCAGGCCAAGGCTCAGCGTCTTCCTTCAGTTAATGCCGGCATAAGCCAGAACTTCAACTGGAGCATGAGCACTGCAACTGCAGGATCGGGATTAACCGGAACAAATGGTTCGGGATACTCGGCCAATGCTGGTGTTACTCTCTTTAACTATTCAAAGATAACCAACCTGATTAAACAGGCCGATCTTGATATTCAGGCTGGTGTCTACTCCCTCGAAACAACCAAGGAATCTATTAGTCTTAGCATTCTTAATGCTTTTCTTCAGGTATTGTACGCAGAAGAGCAGGTAAAAAACAGCAGGAAACAGATAGAATCGACAAATAGCCAGCTTAACCTGGCCGGAGAACGGCTTGCCCTCCAGGTGATCTCAACGGCCGATTATGCCCAGGTAAAATCTCAGCTTGCCAGCGAGAAGCTGACCCTTGCCAATTCGGAAAGCCAGCTGGCTATTGCAAAGGTAAATCTCATGCAGCTTATGGAGTTGCCCGTGACATCGGACTTTAACATCGAACATCCAAACATGGGTGAAAGTCTGAATCAAAAGCGTCTTCCCGATGTAAAGACCGTATATGAGACTGCACTTGCAATCAAACCACAGGTAAAAGGGGCATCGGTAAACAAGCAGATTGCATCGCTTGATGAGAAAATTGCAAAGGCTGCTTACTTTCCTACCCTTACTGCAAGTGCAACAGTCAGCTCTTCATTTTCGAGTGCGGCAACCGATCCCTATACCGACCAGTTAAACAATGGACTTAGACCGGCGGCAGGTTTTTCTCTCTCAATTCCGATATATCAGAAAAAGCAGGCAAAGACCAGTGTTGCCGTAGCAAAGTTAGGTTACCGCGATGCTGAGCTGAGCGAGACTGATACCAAAAACCAGTTAAGAAAAAACATTGAACAGGCTTGTCAGGACGTAACCTCCGCACAAATCGAATATGAAGCAAGTCTTGAAAACTTCAGCGCCACTCAGGAATCATCGGCTCTTTCGGATGAGAAGTTCACACAGGGGATCATAAATTCGACAGATTATCTGGTTTCCAAAACCAGCCTGATTGTGGCCGAGAGCCAGGTTCTTCAGTCAAAGTTCAACCTGATTTTCAGCTATAAGATCCTCGATTTTTATATGGGAGTTCCTCTTTCGCTATAAAACAATAAAGATTAAAAAGTAATATCATGAAAAAGAAAGTATTAATAATCAGTGCAGTGCTGGTTGTCGCGGTTGCAGCCATTCTGATCTTCAAACCGTTTACTAAAAAGGATGCTGCTGTTACCTTCGATTCTGTTAAGGTTGAGACAGGCACCATCACAAATACGGTCACTGCCACAGGAACAATTGAGGCAATAACAACTGTTGAAGTAGGTACCCAGGTATCGGGAATCCTTCAGCACGTTTATGTTGATTTTAACGACAATGTAAAGCAGGGACAGCTCCTGGCAAAACTTGACGAGACATCGCTGAAGGCACAGCTTGAGCAGAGCCAGTCGCAGGTCGACCAGGCACAGGCCCAGCTTACCTTCCAGGAAGCAACCTATAACAGGCTGAAAGTTCTCTACGACAAGAAACTGATAGCTCAGGCCGATTATGACCAGGCTCTTTACAATTATCAGAATTCAAAAGCAGCCCTGACAAATTCGAAATCAAATCTTGCACGTTCGAAGGTCAATCTCGACTATGCCACGATTACATCACCTATTGACGGTATAGTCCTGAACAGGGCTGTAGAAGAAGGTCAGACAGTCGCGGCAAGCTTCAATACCCCAACCTTGTTCACAATTGTTAACGACCTGACCCAGATGGAAGTACAGACAAGTGTTGATGAAACTGACATTGGTAAGGTTCAAATGGATCAGAGAGTTGAATTCACTGTAGATGCTTATCCCGAAATGAAATTTGAAGGTGAGGTATCAGAAGTTCGTCTTCAACCGGTAACCACAAATAACGTTGTTACATACGTTGTTATACTGAGCGCTCCGAATCCTGAAAAGAAGCTAATGCCAGGCATGACTGCAAGTGCAACAATTTATGTCGAGGAAAAGTCAAATACTCTTATCGTTTCAGGCAAAGCGATGCGTTTCACCCCCGATGCGGCATACCTTCAGAAGATGATGGCAAAGATGCCGGCTCCTCCCGGCGGGCGGAACACTGCTCAGGCTGCCACACCTGGTCAGGTTCCTCCTGCAGGTGCCATGCCGCAGGGAACTCCGCCTGCAGGAATGATTCCAGGTGAGGGTCCGGAAGGTTCAAAAAAAGTTTGGGTTAAGGACGACAAGGGAGGCATTCATCCGGCACCTGTTGTTACAGGCATCGATAATGGCTCCAGCATCGAAATACTTTCGGGTTTGAATGCAGGAGACGAAGTAGTAATTTCAATGACAGGAAGCACAGTCAAGACAAAAGCCGCAACAACTAACGGTGGCCCGGGCGGACCATTCCCTTTCTGATGAAAAGCGGTCATAATGAATCTAAAAGATTAGTGTCATGAGTAATATAATTATAGAAATCAAATCCCTCAGGAAGGACTATCACGTAGGGGAGGTCACTGTACATGCGCTGAGAGGCGTCGACATGAAAATCCATGAAGGTGAGTTCGTTGCGATAATGGGAGCGAGCGGATCGGGGAAATCGACAATGCTTAACATACTCGGGTGCCTCGACAAGCCATCGTCGGGCGACTACCTGCTCGATGGAATCAATGTCAATACAATGAACAGGGATGCACTCGCAAAGCTCAGGAACCAGAAACTGGGTTTTGTATTCCAGTCATATAACCTTCTGGCCAGGACTACCGCCCTTGAAAATGTAGAACTTCCCCTTTTCTATAATTCGAAAATCAGGTCGAAAGAGCGCAGGGAAGCAGCTATCAATGCACTTGAGGCAGTGGGACTTTCTGATCGTATGCATCACATGCCAAACCAATTATCAGGCGGTCAGCAGCAGAGGGTGGCAATAGCAAGGTCGCTTGTTAATAATCCTGTTCTGATCCTGGCTGATGAGCCAACAGGAAACCTTGATACCAGAACATCAATCGAGATAATGGACCTGTTCCAGGACCTTAACGAGAAGGGAAGGACAATTGTGTATGTGACCCACGAACCTGATATAGCAAGATTCGCAACACGTAATGTAATGTTCCGTGACGGTAAGATCCAGCGCGAAAACTATGTAACTGACAGGCTCAATGCTAAGGAAATACTTAATACAATGCCTGTTGAAGCCATCGAGGAGTTTGATCAATAATAAAATTCAGTGAAATGAACTTAAAGAATTTATTCAGGATAGCCGTAAGGGCATTGGTCAGAAACAAGCTGAGGGCTTTTCTGACAATGCTTGGCATAATAATCGGAGTTGCTTCTGTAATAGCGATGCTTGCAATCGGTGAAGGTTCGAAGCAAAACATCAGGAAAGAGATGTCGGGCATGGGTACCAACATGGTAATGGTAATGCCGAATATGCAGCGACGCGGAGGCGTAAGTCTGGGTGCATCGAGTTCCATGGTGCTGAAATACAGCGATGTGCTTGCACTAAGAAACGAAGCTGCTTCTGTTTCCGCCGTTTCACCGGAGGTTAGGGCAAGCGGCCAGGTGATTTACACAAATCAGAATACCCTGACTACCATTTATGGTGTGAGCGAAGAATATCTCATGATTAAAAAGCTGGAGGTTGGCAGTGGCAGAATATTTAATGTTAATGAAGTCAGGAGTATGTCGAAAGTCTGTCTTCTTGGTCAGACTGTCGTGGAAAACCTCTTCGGAACGGGTGCCGATCCGGTCGGGATTACAATCCGTATAAAAAACCTCCCTTTCCTTATAATCGGCGTTTTGAAGGACAAGGGTGAAAGCGGGATGGGCCAGGACCAGGATGATCTGATTCTTGCTCCCTATACGACTGTTCAGCGCAGACTGGCTGCAATTGATTATATAAATGGCATTTATGCTTCGGCGGTAAGTGAAGAAAAGAGTGCAGTTGCTATAGCAGAAGTAGAAGAGATCCTCCGAAGGACGCACAAACTTAAGGAATCGGCTGAAAATGATTTCAGGGTAATGTCGCAGTCTGAACTGATTGAAACTGTTTCGTCGATCACCGACATGCTTACTATCCTGCTCGGTGCAATTGCGGGTATTTCCCTGCTTGTAGGTGGTATTGGGATTATGAATATTATGTTTGTTTCGGTAACGGAACGGACCCGTGAGATAGGTCTCAGAATGTCAATTGGAGGAAGGGGAAGTGATATCCTTAAGCAATTTCTGGTTGAATCAATCTTATTAAGCATCCTGGGTGGTTTGCTGGGTATCGTGTTTGGCTATCTTATTGCCAGGGGAGCGGGATCATTAATGAGCATAGTTCCAATAATTAAAGTGCAGACAGTTGTCCTGGCATTCTCGGTATGTTTTGCAATAGGTGTTTTCTTTGGCTGGTACCCTGCCCGAAAAGCAGCTAATCTTAACCCGATAGATGCACTCAGGTACGAATAGTTTTATATGATTGGAGAAAACAAGGTCAGATTGAGATGGAGTAATTGTAAATTGTTGTAATTTCAAATTCACAATTGAAATCATAAAATGAAAAGCATATTCTCAGGAAAAACAATAGTCGTATTTCTACATGTTCTGGCCTGGGCCATTATACTGGGATTGCCAATCTATTTCTTTCAGCGATGGGAGGTAGGAAATGACTTTATTTGGCTTTATTACATAAGCAATATAATTAGTGGAATAATTTTCTATCTGAATTATCTGGTTTTGGCTCCCAAATTCTTTTTTCAAAAGAAGAAACACAAATATTATATTTCGGTTCTGGTGATGCTTGTATTCTTCTATTTTGTATCAAGCGGATCAAATAGCCTTATTTTCAGATATATTCCCGGACGCAACGAAAAAGAACAGGAACATAATCCTCCTGGTGATGAGCATAAGCCGGGGCCACCGGTTCCGGGCAGGTTTTTCGGAGGTCCCCCACTCAGGTCGATGCATCTTTTCAATTACTTTTTTACCTCCATGTTCCTCGTGTTTTTCTCAATGGGCCTCCGGGTTATGGAACGTCATTCGATGATCGAGAAGGCACAGAAAGAACTTGAAAAGGAAAAACTCAATTCGGAACTTGCCTTCCTGAAGAACCAGATCAGCCCGCATTTCTTCTTCAATACTCTCAACAACATTTACTCACTGATAAGCATTAATGCGGAAGATTCACAGAAAGCAGTTCTAAAGCTTTCAAAATTAATGAGATATCTTTTGTATGAATCGGACCATGGGAATACAAGGCTGAGCAGTGAACTCGATTTCATGAATAATTATATCGACCTTATGAAGCTCAGAATGAGTGAAAAGGTGGGTCTGATTATTTCCTTCCCGTCAAAATACGATGATATTAATGTTCCTCCGCTTTTATTTATCCCCTTCATCGAAAATGCTTTCAAACATGGGATAAGCTACAGGGGAAAATCTTTCATCGAGGTAAGTATGGAGACAACGAAGAGTTCAATATCATTCAGGTGCGCCAATAGCCTTGTCCCTGCAAAGGAAGAAGTTGAGGACTCCAATTCGGGAATCGGTCTCGAAAATGTTAAGAAGAGGCTCAGCCTGCTTTTCCCGGGGAAACATGACCTGAAAATCAACCGGTCGGATGATACTTTTGAGATTATGCTTTTTATTAACTTTGCCTGATGATCAACACTATAGCCATCGATGATGAACCGCTTGCCCTTCAGCTTGTAACCGGGTATATTATAAAGACACCCATCCTGAAGCTTGCTGGGAAATTCGATAATCCCCTTGATGCAAATGAATTTCTTGCCGAGAATAGCGTCGATCTTATTTTTGTAGATATTCAGATGCCCGATCTTTCGGGAATTGAATTCACAAGGCTAATGGCAAAGGGGCCAAAGGTGATTTTTACTACCGCCTTTGCCAAATATGCTCTTGAAGGTTATAAGCTCGATATTGTCGATTATCTTCTCAAACCTTTCAGTTATGAAGAGTTCCTGACGGCTGTCAATAAGGCTCAGAATATTATTAATTTAGAGCATAAGGCTGCAACGGGGATTGAGGCAAACAATGAATTCCTGTTCCTGAAATCCGATTACAAGATACGCCGGATCAATTTCGATGATATTCTGTATGTTGAGGGGCTTAAGGATTATGTAAAAGTGTTTACAAGGAACGATCCAAAGCCAATATTATCGCTCAGTTCACTCAAGCTTCTCGAATCGAAGCTCCCATCGGGGAAGTTTATGAGAGTTCACCGTTCATTCATCGTAAATCTTGAGAAGATTGATACAATCGACCGGAGCAGGATTGTTTTCGGGAAGGAATATATCCCGGTAAGCGATCAGTATAAGGATAGATTCCAGGAGTTTCTTGACAAGAATTTTCTGTAAAGAATCTCAACGCTCACCTCTCCGCTCTCAACGCTTTTTTCACCACAGAGTTTAATCATCAAGCTGGCGCGGATTTGCAATCCGTGACAAAACCTTCAAAATCAACGCTTATCTTATACATGGGAAATTATGTGCCTGGCAAGAGTTGACTTTCCGGATTGACGAGGCCCCAGAATAGC
>CAIMVD010000074.1 GCA_903844815.1 uncultured Bacteroidota bacterium | reverse complement strand
ATGGTCGGGATGCATATGGGAGACAGCAACTTCCAGCGGCCGTTTGACGATTAACTTGTTAACAATATCAAGAAACTCCTCTTTAGCATTTTCACGGGGTTTAATGCGATCTTTTTCAAAACCATCGATATAATTATTGCCCAGATCAATCATCAATGCCCTGCTTTCTCCACAGATCAGATAAATATCCGTCCCGATAAGTCCGCCCAATATTGCTTCCGGGTCGCCGGGATCACAGATTTTATAGACGTCTTCCCCAATTTTGTAAATAAAGTAGGAACCATAATGCAGGCTGTCGCCCAATTGTTTCAATTTTGAAGGATCAAAGCCGGTAACAGATTTCTGCTGAGTGCATGCGAAGCCTGATATCATTATTATAATCAACATGATCATATGATTCAAGGTTGATATAACCTTGCTTTTTCTGAGAAAGATATCTTTGAAATAACTTTCTGTAGAATTTCCTGTTACTAACATAGATCGGTTATTTACTTGTAATTAAAACAGGATCTAAATTTAATCAAACTTAACCGTAATTTTAATTGTCATTTAAATTTTACTGACAGACCGACATTGACTTTATTATAAACAGGATTATATAAAAAGTTACCAAAATTATTAACATGCTTCTTCAGGAAATTACCATAGTTATATTCACCAAAAATCCCAAGGTGCTTTGACAAATATACTGTTGCTCCTCCTCCAATACAATGTTCTTCAAGGGTTTTCAGATTGCTTATTGTGATACCGCCAAGCTTTGCGGTAAGATAGAGATCTAACCAGCGATCCTCTTTTTTATTCAGTAAAGGTAGCGGATGGAAATTGCAGTTGAGACCATAAAAGTATCCGTCGGTGGTTGTATACCTTCCCTGATGGGCGGAGGTAAACTCAAACAATTTAACACTTGAGTAACCACCATAGATTCCTGCCTCAACATAATCAAGAAAGCCATAGTTAAGTTCAAAGTTGTATCTCTTGTGCCTGAAAGGATCGTATCTCATATGATTACGAGTCAAAACAATTGAATAGCCTGCTTTAATATTCCAGCGATCCTTAATGTTTGAACCATTTGACGCAGATCTGGATACTCCCGAAAGTTCATTCAGTTTTTGCCTGACTATCACCTTTTCTGACTCTTTCCGGGCTTTCCGCGCAACAGGGTCGAAATAGACCTTATAAGAGACGGAAGGCATGATGGGAAATAAACTCAGCTGGTAGAGTGATAACGGTTTGAAGTCATGATTCCACTGAGGGTTGTAGAGATCCATGGATTTGTCGGAATTGTAATAGTAGAAAACAGGGTTATGCCTGTTGTAAAGGTTGTATATTGAAAAATTCCAGTCAACTTTATTGAATCTCCGGTTAATATGAGACCATGTTAATCCGACATCAAGCCTGTGATAATCTTTCATCCTTGCGCCATTCCTCTCACCATATATCAATCCCTCGTAATAGAATTCATCACCATTATAATCATTAGTTACAGAAGGGATATACTGCCGGCCTATTGCTTCAGTATATGGCAGTCCCGACTGATAAACCCAGACAAAATTAAGGTTGAGATTATTTCCAATTTTCCGGTTCAGGTTAACCGAGAGATTATTGGGGCGGTTATAATCAAATAAATATCGCTTTCCGCCATTTATGTTCGGGAATTGCCGGGTTGTCGATGACCGAACATAACTGATGAATCCGGTCCACTTTCCGTAATTCTTTTTGACAAGGAACTCAAGGCCCATTGATCTTCCTTTCCCCCCTGTTTCGACCTTCGAGATCCAGTTCTCATCGCCCGTAAGGCTTGTGTATCCGTCTTTGTAAGTGGAGAGATTGTACATATCCTTATAATAAAGGCTGAGTTCTGAAGTGAATTTTCCACTCATGAACGAACCATTCCATCCTATTGTTACCTGGTCCGATTTGGCGGGAGGTATCTTTTTACCTGATGGTATCCAGACTTCACTATTCCAGATGCTCCCGGTAGTGAACACAAGATGTGAATACTGTGAAACCTTCATGTAACTGAAACTGACTGAGTGATTTTTAGAAAGTTGCAGGTCAGCATTAAGTCTTGGTTCAAGTGAAAAATCTGAAAATCCTTTTGTCAGATGATTGCTGATCCTGAAACCAGGGGTAATTGATAATTTATTTTTAATAATGAATTTGTTGTCGGCATAGATGGCGGTTTCGAATGAATTAACTGGCTTCGCCGGATTTTGAATTACCTGAGTTGACGAGTAGGTTTCATTTGGTTTCAATGAAAGATATGAAAACTGAATTCCCAAATCAGCAAACCAGTTTTCTGATACTGTATATTTTAAAGCTGACCTTAAGGACATATCCCTTACTGAAGATTTGTAGCTTTCCGTATTAGTTATCGACGTATCCGGCACCTGTAAAGTGTACTTCATGAACTCCCTTAACCTGTATCGGGTGAAGGATAAGTTGGTTGATGAAAACATCCTGGGAGATATAATCGAATTATACTTTGCCGAAATCAGCCAGTTTCCCCAGATATTACCCAACCTGTACTTTTCATTCTTCAACGACCAGTAGTTCAGGTAATCATCACCCTGATAAAAGTTTAAATTCAGGCTGTTCTTCTTATCCGGTTTCCATGAAAATTTACCGTTGAAATCATGAAAACCGTATGCAACTATGTAATCGCCTGTTGAATACTGGGTAAGCTGGATCAGTGCCATTAAGGGATCGAACAGGGTTTTCCTTGCACCGACAATAAAGCTTGAATTCTTAATCCCTGCAGGCCCTTCAAAATTAAAGGATAAATCCGTTATCCCTGCACTGAACGAACCCTTGTAAGCAGAGTAATCGCCTTCCTTTTGGGTTATGTCCATTACAGCGGAAAGTTTTCCCCCGTATCTTGAAGGAAATCCGCCTTTATAGACATCGATATTGTTTATCATCTCGGGATTGAAAACTGACATGAATCCCCCAAGATGATTTACATATATTATTGGAACATTATCAAAAAGGTAAAGGTTCTGGCCCGGGTCGCCACCCCTTACAATCATCAAACTCGATCCTTCCTTTTGCGAACTTATTCCGGGTAAAAGCTGAAGGGTTTTGATTACATCAGGTTTACCACCCAGTGAAGGAGTTTGTGTCATCTGGACATAATTCAGAGTTGAGACATTGGTGTTTACTTTTCT
>CAIMVD010000073.1 GCA_903844815.1 uncultured Bacteroidota bacterium | reverse complement strand
TATTTACCGCTTCAATGCAGAAAAATATCTTCTTGTTGTAAATGCTGCAAATATTGAAAAAGACTGGAACTGGTGTCTTAAGAACTCGGTTGAGTTTGGACTTAAGGAGGGAATTGATCTTATAAATGTTTCGGACGAATACTCCCAGCTGGCAATTCAGGGCCCGTCTGCACTGAAGGCTATGCAAAAGCTTACCGATACAACAGTCGTGGATATGGAATACTATACCTTTAAAGAACTCAGTTTTGCCGGAATCGAAGGGGTTATCTTTTCGACAACAGGGTATACAGGTGCAGGCGGCTGTGAAATATATGTAAGGAACCCGGATGGCCAGCAGCTTTGGAATGCTGTTTTTGAAGCAGGCGCTGAATTTGGCATTAAGCCTGCAGGTCTGGGAGCACGTGATACATTGAGACTTGAGATGGGGTTCTGCCTTTATGGTAATGATATTAACGACCTGACTTCGCCAATTGAAGCTGGTCTTGGCTGGATTACAAAATTTACTCCCGGGAAAGAATTTATCGATCGTGAACTGCTTCTTGGACAGAAAGAAAATGGTATAAAGAGGAAACTGACAGGATTCGTTATGACGGAACGTGGGATTCCCCGGCAGCATTATGAAGTGGTAAATGCATCAGGTGAAATTATAGGAGAAGTGACATCGGGCACCATGTCGCCTGTGATGAAGCAGGGCATAGGAATGGCCTATCTTGCGAAAGGTTATTGGAAGCAGGGAACCGAAATATTTATAAGGATTAGAAATAAGGATATAAAAGCAACTGTAGTTACTCTTCCGATTTATAAAAAGAGTTGATATGGCGGTAAGAAACCTTGAGACATGCTTTTCACCCGCCCTGTTTGAAGCAGATGAGCACCGCGAATCGATTGTTGTGATTATCGATGTCTTGCGTGCTTCATCAGCTATAATTACTGCTTTTGCCAACGGAGCTTCGGAGATTATTCCTGTTGCAGAGGCTGAAGTTGCCAGGGAATACAAGACCAGGGGATACCTTGTTGCAGCCGAACGGGATGGTTTTGTCCTTGACTTTGCTGACTTTGGTAATTCCCCTTTTAATTTCACTAAAGAAAAGGTAGAAGGCAGAACCATAGTCTACAGCACAACCAATGGCACAGGGATCATAACTCTTGCCTCCCGGGCCAGATTAACAGTAATCGGATCATTCCTTAACATAACAGCCATTTCAAAATGGTTGTCACTTCAGGAGAAGGATGTCCTCTTATTCTGTGCCGGATGGAAAAACAGATTTAATATTGAAGATACAGTCTGCGCAGGTGCCATTGCCCAAAACCTTCTGGGGACAGGACTTTATTCAACAATATGCGATTCAACAATTGCTGCAGTCGACCTGTGGTCGCTGGCAGCTCCTGACCTGAATGGTTATATCGATAAAGCAGCCCAACGAACACGATTGAGGGATAAAAAGCTTGACGATTGCATCGGATTTTGCCTGACACCTGACTTTACAGATAAGATCCCTGTAATGAAAAACGGGGTTCTTGTTGATAGTTTGTTATAATAAATTAAGTTTAGTGTTAATTAATTAACGTAATTGCCGTTTATTTGTAAGATATTTTATTTATTCACATTTAGAAATTTCAATTATTAACCATAATATTTTCATCATGAAAAAACACAACTTTTATGCAGGTCCGTCAATTCTTCCACAGTACACTATTGACAAGACTATTGAAGGAATAAAAGATTTTGCGGGAACAGGATTGTCAATTCTTGAAATTTCCCATCGCAGCAAGGAGTTTGTTGCATGTATGAATGATACAGTTGCCCTTTTTAAGGAATTGCTCGAGATCCCCGCAGGATATCAGGTTCTTTTCCTTGGAGGAGGTGCGAGCCTTCAGTTTGCGATGGTGCCGATGAACCTTATGAATAAAAAATCGGCATACCTCAATACAGGCGAGTGGGCTGGCAAGGCACTTAAGGAGGCTAAACTATTTGGAGAAGCAGTCGAAGTAGCCTCTTCAAAAGAAAAGCTATTCAATTATATTCCAAAGGATTACACTATACCTGAAGATGCCGATTATTTTCACATAACATCGAATAACACAATTTACGGTACCGAACTCAAAAAGGACCTGGATGTTAAAATACCACTTGTAGCCGACATGTCATCAGATATTTTCAGCCGTCCGGTTGATGTTTCAAAATATGCGATCATTTATGGTGGTGCACAGAAAAACCTTGCCCCTGCAGGCGTTGCTTTCGTGATTGTAAAAGAAGATATACTGGGCAAGGTGACCCGCCCGATTCCTTCGATGCTCGACTACCGGGTTCATATTAAAGGAGAATCTATGTTCAATACACCTCCGGTATTTGCTATTTTTGCCGCTCAGCAGACATTGAAATGGCTCAAGGATCTGGGAGGAGTTAAGGCCATGCAGAAAAAAAATATTGAAAAAGCTACCCTGCTCTATGACGAGATCGAAAGAAACAAACTTTTTGTACCGACTATCGCTGATCCCGAAGACAGATCGCTGATGAATATCTGTTTTGTAATGTCGGAAAACTATAAGGAGCTTGAAAAGCCGTTCGGCGACTTCGCCAAAGCACAAGGTATCCTTGGCATCGAGGGTCACCGCTCCGTAGGCGGATTCCGCGCTTCTACCTATAATGCACTTCCAAGGGAGAGCGTAGAAGCACTCATAAACGCTATGAAAGAATTTGAATCGAAGAGCTAAACTTTCGTTCGGTTCATTGGATTTTATGTATTTTTTTTTAAAAAGTCAACAACATGAAAGTATTAGTTGCCACAGATAAAGCATTTGCTCCTGTTGCCGTCGCGAAAATTCGTGATGTCACTGAATCTGAAGGTCATGAGCTTGTATTACTTGAAAACTACAAGAGTGTTTCTGAATTGCTTGCCGCTGTAGCCGACGCCGATGCATTGATAGTCAGAAGCGATCTGGTCACAGCTGAAGTCCTTGATTCAGCCAGGAAGCTTAAAATAGTGGTTCGCGCAGGCGCGGGTTACGACAATCTTGATCTTGTCGCCTGTACAGCCCGCAAGGTTATAGCCATGAATACGCCGGGACAAAACTCAAATGCCGTTGCCGAACTGGCATTCGAGATGATGCTTTACCAGGCTCGTAACGGGTTCGCCGGGAAGTCGGGCAGTGAGCTCAGAGGCAAATCGATAGGAATCCATGCCTACGGAAATGTTGGCAGGTATGTTGCTGAAATTGCAAAAGGATTTGGCATGAAAGTGTTTGCCTACGACCCCTTTGTCAGCGAAGCAGAGATCAGGAATAACGGTATTACACCCTGCTTAAGTGCAGAGGAGCTTTATTCTTCCTGCCAGTACGTTTCTCTTCATATTCCTGCAAATGATAAAACAAAAAAATCTATAGGCTACGATCTTCTTAAATTGATGCCAGAGAATGCTGTTTTGATAAACACGGCACGCAAGGAGGTAATCAATGAAGAAGGCCTTCTGAAGATTTTTGAAGACCGCCACGATTTGGCTTATCTCTCCGATGTTGAACCCGACTGTAAAGCGCTATTCGAGGAGAAGTATAAGGGAAGATATATCTTCACTGCAAAGAAAATGGGCGCACAGACCGAAGAGGCGAATATTAATGCAGGTGTTGCGGCGGCACGGCAGATCGCCGATTATTTCAAAACAGGAAACGAGAAATTTAAAGTAAATAATTAATAATCTTTAAAAAAAAGATATGGCAGTTGTTAAACCTTTCAGGGGGCTAAGGCCTCCTTATGCCCTGGCCGAAGATCTGGCCTGTCTGCCTTATGATGTGATGAATACTGAAGAAGCCGCGCAGATGGCTGAAGGAAAAGAATGTTCATTACTGCATATTACAAGGTCCGAAATTGACCTCCCGGCAGGAACCGATACTCATTCAGACGAGGTGTACAATAAATCAGTTGAAAATTTCGGCTTATGGCAGACGAATGGATGGCTTGTACAGGACGAAAAGCCGCATTTCTACATCTATGCCCAGACAATGGAAGGCCGGACCCAATATGGCATTGCCGGTTGTGCTTCGGTGGATGATTATCTCAGTGGGGTGATCAAAAAACATGAGCTTACACGTCCCGACAAGGAACAGGATCGTATGGTTCATGTCCGCGTTAACAATGCCAACATAGAACCTGTTTTTTTTACTTATCCCGCTGTTGCTGAGATTGATGAAATTGTGAGTAAAATCGTTGCCGATGAAAAACCGGTTTATGATTTTACAGCCGAAGACGGCTTTGGCCATCATTTCTGGGTGATAAAGGACTCTAAAACAAATAAGCTTATCGAAAAGCTTTTCGCCGAAAAGGTTCCCTGTACTTATGTTGCTGACGGTCATCACCGGACAGCAGCCGCAGCCCTGGTGGGCAAAGAAAAGAGGGATGCCAATCCGAATCATACGGGAAAAGAAGAATATAATTTCTTTCTGGCCGTGCACTTTCCTGATAACCAGCTGCGAATCATTGATTATAACCGGACTGTAAAGGATCTGAACGGATTAACCCCGGGTCAGTTCCTTGCCAGGTTGGATAATTCTTTCATAATAGAAGAAAAGGGAACAAGCATCTGTAAGCCTGAGAAACTTCACAACTTCTCTATGTACCTTGAAGGAATCTGGTATAGCCTTACGGCCAGGGAAGGAACCTTTAACGATGATGATCCTATTGATGTTCTGGATGTGACGATTCTTACAAACCAGATCTTGAGCCCTGTTCTTGACATTCAGGATCTGAGGAGATCGAAAAGGATAGATTTTATCGGAGGAATACGCGGTCTCGGAGAGCTCGAAAAGAGAGTCAATAGTGGCGAGATGAAGGTTGCCTTTGCGCTCTATCCGGTTTCAATGAGTCAGTTGATAACAATAGCCGATTCGGGAAACATTATGCCACCAAAAACAACCTGGTTCGAGCCAAAGTTGAGGAGCGGACTCGTAATCCATCTTCTTGACTGAAATTAAACCTTAGTGTCCTTTGTGCTAACCTTTGAGTCCTTCGTGTTTAATCGAAATGCTTTTAAACACAAAGGTCACAAAGGGTTTCACAAAGGTCAAAAAGGATTATTTATTTCCTGAAGGAGTCTTAATTTACCCGGATTAGCTGATCGTAAGGCTTATCTTCTTCTCTTCCATAGTTTTCCGGAGGTTGATAAGAGCATACCTCATTCTTCCGAGAGCAGTATTAATGCTAACCCCTGTGATGTCAGCTATTTCCTTGAAGCTTAAGTCTGCGTAATGCCTGAGTATAACCACTTCGCGCTGGTCGTCGGGAAGAAGACTGATCATTTTCCTGATATCCTTTTGAATCTGCCTTTTTATCATACTGTCCTCAATATTATCATCGGTCAGTTTTCTGGAGTTGAAAATATCAGAATCGTAATCATCATTTGAAATAGTGTTTAGCTGTTTTAACCTTCTGAAATGGTCGATGATCAGGTTATGCGCAATCCTCATCACCCATGAAATGAACTTGCCATTATCCTCGTATTTACCCGATTTGACTGACTGAATCACTTTAAGGAAGGTATCCTGGAAAATGTCTTCAGCTAAAGCCTGATCGCGTATATACAGACTTATATATGCAAAGACTTTGTTTTTATGACGGCGGATTAAATGTTCGAAACAGGTCTGCTCGCCTTTTATGAACCTTGTTATGAGTTCATAATCGGAAATCGATTTATTCATAGCTCTCTCTTTTAGTTAAACGAGTAGAGTTATTTCAATAGGCAGTCCTCCTTTTTGTGGTTATTAGTAATACAAAGAAAGTAATTTTTTTGATCTTAAAGTATTACTTTTGAGTTTTAATAGAAATTTAACAATTTACAGGAGACAGGAATGCAGGGGAGAATTGAAATAAGAGGGGCCAGGGTACATAATCTGAAAAATATAAGTGTCGATATTCCAAGGAATAAGCTGGTTGTGATAACAGGTGTGTCAGGTTCGGGTAAATCATCTCTGGCGTTTGATACGATATATGCTGAAGGCCAGAGAAGATATGTTGAAAGTCTCTCATCCTATGCCAGGCAATTTCTCGGCAGGATGAATAAACCTGAAGTGGACTTCATAAGCGGGATTCCGCCGGCAATAGCAATCGAACAGAAGGTCAATTCGAGAAATCCCCGGTCAACGGTTGGAACATCAACCGAAATTTATGACTATATGAGGCTCCTTTATGCCCGGATCGGCCGAACTTATTCGCCTGTTTCAGGTCGCGAAGTGAAAAAACACAGTGCCGACGACATTGTCGATTTTCTCGCAGCTCTGCCTGAAGGGACGAGGGTTGTAATTACTTCTTCGGGTGAAATTCCCGAAACAATATCTTCTGCAGAGTATTTCGCTTTTCTTGCTAAACAGGGGTTTAACCGCGTGGAGTATGACGGGAAATTTGTAAAAACAGACGATCCCGATGCAGCCGGCAGTTTTAAATCAGGACAACAAATCAATATAGTCATCGACAGACTGATTTTGAATCATACTGCCGATGATTTCAGCAGGGCGGCAGAATCGGCTCAGACCGCATTCCAAACCGGAAAAGGTTATTGCCAGATTGTTATTCAGGAAGAAGAGGAAGTGACTGTTAGAGAGAATTTTTCTAATATGTTCGAGGAGGACGGGATTATTTTTCAGGAACCTTCCGAGTATCTTTTCAGTTTCAATAATCCGGTTGGCGCCTGTCCTCTGTGTGAAGGCTATGGAAAAGTCATAGGTATTGATGAAACCCTGGTTATTCCGAATCAGAACCTTTCCGTTTATGAGGATGCAATAGTATGCTGGAAAGGAGAAACTTTGAAGAAGTGGAAAGAACGGCTTATTTTAAATGCTGACCAGTTTGATTTTCCCATACATAAGCCTTATTATCAGCTTACTGAAAGTCAAAAAGAATTGCTTTGGAAGGGGAATAAGTATTTCTACGGGCTAAACCGCTTCTTCGAACATCTTGAAGAAAAGAAGTTCAAGATCCAGTACAGGGTTTTACTTAGCAGGTACAGGGGGAAAACTATATGTCCTGGCTGCCATGGATCAAGGTTACGAAAAGAAGCGGGGTACGTTAAAGTTGCCGGCAAATCAATTCATGAACTGGTCTCAACTCCGGTGGGAAACCTGTATAATGAATTCATTAATTTTGTACTTGACCCGTCAGATGAGAAGATAGCCGAAAGACTACTTCAGGAAATCACCATGAGACTCAAATTTCTTGTTGATGTCGGACTTCCTTACCTCACTCTGGGCAGGCTCTCAGCGACTCTCTCAGGCGGAGAATCACAGAGGATAAACCTTTCCACCTCTCTCGGCAGCAACCTGGTCGGTTCAATGTATATCCTTGATGAACCCAGTATCGGGCTTCACCCAAGAGACACCAACCTTCTTATTAAAGTACTTAAAGAACTTCGCGACCTTGGAAATACTGTAATTGTAGTTGAACATGAAGAAGAGATAATCAGGGCCGCCGATGAGATCATTGATATGGGTCCCGAGGCAGGCAGGCTTGGAGGAGAAGTTGTTTACCATGGAGGACTTGATCTTTCAACTGATAATAAGTCACTTACTGCAGGCTATCTGAGCGGAAGACTACTCGTGCCGGTGCCTGAGCAACGTAGGAAATGGCATAGTTATATTGAGATAAAGGGAGCAAGGGAGAATAACCTGAAGGACCTTACTGTTAAGTTCCCGCTTCATGTAATTACTGCTGTAACGGGGGTGAGCGGATCAGGCAAATCGAGCCTTGTGTCGGATATTCTTTTTAAAGCTTTATCGAACAGAATCACCGGTAATAATCTTAAAACCGGGCAGTATAATGAGATCTCCGGAGATATAGCGGGGATTACTTCAATTGAGCTTGTCGACCAGAATCCAATCGGAAAGTCGAGCCGTTCGAATCCGGTTACCTACCTTAAAGCATACGATGAGATCAGGAAACTTTACAGTGAGCTTCAGGCATCGGTTCAGAATAACTTCAAGGCATCTCATTTTTCGTTCAACATTGAAGGTGGACGATGCGAAGAGTGCCAGGGAGAAGGCATTATAAGGGTTGAAATGCAGTTCATGGCCGACGTTGAACTGACTTGCGAAGCCTGTAAAGGAATGAGATTCAGGAAGGATGTCCTCGAGGTGAGGTATCATGGGAAAAACATTTATGATATGCTTGAGATGACAATTGATGATGCGATTGAATTCTTTGGAGAGCATCCCGGAAGGTCAGAGAAAAAAATAATCGACAAGCTAAAGCCTCTTTCGGATGTAGGGCTTGGATATATTAAAATGGGGCAGTCATCAAGTACTCTTTCAGGTGGAGAAAGTCAGCGTGTAAAGCTCGCCTTCTTCCTGAGCCAGGAAAAAAGTATCGGTCATGTTCTTTTTATTTTCGATGAGCCGACAACCGGACTTCACTTTCATGATATCAATAAGCTTCTTAAGTCAATCAATGCTCTTGTCGATCATGGACATTCTGTTGTGCTTATTGAACATAATCAGGAGGTTATTAAAAGCTCCGACTGGGTTATCGATCTTGGTCCCGAAGGTGGTGAGAGTGGCGGGTATCTGGTCTTCGAGGGCCGGCCCGAAGATCTGGCAAAATGCAGGGAATCATATACGGGTAAATACCTCTCCCATAAATTGGGCTGAGAATAAGTGCAGGAAATATGTATAAAAAAGACAGGGAATGACCAAAGCCATTCCCTGTCTTTAAATATCGTCAATTGGTTCAGGTATGGCCGGAACCATTCCCTGTGTACCTAATGATGTTAGGTTATTTTTTCACCTTAAATCCAAACATAATTGATACACATCCGCTTGCAGGTGTTTCGGAAGGCTTGTCCGATGGAGCTACTCTTATGATTAGCTTGAGCTGCTGACTCGCCTGAAGTTTGAAATCCCAGGTCTTGGCGAAATTTGCATCCTTGTTGGAGTATAGTACATTTTTATTCGCGTCTATTATTTTGAATTCCACCACGGGTAACTTTTCCTCCCCGCAAATTGCAATCCTGTAATCCATATCGGAATAAAATGTTTTATATAGTTCAGCTTCTTCTCCTTCCACAAGAACAGCTGCATGGTAATTACCGTCGTGCGTATACGCTCCAAGCTCGGGGAGACACACTTTTTTTGCGAACGCTTTGCACTGTGCCCCTGCACTGAAAGTCGTAACAATCATGAAGAAGGCAAGGATCGGGATAATTCTGGTTATTCTCATGGTTAGGTTATTTTACGAATGAACTTCTTATTTCTGCAACAGCGGCTGTCAATTCCCTGAACACTTCAGGAGTCATATTTGTTTTGACATCCGATTTAAGCATGGTGCTGTTCGACGCCTTGTCATATTCAGGCTTTATTTGCGAACTGGTAATGGTTACCTTATCGAAGATTACCTTAAGTTTCTGAACCTGCAAAATAATCTCATCAATTGAAGGATTACCCTTGTTGCTTTCGAGAAGGTTAAGGAGAATATCGATTGAAAGCTTCTGGTCGATTATTTTGCCGACAAGCTTATTATCATTGAAATTTTTGAAGTCGATAAGCTGTGTTGAAATGTAAAGTCCTTCAAACCAGCCTCCTGTAAGCACCATAGTCGAAATGGCTGATTGTCCGTTCTCTTCAAGGTATGAATTTGAATTCATGTAAGTATCGCTAATGATTTCCATAACGATTTCACTGTTATTTATATTCTCTTCAAGCCTGTCGATTGTCGGCTGATCGATAACCTTAAGAATACCAAGTCCGTCTGCCATCTTTTTTGCAGAGTTCATATAATCTATTATCAGCTGCGTTTTTTCGTACAGACTGGTGAAACTCAGGTCACAGGTATATATTCCCAGGTTCAGAGCCATACTTTTATTTGTCACATACTTGTTGTCGTTCCCTATCGGGTTGAGAAGTGCAACATCGAACTTGCTGCCCGAAGATTTGACAAGCATTGCTGATTCAAGAGGAGACGGCAGTGCATTAAAGATAGTCTTTGCCTTCTTAAAATCTTCAATAACAGCTGCATTTTCAGTGGGCACAGTGATTTGCGTCTCTTCACCGGCTGGCTTTTTTCCACCCTTGCATCCGGAAAGTATACCGGCAAGGAGAAGAACCCAAATTAAAATCCCTGATCCAATCTCAGTTTTTTTATTCATGATCGAAATATTTAAGTGTCATATGTAATTGACGACTAAAGTAGTATTTTATTTTTATTTTTCAAAAACAGCCATAAGTAAATAAGGTATTTCTAACTTTGTTGTAAATTATGTATATGATCAGATCGGAAAAAAAACTGGAACAACTTTCCAGGATACTGGAAAAAAAAGATAACCTGCTGATAGCGGAGGCAGTTAGATTGCTCCGGGATGAGCCTCCTTTTGAAGGCGCTATTGCTCTTTTGGCCGAAATGTATAACAGAACTGAAGATCAGTCTGTCCGAAAATCAGTTGAGGAGTTTATGAACGACATTAAAGATCAATCGGCTTGCAATGAGGTAATTACTGAGATTAATAAACCATGGAAGCCCCAAACTCTGAGGATGCTTGTCGCATCTTGCTGGCAGTCAGGCCTTGATTATTCTGAATTCCTGAACAACCTTGCAGTGATTTTTACCCAAAGTGATTACCTTACTGCCATTGAATGCTTTACAGTCATTGAAGAATCTGCTGAACAGATTGCTGATGAGAAATTAATTGAATTGACAAAAATTATTAAGGAAGGTTCAATAAATGAAACGGAGGATAAAAAGAAACTTTCGGTGGAACTTATTAAGGTTCTAAGCAGATAGAGACCATCATGCTATTTTTTTATTCTCTCGCCGAATAGAAGACTTCCAATCCTTAACATTGTGCTGCCTTCTTCGATTGCTATCTCATAATCGCCCGACATACCCATCGAGATTTCCCTGAAATAATCTTCTGAAGCAAAGAAATTAGTCTTAATTCTGTTGCGGCACTCCCTGAGGAAACTGAATTCCTTCCTTACCTGATCGGCGTCGTCTGTGAAGGTAGCCATTCCCATAACACCACAAATCCTGAGATTTTTAAGATCTTTAAACGCTCCCGAATCTCCAATTTCGGTGAGTTCCTTAATACTGAAACCATATTTTGTTTCTTCTTCGGCTATGTGGATTTGCAGCAGGCAATCGGTAATCCTGTTAATTTTCCGGGATTCTGAGTTTATGGTTGAAAGAAGTTTGTAAGTATCAACAGACTCGATCATACCGATAAAGGGTACCACATATTTAACCTTGTTTGTCTGAAGATGGCCAATGAGATGCCATTCAATATCTTCAGGAAGGAGTGCCTTCTTTTCTAAAAGCTCCTGAACCCTGTTTTCACCGAAAAGCCTCTGTCCGCAGTTGTAAACCCTAATTATCTCATCTGCTCTTTTTGTCTTGGAGACAGCAATAAGCTTAACAGATCCGGGGATCCTTGTTCTTAAATATGAAATATTAGCTTCCGGGTCAGGCATTCTCAATAAAGTTTCAGATTATAAAAATAGTAAAAGTAAAAACAATTGACATCCGTGAGCGCAATAATAACAAATAAGGGTCGTTTTACAGAAAATAAAAACAATGAAGCCTATGGTATTAACTTCTACACCTTTAATCTCCTACAGCAAAATCAGGGTTGAAGATACCGATCTTTATGAAGATGCATGGGGATTTAATGCCGAGTTCTATGATGTTATTCAAACTCTGAGGCAGATTAAAACTATTCCCCGGAAAAAGCTTACAGAAAAGCTTATTGAAAGAATCCGAAGGGAGAATTGATTTTCGAAAAAGAGGGTATAAGAAATACTCTCTTTTTATTTGCATAATTCATAGCAAAATAGTATCTTTGAGATATCAAATTAATATCATTAACTATGAAAAAAGAATTTACAGTCAAACCTTATTCCGGTTATCTTGCCCTGTCGGTTGCAATATTGTCGATTTGCGGTGCGATTGCCGGATTTGCTTTTGAATCAATCTTGTTAGGAGTGGTTCTCACGCTACTGTTCATTGTTTCTGTCACCGGATTCAAGGTTGTGAATCCAAATTCCTCCACCTTGATGGTGCTTTTCGGGGCATATAAGGGTACCATAAAGGAAAACGGATTCTTCTGGGTGAATCCGTTCTATATTACAAGGAGAGTATCGTTAAGGGCCCGTAACTTTAACAGCGAACCAATAAAAGTCAATGACAAGATCGGAAATCCGATCAAAATCGGACTGGTTCTTGTATGGAAAGTAGAAGATACTTTTAAATCAGTTTTTGAAGTAGATGATTTTCAGCACTTCGTTCTTGTTCAGAGTGATGCAGCTTTGAGAAAGCTTGCAGGTTTGTATCCCTATGATAATTTTGAGGATCACGAAGCTGTTATTGCTCTTCGCAGCGGGGGAGAAGAGGTAAACCACGAACTTGAAAGGGAAATCCGGGAGAGGCTTGAAATAGCCGGCATTAATGTTATTGAGGCGCGAATCAACTACATAGCCTATGCCGAAGAGATAGCAAATGCAATGCTCAGGCGACAGCAGGCATCAGCTGTTGTTTCGGCCAGGTTCAAGATTGTTGAGGGGGCTGTATCAATGGTTCAGATGGCTTTGGAACAGCTTTCCGACAAGAAAATTGTTGAGTTTGATGAAGAGAAGAAGGCAGCCATGGTCAGCAACCTGATGGTTGTACTCTGCGGTGACAAGGATGCCACGCCTGTACTTAATGCAGGTACACTGCATAACTGATATGAGCGAAAAGAAGTCATTTGTCCTGAGGATTGATCCTGAAAAGTTTAAAGCTCTTGAAAAATGGGCCGATGATGAGTTCCGCAGTACCAACGGCCAGATTGAATATATTCTCGATCAGGCTCTGAGAAAATCAGGCAGATGGAAAATTAATTCAGAAAATGGTAAAAAAGAATCAACTCCGGTACAAACCGGGGAGTGAAAATTTTCACTGGTTAATAAAATAAACGGAATGGCAGGCGGCAACGCCTGCCGTTTCTGTTCTTAGCCGGCTCCTGCCAAGGTGAACGGAAATAAAACCATTTTCTTCAGCCTTCCTGATCTCATCATGACTGAAATCACCTTCAGGTCCTATGAGCATGAGTACATTATCATTCCTGAAGCAAGTATCTGAAATCTTTTTCCTGTCAATTGAACTGTTGCAGTGAGCAATCATTCGTTTTCCGGTGAAAGGTTTGTAAATAAAGTCTTCAAAAGGGCAGGCAGGATTCAGTATTGTAAGGGATGCCTTGAGCGACTGCTTCATTGCCGAAATGATCAGGTTATTTATTCTTTCCTCCTTAATACCGGGTTTTTCAGTGTTCCGGCAGATTAGCGGAGTTATCTCATCGACTCCTATCTCAACGCTTTTTTCAATGAACCACTCAAACCGGTCAGGATTTTTAAGCGGCGAAATGGCTATATGAAGCCGGTACTTTCTTTTTTCAAAATCAGGAATTGACCCGGTAACTGTGATTGTACATCTTTTCGGATCAGGATCGCTAATGATTCCTTCAAATAAATTCCCCTTTCCGTCGATGAGTTTTACAGGAGTGCCTTTAGTCATCCTTAAGGCTTTGATACAATGCCGTGATTCGTTTTCGTCGAGAGAATAAAGATCTCCTGCTATTTCAGGAGCGTAGAAAATCTGCATATCAGTTAATTTGTTCAAAAGTAAATATTTTGGATTTATCTTCTCATTACTTTTTAAAAAGCTTTCTGTTACTTAGAGCAGTTGTTTCCGAAACCCGAAACCCGAAACATGAAGATAGGCCTCATTTCTGATACCCATGGCTGGATACATCCCAGACTATTTGAGCATTTTAAGGATTGTGATGAGATATGGCATGCCGGTGATATCGGAAATATTGAGACTGCTGATACCTTATCCAGGTTTAGGCCCCTGAGGGCTGTATATGGGAATATCGATGGTACACCTGTCAGGGTTGTTTATGGGGAGTATCTCATCTTTAAGGCTGAAGAGGTGAATGTTCTGATGACCCATATTGGAGGGACACCCGGACATTACGACCGCAGGGTCTTTCCGCATTTAAGGGAGTTGCACCCTGATCTGTTTATTTGTGGCCATTCGCATATCGCAAAGGTAATGTATGATAAAAAGGAGGATTTCCTGTATGTAAATCCCGGTGCAGCCGGGTATATAGGATTCCATGTGTTCATGACTGCCCTGAGGTTTCAGATCACCGGGAGCAGGATTCACGATATGGAGCTCATTGAACTGGGCGAAAGAGGAAAAGCTATTGATTGATCTGATCTTCTCCGTTATCCGTACCTCTCATTCTCCTGAGGAACTTGTTAAGCCTGTCCTCTGAAGATATCATGTAAGTATATGGTACCCTTACTGAAGAATCAGGATGCTTCCTGTCGTTTATCTTCGTAGTGGCTATCAGGTTATTATAAGTGCTGTTTGACGACTGGGTCATCAAAACTCCCCGGAAGTAGGAGAAATAATACCAAACCGATGCGCTGGCTTTAAGATAGATGTCAATCATATCGCCCGACCGCCGGCGCTGGATATCGATATAACCGTCGAGGTATACGTTCATTGGCTGCTGGCCAATGAATCCTACACCGATTTTCCCGGTTGACCTGAATGAAGATGATTCATCATTCCATGTCATATTTACATCGCTGAGCAATAATTCGTAGTTGAATTCCTTTGGCATGCTTCTGGTGGCCCCAAACAAGTCGAGATCTCCTTTCAGCGATGTCGCAGCCGAAACGCCCATAAGGTCTTTCATGCCCTTGCTGTAAAGATCTGTACTAAGCGGGACTGGATTAAGAGATGGGATTAGTCTTACATCATCCGACATTATCCTGAGTGCCGCATTTGAGAAATGAAAGTGAAAGGCAAGAATCGTTTCGATACTGATCTTATTTGAATCAATGCTATGAATAACCTTGCCTGCGCCTGACATAGTAAACAGGTCAAAATCAGATCCTAAATTGATCCTGCCTTCCGACGAAATTACGCAGTAATTCTTGTCAAATGCAATCTGATTGCCGGGAAGTCCGGGGTCAGCAATCTTCTCGCGTGAGGTTATGAGGTATCTTCCCTGACTTTTCTCATAATATAGCCAGCCTGAGGAGCTTACAATTGGAATGTCGGCATATGATCTTTCCGCGGAAAGGAAGGCAGGATAAATATGCAGCGAATCTGTTGCAATATATGAACCTGAGTAAACAAGATTATCGTTGCCGTCCCTGGGTTTCTCACTAACAGGGATCATTATATTCTCAGGATCTATTTCCGACCTGAACTTGATATTAAAGCTCTTAAGCCCGTTGCAGTTCTGATCGATGCCCGCTGCACCGGTAAAAGTAAGAAGGTCCGATCCGGACGAAATTTTAACATCACCTGTATAGGTAAATGCAGGACTAAGCCTGAAATTCTGCATAACGGGAATATAACCTTTTGCGGTTGTTGTAAGGGTATCAACCGACAGTTCAGGGAAAGAGATTTGCTGGACCTCCTTGTTTTCACTCACGTAATCATAAACAGCGCTGCCCGAGTAACGTTTGGATGACTCAATACTGATCTTTCCGGAATGAAGTATATGTTTGTTATTTAGTGCTATAACCGCACTGTCGATCTGCCTTATTTTTGCCCTCCTGTCGATGGTTATCTTCCCGTTTCCAGGCTGGATAAGAGCATCGGCAATATGGATGTAGTTAATGTTTTCGGCTTCAATATATTCCTGATCGAGGTGATAGCTGCCTTTAAGCGCCATAAAGGAAATTGTATCGCTCATATTATTTGTGGAAAAGAAAGTAGGTTTATCAAGGCCTGCGAAGTTTACTCTCAGCAGTTTGTCAGGAGGCAGGAGGCCTGTGTTCATTTTCCCCTTTTGCTCCATACTGAGAACTCTTTTCCCGATATCGTACGTAAAATCAGTCATTGTGCATATATACTGGATTTCGGGGAACTTGACCATCGACGAGTCTGTATTCAGGCTGAACCTGTTTATTTTCAAATCGAAATTGATATCCGTCTTTGCATTTTCAGCAATGAAAGCATAACCGCCGGCTGCGGTTTGCGATTTTAAATTATAGTTGGCAGTATCGGCTTTTATGCTGTTTGCACTGAAATTGAAAAGATTTGAAGTGACCTTTGCATCCTCCATATTAACAATCCCTTTCCCGTTAAGTTTAAGGGGAGTGAGTATGATTGACCCGTCAAGAGTTGTTCCATTTGCGAACATGCCAAAACTCTTATCTTTCGAATTTGATGCTATCCATTCATCCGTTCTGGTAAGCCATTTAATAGTTACATCCTTACCATCGAGCGGGGGGAATAAGCCGGTTTCATCCTTTGAAATTGAGAATTCCGAAGCTTTTGTCAGCATTGAATCGGGAAAAAACCTGTAAAGTTCAGAGTTTGTGACCGACGTAAGGTGCTTAAGGGTTCCGCTTCCCATAAGACCCTTGTCGCTCATTGTAATAGAATCAAAAAGCCTTCCTTTGCCTTCGTAAATTTCTATTCCTCCGGCAGGGATTGCCATATCGAAACCTAGCGATCTGTTTTCCTGGACCGTCAGCTGTTGCCGGGTCGTCTTCAGTATGTTTCCTCCGACAAATTCGCCCGACATTCTAATGTCTTCCTTCGACAGGTGATCGATGTTCTCAAAACTGAAAGGATCCATCCTGAAATAGAAATCCTTTCTTTTATAAACATCATCCAACCCGGCCAGTCTGTCATAGAAAATGTAAGTATCACTTATTACATCAATAATCGGGTACTGTTTAAAACTATTCAGTCCTGACTTGTTGCCCGGATTATCGATGTAAAGATTTGCAGATCCTGACTGAATAAGTCCCCGGAGATTTTCAATATACTTATTTCCATATACATCCCTCTCGCTGGTCTCAACAGCTGTCCTGATTGAATCGACATTCTTAAGCCTGATATTGAAAGTGTCGTAACTGAAACTGAAATTGTTGCCAAAAATGGTAAAAAGACCTGCTTTTACCACCCCATTGAATTTAAAGTCCCTGTTCTTTCCAACGATAAGCTGTTTGTTATATGGAAAAATTGCAACCTTCTGGGAATCGCTGAGCACAACTCCTGATACTCCGTTTATTGTCAGCTTGAAATCTTTCAGATTGATTGAGGCATTATCGACAGGAGCCTTTGTTTCGCTGATTATATTGAGTGCATCATAATCCTTCTTTTTGGCGAACGAGGCGAGAAAGTCCCTGGTTTTCTTTTTTATAGTTACCTGATCGGTGGAACGGTCATAAAAAACAAAACCCCTGTTGGCGAGTTCGATGCATAATCCTGTTACTCCCTCCTCCGATTTGTTGAGCCATTTTGCAAACTCCATTACAGGGAATGTCTCGGAATAATAGAACTCTGAGAATTTGATGATGCGGTTCAGAGGATGGTAATCGTCATGGCCCATCAGGCTCATAAAATAATCGGAATTAAAGAATGAAGAGGATTCGAATTGAGCCTTTCCGATAGAGGCGCCCCTGGCTCTTGAAAGAATAATCTTTGATTCGTTCATATTCCATGACAGGTATTCAAAGTACATGTCAAGACTATGGAAGGTATTGTAATACGGGCTTTTCGAAATAGGATTGTTATTTCGGTAAAGGTTCACCTGTCGTGTTGCCGAAACGTACGAAAAGCCTATGTTTGAGTGGTAAATGGAGTCGCCTGACAAGTATAGGGATGCTGCAGCCGACTGGCTGTTAAGTCCGTTCTTGGTAAACATAAACTCCTGAGATCTGATTTTGATATAAAGGGTGTCATTTCGGAATAATGTTAATTTTGCCGGATTGTAATTCGCACCGGTTCCTTTTACTGTGGCTCCTTCAAATGAAAGGCCTCCTTCAAAATTAACCCCCTTATATAAATCTTTAATCTGAAACTGTTTTGTATATGATTCGAATTTCGGGAAAGTTGCCTTGTCCTTGTTTGTGTAAGTAATTGCCTGATCGGTAAGGGATCCAATTACACTTTTCCTGAACCACGCAGGATTAACAAACCTTACTGAATCGAAGGTGAAATTATTTTTTGTTGTATTGATTGTAAATTTCCCAAGCTCGGCATAGACATCAGGTGAGCCTGCTTTTTCCCATGTGATTTTGCCGCCTGTTCCTCTGAATTGCTGGATTTCAGGATAGAAAATACCGCTGACATTGTAAATTTCGGTACTGTCCTTCTGAGTGTAACACGTGAGCGTAGCATCTTTCACTGAGACGCAAAAGACTGTGTCGTGACGAAATTCAAGATTCCGGTTCTTTACCAGCCATTTAACGGAGCCTGAATCGAAAAGTACGTTTTCCTTTAGCATCGAAAAGGTATTTTTGAAATACCTTTCTAAATTTTCATTAGAAATTCGGGGGTTAAAGGCGATTTCGCTAAGACCGTTCAGCCAGTTAGTGAACGATAGTGCGTCTATTTTGAAGTCGAGAAAGGCATTAAGGGTCAGAAGGAAGTCGCTGAAGTGGGGGGAAGGTCTTAATAAACGTGAAGAAAGCTGGCTCGCTATGTCCATTATTCTGCCCATGTTGTCGCTGCTGAAGGACGCACTGTCCCATCGGACAAGAAATTTGTTAAGATTTGCTGTCTGGTCGTCCTTCAGGTTAGGGCCCATGTAGTTAGTGAGCTCTTTTCTGAAAGACGAAGCATCGCCCTTAAAAGCCGATCTTACCTGTGAATGCAGGCACAACGGGCTGATAAGCATCAGAACAATGGTCAATATAGCCAGCTTTCCTGACATAAAATATTTGTTTAGAGTGCTTCAACTATTGCAGTGAAATCCTCTTTCTTAAGGGCTGCTCCTCCTATAAGCCCGCCGTCAACGTCGGGTTTTGAGAAAATCTCAGCCGCATTCGATGGTTTACAGCTGCCACCATAGAGAATCGGCATTTTTTTGGCACAATCGCTTCCGTATTTTTCTTTAATAAGGTCGCGGATGTATTTGTGCATCTCCTGAGCCTGATCGGGTGAAGCTGTCAGACCAGTTCCTATTGCCCATACCGGTTCGTAAGCGATCACAATCATATCCATCTGCTCGGGACTGAGAGTGAATAAACCCTCCTCAAGCTGCCTTCTTACAATCAGAAAATGTTTGTCGGATTCCCTTTCGGCGAGAACCTCGCCAATACAGAAAATTACTTTCAAACCGCTGTTAATTGCAAGAAGAGTCTTTTTGTTAATCAACTTGTCGTCTTCGTTATAGTATGACCTTCTTTCGGAATGGCCGATAATAACATATTCAGCACCGGTACTCCTGATCATCCATGCTGAAACTTCGCCTGTATATGCACCTGAAGCCTCTGAAGCACAGTTCTGAGCACCAAGTGAGATCTTGCCTTGTTTGAGAATCTGAGCAGCACCTGCGAGATGTATAAATGGAGTGCATAGTATGACACTGCCTTTTTCCGGCGGATTTTCTTTAAAGTACTTGTCAATTGATCCGACGAACTTAAGGCCTTCTTCCAGATCCATATTCATTTTCCAGTTTCCGGCGACAATTTTTTTTCTCATTTTTCAACTGTTTTAATAATTATTTATAAAGTATATTAACGTATTATCCACCTAATTATTTATTCATTACTCCGGGATTATTTCCGGACTGATATTTTACGAACCAATCAGCATCAGGAACAGTTGCCCATGACCATTTTCCTGCAATGGTTCCATTGCTGATCAGAATATATCCCGGGTTAGCCCTTATCATCGTCTTTAGTGTTGTTTCATCGGCTGAACAAAACATAAGCCCATTATCGTAAGTGTTTAATTCATCTGATCCGGATGCCGTAACCACATAAAAATCGATTCCCCTGATCAATACACTTTTCCCGAGCTCAAATCCTGCTGTAAGATGTTTTTTATCTGCCTCCCCAAGTTTCTTCGTGATCATCAGAAGCGCATAGTTCTGTCCGCTAATCAGTTGTTCCGTAATATCTTCTCCCTTTAAAGTGGAGATCCTGAAGTCGTGAACAGGAGGCTCATAGCCCTTTTTAACAAGCACTGATTTCTGCTCTATAAATTTCCAGGTGCTGTCGTTTGCAGGATAATTGCTTAAAGTGAATTCTTTGCGGGTTCCCTCTTTTTCATAAATAAAGGTTGTTGCATACACATCAGAAGCTGCTCCTTCAGGCACTACCATCTGATCGGCAATTCTTACGCCTTCCCTGTAGGGCAGAAAATCGATGGCTGGAAGCAAAATAAGGTTGCTGACAGAAAAGACCAGGAAAATGATTATTGCTGAAAACAACATAATCAATTCCTTCCCGGATCTGAAAAAAGGTTTAACCTTTTTCCTCTCAGCAAAAAGGATTATTGCCGGAATAATCAGTATAATATTTTTACCGAAGGTTTGCCAGTTTGTGAGTTTGATTGCATCGCCAAAACATCCGCAATCAGAAACAGGGTTTGTCAGTGCAAGTATAAAAGTTAGAGGGGTGAAGAAAAGCATCAGCAAAAATGCGAGCACTGTTCCTGTCTTTTGCTTAATACCTGTTATAACTGAAAATCCTGCAATAAATTCGACGGTGCAGAGTAAAATTGCAAGCGGAAGACTGAGCTTGTCAAAAAAACCGAGATTGAAAGCGTGAAAATAATCATGAAACTTATAAGCTGAACCTAGAGGATCAATAGCCTTTACAATTCCGGAAAACATAAACGTAAGTCCAATAATTATCCTGCATGCTAATTTCACTATCTTCATTTCAAATTAGGTTTCGGTTCATTAATATTTTTAAAATGAGCTTGAAAATCTCGCCGGGAGGTAACATCTCATCATCGCTGCTGCTGCAGTTAACAACTTCCAGACCCTTGTCCGATCCGGCTACGTCTAAATAAATATCCCTTACTTTTTTCTGAAAGGCCATGCTTTCTTCATGAATGTCGGTTGATCCATTGAGATATGAACGGTCGTTTCCTGTTCTTGAACTATTCAGCTTCTTCTCGGTGAAAGCAAACGGCACATCAAGAAAGATATTAAGATCGGGTTTCGGAATATTGAAATGTTCAAACTCGAGGTTAAGAATCCATTCCCTGAGCCGGTCCTGTGATTGTTTATCCTCAAGCTTTGCACACTGGTAGGCAATATTCGAGTAAGTATATCTGTCGAGCAGTACTATCTTATCTTCGTATAGCCATCGGCTCAACATGTCAGAAGCATCCTTCCTGTCGCCGGCATAGAGCATGGCAACAAGGTAGGGGTCAACATCGCCGAGTTTGCCGAATTCTCCCCTGAGAAATCTTGCAATAAGTTCCCCGAAATAAGGAGCTTCGGTTCTGGGAAAATGCAGATATTCACAGTTATAACCCTTTTCAGAAAAGAATTCCTTTAACAATTTTATCTGCGTCGATTTGCCAGCTCCGTCAACTCCTTCAATTACAAAAAGCTTCATGTGGTCATCATTTTCTTTCAGCACAAATGTAATAATGCATTGCCAAAGAATAAAATGTATGGAAACTTAATTGGAACATAATTTACTACTACGTTGACAGATTTGAATTATACACGATTTTTCTCCTTTTACCCTGGTTAAATTGAGAAAGGAGAAGAATCCATCTGTTACCTTTTGGAAGAAATAGTAAAAACAGTTAGATTTTGAATATGTTGAAGAGGAATTAAGTTGATTCTTTTTATTGAAATACGAGGGTCTTAGAGTCACTCATTGATTTCGTTAAATAAAAACGGAGTAATGATTATATCTGAAATCACTTATTTCCTTTGTGTTACCTCTTGTTTTCTTTGTAAGTAAAAAATACTTATCCCTGAAAGCCGGAATTTGTTAAATTATCATCATTGAGAACCTGAGAAATACCGTTCATAAACTGTATTTAAATAAAGTTCATATAATTCCGGCATAGTTTTTTCAGGAACAAAAATCATCTTGACTATTCTGTCTTTATCGGCAATGAACATAAATGGAATATTATACTCTTCTATTGGAATGCCCAAGTTTGAAGAATAAAAACTAATAACGGGCTTTCCATAATAATGTTCCTTTATTCGTTCGTTTATACTTGAACCAATTAAAAGGATTCTGTCATTTGTGGCAAAGTCAACAAATTTTTTTTTAAGTCCTTCCAAAGCGAATTCTATACAGGTATTGCACGCTTCCCCTGAAAATCTGAATACAAGAGTTTTATCCCTGATAAGATCGAAAAAATAATTTTTGTTTACTGTATCATTTCCTTTATAGACCAGAGGATTAATTATTTCAACACATTCGTTTGATATTGAGGATTGCAGTAAATCGTTAAAATAGAAGGTTTCAACAGGTGTTTTCTTAAGCATTCTCCTTTGATTAAACTGTTGTAAAGAAAAAATTGATACCAGCACAAAGGTAAGTACCGAAATGACCAAAATTGATACCAGATATTTCTTCATTGGTTTTGCTTTAAATAGTATTTTACCACAACCGGATTATCTCTGGCATCCAATCCACTCAATATTTTAAGATTCTTATTATTAAGCACTTTTTCATTTATAATTATCTGTATCATCATCGGATCAATAGCCGTTATAATTCCTCTATCAAAAAGCACAGGATTTGCCGGAGGGACAAGCTTTTCAGTAAATCTCCTAATTATCCTGTATGCTTGTGTCTTTTTGTTGAGAATCAAAGTATGCCAGGTCTTGTCAAAGATGAACCTCGTTAGGATTAGAGTACTGTCTTCCAGATAATAATTAAAACTATGAACGTACTTGCTGTTTCTTAAATAATTTGTGTAATACTCGAAGTCTCCTCCCTCGGGAAGTTTGTGATAATCAAAATTCTTATTAGCGAAATTCCATCTTAATCTGAGACTTAATCCGGATTGTGTGACCTTATAGATATCATTCGTAAAGCCCTGGAAGAAGGATATAGTAGTAGAATCGGTCCTGTTAAAAGGAGAGGATTTGGATGATATCAGGGGAGTGCTTACAATTTTTTCAGGAAATTCATACTCCTGTTTTATTATTTTATTCCTTTTCCTGGAAAAATAAGAAAGTTTCTTTGGTTCGAACATGGAATAAAAGAGAATAATGTCATCAGTAAGAATAGCAAATTTATCTGAGGCAAGGAGTGGAATAGCAAAGGAATGAATAAACTCACCATCCCGGCTGAAGACTAATAATTCTCCCCGGGGATTAAGTAGTTCCAGGTTTTCGCTAAAGTGATTTATATTAATATCATACAAAAGAGTAAACTCACCTGGTCCATTGCCAATCTTCTGTATTCTTGTGAGAAATTTTCCGTTATTGTCAAACCGAAGCACTGAGTTTTGAGTGGCATCCAGAATGAACATCTCATTCATGTACGGGATAATTCTGGTTACCTCTTTGATTATTGAATTTGGAGTAGTCTCAAGCTTAACAAGTTCTACTGAATCAAAAATGTTGAAAAAGGACGTTTCAGAAGTATTGGATAGATCTATTTCAAATGTAGTCCCTTCATTGAGTGCATGCATTTCCTCCATCCTGTCCGCTTCTTTACACCGGTTGAAAAAAATAAGATGACCAATAAGAGCAATGGTTAATGAGAGTCTTGCACCCCTTAAATATTGAACTTTTGAAAGCAGCATTTTAATAAAAATCTGACAAATAATTATTTACTATGTTAAAGTATATATAGCTAAATATTTTGCAGGCATTTTTGTGATTAGAATTGTTGTGTCTCTCACAGGGGGAAGTGAGAAGTTCCCGGGCTTATCTTCATAATTTAGATCTAGAATACACCTCCTGTTAAAGTAAATAGTCAAAACAAATATTGTATAACTTTACCAGAATGATGTTGCAAAAATTGGATTGGTAGCCGGTCCATTTGCATTCGAGAGTAACTACCGTGTAATATGAGCACCAGTTTGCGTACTCCATGAAGCACCTTCCGTGATTGCCATCAGAGCAGGTGATAACAGCTCCGCTGCCGGTGGGGCCATAATAAACATCTTCCTTTGAAGACAATGGGGTATTGGCTATAAATAAGCCAAAGAATAAGATTGTTACAAACTTTACCAAAGGTTTCATCTTTAATGGTATTAAGTTGGACATATTTATCGGTTACAAAGTTCCAAAACGAGAACACAATTATCAACTTTATTTTGTAAAAATCCGATATATTATATTAGTTTACTTCACAAACTATTGAATACTTTGTATTTGGAGAAGTTGTTTATTTTGTAATTGATTTTTTTCATTTTACTTCCAGCTACTGGAATTTTATATCTGTCAGATAGTGTTATTGTTTTTGCTATGATATCAAAACCTGTTGCTTCCGTCGGCTTGGCAGAAAACAATATTGGAAACATTTCCCAGATGTAATATTTCCAAGTCTTTTTTCACCTAAAGGCTCTATTTAGAAGATGAAGTGAACAATGCAGCGTTATCTCAAAATTATGTTTTTTTTTTTGTTACATAATAATTTATTTTCGATTAAGGAAACGGATTGTTGAATACCTACCTATTGCAATTTAAAAGGTAATCTGGCAAATTGTACCGATGAATTGCTTTGGACAGAAACAATTACTTTGTGAAGATTGCGGATTCTGTGTTACGGATTTAAAACAGTAATCTGATCATTCCGAAATCCGAAATCATTTTAAATGCAAAATAATTACTATAAGTTGTCACTAGCCCGGAAAGTAATAGATAGTAGCTTGTAATTCAAAAATCACTAATTTCGGCTAATAAAAAACTCCTGATTTGAATAATAAGCCACGATATATTAATGCAGGCGGACGGTTACTCGACCTTCAAACTCCTGTCGTAATGGGCATTATGAATGTTACTGCCGATTCGTTTTATAAGGGTAGCAGGTACAACTCTGACTCTGAAATAGCCGGAGCTGCTGCTAAAATGCTCGGGGAGGGTGCCGGGATAATTGATGTCGGAGGTTATTCCTCACGTCCGGGGGCTGAAGATATTCCGGAAGAAGAAGAAATAAACAGGGTCCGTAAAGCCGTTAAGATTATAGTCAGGGAGTTTCCCGAAGCAATCATCTCGGTTGATACTTTCAGATCATCTGTGGCGAGGGAGGCGGTAGAAGACTGGGGAGCGCATATTATAAACGACATTTCGGGAGGAGAGGCCGACAGTAAGATGTACGGTGTTGTAAGAGAGTTGAATGTGCCTTATATTCTTATGCATATGAGAGCCACGCCACGGACAATGCAGGATAACCTGGTTTATGATGATGTTGTTGCCGATATTCTCAGGTGGTTTGGGGAAAGAATTTTCAGACTTCAGTCGGAAGGGGTGAAGGATATAATAATTGATCCTGGATTCGGGTTTGCAAAGAATACTGAACAAAATTTTGAATTGCTCTGCAGACTTGGTGATTTCTCGGTTGCAGGACTGCCCCTGATGGCAGGTTTATCCCGAAAAACCATGATATGGAGGACACTTGAAGTTACTGCTGAAGAAGCGCTTAACGGGACAACAGCCCTTAATACGGTTGCCCTGCTTAACGGAGCTGATATTCTCAGGGTGCATGATGTAAAGGAAGCCGTTCAGGCAGTTCGCCTTGTTCAGAAGATAAGGGAAGTTCCATTGCGCGATAATGATCGATCCCTTTAATGTTCCACTTTTGTTTTTTAAGTTATTTGTTGGCAGCAAGTGTAAAAAGACAGTATTAATAAAATGATTGACTAAAATAGAGAAATTTAATGTATGAGTTTAAATACACAATCGCTCCAACCCCCTATACAAATCATTGACCCACTTTTTCAGATTAAAAAAGATTGTTTTAAAAGAGTTTATCAAGACTATTTTTACTGAAGCAAAATATTTTTTTGGATTTAATTAAAATGGAAAGTAATTCAAACACTATTGATGTAATCTTTGCGGATGCTCTAAAGTTTATGAAGCTTCTTATTCCACCAATCGAAGAACAAAAACGCATAGTCGAATACATCAAAACCTAAACCTTCAACTTGGACATTGTCATCTGGAAAGTCGAAAGAGAAATGGAGCTGATAAAGGAATACAGGGAAGCCATGATATCCAAAGCTGTAACGGGAAAAATGAATTAGTAAAAGATGAACGAATCAGAACTCATACATAAGCTGAATGAACTTCGAGCGCTACCCGCTGAAACGGAAGTTGTAGAGTTTAAAGAAGCCAAAATCGGTTATGATTTCTCTAGAATCGGGAAATACTTTTCTGCTCTGTGCAACGAAGCCAACTTAAAAGGAAAATCCGAAGCCTGGATGGTGTTTGGCATAGAAAACAACCAACGTAACATTGTATACACACATTACCGCGAAAATAATCGTCCGTATTTAGATAGCCTGAAGGGTGAAATCGGTGACAAAACCACCAACCGCATCACCTTTGTTGAAATATATGAATTGAACCTCCCGCAGGGCAGAGTGCTGATGTTTCAGATTCCGGCTGCACCGCAGGGTATTCCGGTGGCGTGGGAAGGGCATTATTACGGCAGAGACGGTGAGCAATTGGTTCCACTTAACCTTTCGGAACTGGAACGCATCCGCAAGCAAGCCATTCGTATTGACTGGAGTTTCAGAATTTGTGCCGGAGCAACACTAAATGATTTAGATCCTGTGGCCATTCATAAGGCACGTCAGAATTTCAAAATGAAAAATCCCCGTCTTGCCAGCGAAATGGATACCTGGGACGACACTACTTTTCTTAACAAAGCTAAAATTGCCATCAATGGACAAATCACCCGCACAGCTATCCTGTTGCTCGGCAAACCGGAATCAGAACATTATATTGCTCCTGCAGTATCCTGTATCACATGGGTGTTGCGTGATAAAGACAAAGCAGAAAAGGATTATGAACATTTTTACTGTCCTTTCATATTGGCTGTTGATGCATTGTATAAGAAAAGTGGCTGAAAAAACAGACCAAAAGGCGGATTATATAAAAAACAGGGGATTTAAAGACCAACATTATAAGGACTTAATTCTTGACTTCATTGACCGTTATGGCTCGGCATCAAAAAATGATATTGACCGGCTCATATTAGATATTTTACCTGGGGTATTAGATGAAAACCAGAAAGAAAACAAAGTGCGGAATCTTGTCTATGATATGTCGAAAAGAGACCAAAGCATAATAAACACCGGCACCAACAGAAAAACGATTTGGAAAAGAAAAGTGTAACTAAATGCACCACCTAGATGAATTTTAGACAATTCTTAGATAAACTTTTAGATAAACAAGCGACTAAATGACTGAATACACCTACACATCATAAAAAGGATTAGAAGCGCTTATTACACTGCATTTGTGTTTGGTGAATGGTTTTGAGGAATGCCATTTCGACCAATACAACCGCAGCGAGTGTGTGGATCATTGTGCAATGGATAACAAATTTTTAAAATATTGATTAATGATTTTGCATAAGCAGGATAATTGCCAGCCAACAGTCGTAAGCACATTTGCTAGCCAACACGAGCCAACGCTCAAGCTTTCGTGTTAATGAACAGAAAACTACTTCGCAATCCCTTTCGGCACATACACTTGAACCTTAATTATATTACCAGATGCCATTTCATATTACTATTCTTGACATAATAGATATTCTTATGGAAAAGGTATGCTAGGAGTCGGGAGTCAGATCTCCGGTATTCTGACTTCGGACTTCTGACTCCTGACTCCTGACTCCCGACTTATAGGCTAAACGTCTGGTCTATAACTTTCCTAAAATTGCCATGATAAGTTGTTCATCACTGGCATAGGTTCCGTCCCCGGGAAACTTATTGATTACATCCTTTTTTCCGGGGAAGAGCTTTGCCAGGGACTTTTTTGTCAGCTGAATCTTATTAAATACACCGTCGGGGGTAAGAATATAGTACCGGAACTTGGTTTCATATTCATCATATCTCCTGTCGCTGCTGTAAGGGCCCTTGAAATCTGCCTTGGTAAAAGTCTTTACAGGCATTTTAATGAAAAGATAAGGTTTTTCAGTCAGCACCTGATAAAACTTATTGTCCTTAATTGACTTGTCAAACTTGTTGCCTTCGGCTGTTCTGTATACAAGATTTTCACCCGCCTTCGTAATTATCACTTCTGTAACCATGTCAGCAGGGATAGCCTGAAGCTTAGTTCCTTTCGGATAGGAGAAAATCAGTGAGTTGTTTACGGGATCAATATCAGTTTCAAGCTCGAAGTAATCCTTCTGTCCCTTGATTTTCAGTATTGAAGGAAGCAGCGTATCATACAATCTAGGAGTGCCTTTTGTTCCTTCATATCTTGTATCAAAGCCGGTTCCTCCGGGCGAATAGGGAGAGACATTAACTATTGCCTTCAAATTCTGTTCGGCAGTGACTCCCTGCTGAAGTATATTGGTCTGCTGAGCGCAAACTGTATTAATTGCAAGGAGCAAAATTACTGCGGTCGCGGATATTCTTGAAATCATTATTCTTATGTTTTGTTATTTGGAATATTATGTTTTCTGAAAATTTAATACTAACCTGGTTTACTCTTAGCTCTTTTAACTTTAATTGGTTTTTTCCGTTTTGTAAATTTAGATTTTTATGTACTTATTTCCAAAAAAGGATTTTCGTTTTATTTCGATGCTGCCGGGTTTTTAGTAGTTTTGGAACCAAAATATACCGAACTGAGTAAAATAAATTTGAAAGGTGATTTTTTAACTCTCACTGAACGCGTTTCGGTAAAAATGTTGTTAATATTTGATTTTATGAAGAAACTAATAATTATCGTGATGCTGTTTTCAGTATTTTTTGGCTCAGCAGGATTCAACAGCTCTCCGGATCCTTCGAAATGGAGCAGCAAAAAAGTTGAAAGCTGGTTTTCGCAGGAGGAGTGGTTGAACGGCTGGGCAGTAAAACCCGACGCTTCAATTGATAAAAGGGAATTTGCCATTGCTTATTTCAGGAATAAAGAGCGTTGGAACAAAGCATTTCTATTTCTTAAGAATAACGACCTTAATAAACTGGAACTTAAGCGTTACGATCTTGACGGAGATAACCTTTATGTCACAGTCAGTGAGTATGCCACAAAGAATAATGAAGATGCAAAGTACGAGAGCCATAAAAAATATATTGATATACAATATGTTGCGGCAGGATCTGAAATGATCGGGCTGGCTCCGGCATCCCAAATCGGAAAAATTACAAGCGAGTACAACGAAGGAAATGACATTGCGTTCTATACAGTTGGAAAGAGTCAGGAAATAAAAGCAACGTCCGACAGGTTTTTTATCTTCCTGCCCTCAGATATTCACAGGCCCGGGGTCAAAGTCAGCGAAAACGCAAAAGTCCGGAAAGTTGTTGTAAAAGTAAAAATTGATTAATGCGGTTCGGATAACGACTGTTCAGAATTCCACCAAACTTCTGACTTCTGACTCCTGACTCCTGACTCCCGACTTCCTTTTGAACATTCTCCGGTATTCAGGGTTAAACTGCTGTTTATATTATCAGATGACAACATTATACGATCTCGATGAAGGAGATGAGGGGATAATTCTCAAGATTAAGGGAAGAGGCCAGTTCAGGCAGCGGTTGTCTGAGATGGGATTTGTTGTGGGTAAGAAGATATCGGTGGTAAAAAAGGCTCCCTTACGCGATCCCGTAGAGTATAAGTTAATGGGCTACCATATTCTCCTGCGGAACAGTGAGGCTCAGCTCATTGAGGTTGTCAGGGACGGCAGTCAGGAAGAAACTCTTCATTCAGGGGGAATTCTGGTAAGTGAGACTGAAAATGGTTCGTTTACAAGTCGTTCAAGGAATATCCAGGTTGCACTTGTTGGCAACCCCAATTCCGGAAAGACAACCCTTTTTAACTGTGCTTCGGGCTCGAGGGAGAAAGTCGGAAATTATGCAGGGGTAACTGTCGATTCCAAGGAGGCTGTCTTTAAGCACTCCGGATATTCTTTTTCGATAGTCGACCTACCCGGTACGTATTCAATAAAAAGCTATTCTCCCGAAGAGATTTACATAAGAAATTATATACTGGAAAATAAGCCGGATATAGTTGTTAACATCATCGATGCCTCAAACCTTGAAAGAAACCTCTACCTGACCACCCAGCTTATCGATATGGGTGTCCAGATGGTCATCGCTCTTAATATGTACGATGAACTCGAGAAAAAAGGCGATAAGTTAGATCATAAGTCGCTTGGGGAGTTAATAGGTGTGCCCATTGTGCCTACTGTTAGTTCCAGGGGCAAAGGGATCAGGCCGCTTTTCGATAAGATAATTGAAGTGTATGAGAACAGGGAGCCTGTAGTGAGGCATATACACATTAATTATGGCTATGAGATAGAAAACTCATTACAGGCTATTCAGTCGAAGATAAAAATTGAAGAGAACAGTCTCTTTACAAATATTATCTCCTCCCGTTATCTGGCGATAGAATTGCTTGAGAACGATACTGAATACTCTGTGAATATTGGCAGGTGTATAAATCCGGAAGAAATTATTAAAACAGCAGGAAAGGAATCGCAGAAGCTTCAAAAGCTATACTCTGAGCCTCTTGAAACTGTAATTACCGATTTACGGTATGGATTCATCTCAGGAGCCCTTAAGGAGACACTAAAACTGAGCAAGTTGCGTAAGCAGCAAAAAACAAAAATCATTGATAATTACATTACGAACAAATATCTAGGGATACCTATTTTTGTTTTATTCATGTGGCTGACTTTTTTCGCAACATTCAGGTTAGGAGGCTATCCTAAACACTGGATGGAACTTGGCACTATGAAAGCCGCTGAGATGGTCTCTTCGTTTCTTTCACCGGGGTTGTTCCATGATTTTATTATTGATGGGATAATTGGCGGTGTGGGAGGTGTGATTGTTTTCCTGCCCAATATCATCATACTCTTTTTATTCATTTCATTCATGGAAGATACTGGTTATATGGCCCGTGCTGTCTTCATTATGGACAGGATGATGCATAAAATCGGATTGCACGGAAAATCCTTTATTCCGCTTTTTATGGGATTCGGATGCAATGTACCTGCAATAATGGCCACCAGGATAATTGAGAGCAGGAGGGATCGTCTGATAACGATGCTTATAACCCCTTTTATGTCGTGCAGTGCAAGGTTACCCGTTTATATCCTCTTCATTACTGCATTTTTCTCGAAGAATCAGGGATCTGTACTCTTCCTGCTATATTTCATAGGAATTCTCTTCGCGGTTCTGTCGACACTTATTTTGCGGAAGGTCTTTTTCAGGAAGGAAGAGATTCCTTTTGTGATGGAACTGCCTCCTTACAGGATGCCAACTGCACGAAGCGTTGTGAAACATGTCTGGTTCAGAACGGGGCTTTATCTTCGGAAAATAGGCAGTATTATCCTTGTAGCATCGGTCATTGTATGGGTACTGAGTACTTTCCCGCAAAGGGTTGATTTTTCGAAGGATTATGATAAGGAAATTGCTGATATAACGGCCTCGTCATCACCTGAAAGCCTTAAAAATGAAGCGGTTACCAGGCTGTTGTCGGAACAGAAAGCGGAACGGCAGTCAAAATCCTTTATGGGGATTATTGGCCATTTTATTGAACCGGTTATGAAGCCCCTGGGTTTTGACTGGCGGTTAAGTGCAAGCCTCCTCTCAGGACTGGCAGCAAAGGAGGTTGTTGTGAGTACGCTTGGAGTAATTTTCCAGTCCGGAAGCCAATCAGGCAAAACTTCCCTTGTGGAAAAGATTCAGACACAGAAAGCCTCCGATGGCAGTGTGATGTTCACTCCTCTAAAGGCGTTTTCATTTATGCTTTTCATCCTTATTTATTTCCCGTGCGTGGGTGTCGTTGCAGCAATAAAAAGAGAATCAGGCAGCTGGAAATGGGCCGCCTTCACTGTATTTTACACTACAGGAATAGCCTGGATAATGTCATTTACTGTATTCCAGGTGGGGAGCCTGTTTTTTACCTGAACATTTCTTCACTTTACCGGCCGGGAGGGATTGAGTCAAGATAGAATACAAAATTATTTCCGGCAGTAATATCCTCATGTGTGATAACCATACTTTTATAATTCTTCCCGTTTTTGGTTATATGGCTAATATATTTGTTTTCGTTGTTGCGGTTCAGAGTTTTTACAGAGAAGACTTTTCCACCCGGAAGTGAAATACTTACATCATCAAAGCCTGGAATAGTAATTATGTATTGATTGGAAGCCGGGCAGACCGGGTAGAATCCCATCATTGCAAAAACAAGCCAGGCCGACATCTGGCCGGAATCATCATTTCCGCTCAGACCTCCGGGACCGGTGCCATATTCTTCTGATATAATTCTATGTGTCCATTTCCAGGTGCTTGCCGGTTCTCCTGCCATGGCAAACATGAAAGGTGCCTGCTGGTCAGTCTCATTACCATGCCAGTAATGGCCATTTTCGAAGAAGCTATTCAGTTTTGAGAGAAATACTTTCTTTCCGCCCATCAGACTGATAAGTCCTGTTACATCATGTGGTACATACCAGGTATACTGAGAGGGTGTTCCTTCGCAGATGAAGTTAGCCTTTTTATCCGGATCAAAAGGCGTTACCCATCTTCTGTCGGCGTATCTTCCCCTTACATAGCCTGTCTTCCTGTCAAAAATATTTCGGTAGTTTTCTGAGCGCTTCATCAGTTCTTTGTAATCATCGGTTTTTCCCAGGTGTCTGGCAAAAATGGCAAGGGCATAATCGTCTAAGGCGTATTCGAGCGTCCTGGAGACCTGTTCTCTTTTATGGAATGCATCCCATACACTATCTTCCAGCGGGATAAACCCGTATTGGAGATAGCTTTTAAGGGCTCTCCTTCCTTTTCCTGAGAGATAGTCCTCTTTTGAAGGAGAATCAAAGGCGTTCTGACGCATATATTTGTATGCTTTCTCAGTATCAAACCCTCGTATTCCCTTTACCCATGCATCGGATATCATTGTGCTTGCATGATCGCCGATCATGGCTGCCGTATAGCTTCCCCATGCGGGGAAGATGGGCATCCAGCCTCCCTGTTCGGCTTTCAGGATAAGAGACCTCACCATATCGGTTGTCCGTTCAGGTTCCAGGAGGGTCATGAGGGGATGGAGAGCCCTGTAAGTGTCCCACATTGAAAAATCGTCATAATAATTGAAACCGCCGGTGTTGTGAATAAGTGTGTCTTCGGCAAATCCCTGGTAGCTTCCGTCGATGTCGCTTACTATTCTTGGCAGCTGGTAGCAGTGATAGAGGGCCGTATAGAATTTTGTTAAATCCATATCAGAACCGCCCTTTACTTTTACTTTGCTTAATGTCCGGTTCCAGATATCTTCAGTTTCTGCCGATAACCTGTCGAAATTCCAGTCGGGAATCTCTTTCTCCATATTTTTACGGGCAGCATCCTGTCCTGTAAATGAGGTTCCGATGCGGACAATTACATTTTTTTCCTCTCCAAAGCTTATTATGATATTCTGAAGGTTTTCACCCCGGGGTATTATTCTGAAAGGCTTATCGAAGGCGATCACAAAATAGCCGCTGAATCCTGCCGGTTTTCCGCTCCCCTGGTATATCCGGTGGACCGGATTATAACCGATTATTTCATTTCTCTGACGGTCGTACCAGATCTTTCCCTGGTTCTCATCGCTGTTCGATCTGATAAAGAGACAATTTACCTTTTCGCCTGTATATGTCAGCCTCATCATCCCTGACCGGTTCGATCCGGTTATTTCGGCCATGATTCCGTAATCGTCGAGCACAACGGAATAATAATTGGGCCTGGAAGTCTCGTTTTTATGATTGAATATCGAAGAAGGATAGATTTTAACAGTATCAGGCTTTGTTGCAATAAATGGCATCAGGGTCATGCTTCCATAATCCTGTGTGCAGCTTCCGCTCATCCAGTGGCTTCCGCGGAAACCCGTAATCCGGCTGTCGGAATAATAATAAGGCGAAACGCATTTTAATTCTGTAAGACGCGTTTCGGGTGTCCATTGTGTCATGCCAAAAGGTCGTCCCACGCCCGGGAAGGTCTGTCCCTTTGCCTCCGACAGAGATTCACTGTGACGGAGAGCGCTGACGGTGGTTGCTGTTCCTGTGCCTGTCAGGGGATCAACGTATTTTAAGGGCGCCTGTGCCGCTGCTGCTGCCGGGAATAAAAGCAGAAAAAACAAAGCCTTCATATAGTTTTTATTGTATGTCAGAGTTTGGTTTTTTCAGGATTACGTTATTGTTAAAGAATCACTTAAGATACTCTATTTTCATATCATAGTTCCATTTGTCAAAGTAAATATTTCCTCCCTTCCATTCAACTTCACCCCTCTGGAAATCGAAGGGCTCGCTCCTGAAATATTTCTTTTCAGGGTACAGCCGACCCGATACTCCGGCGTTAACTATAAGCCTGTAGGCGTCGATACCTGTTTTATAAAACTCCTTCTCTTCGGGTTTTTCAGAAGGTTGAAGATCGTAGGATATATCTGCCGGAACCCATCCTGTTCCTTCATAATATACTTCGCACCAGTCGTGAAGGTTCTCAGCGTCGGGCGGTACCATCCAGCCACTCTGCCACCTGACAGGTATTCCCTGGCTTCGAAGCATCGACATAAACAGGAAGGTCTGCATGCCGCAATCACCTCTCTTATTTTTTAAAACGTATTCAGGAATATCCGGCATTATAGAGTATTCAAGAGCCCCGGCCCAGGGAATATTTTCCTTAAACCATAAATATATTTTCCGGACAACAGCTCTGGGATCTTTTTCATTACCGGCAATGCTGTCGGCAAGATGCCGTACAGCTGAACTTAAGTTTATCTGAGGTAATTCTTCTGCAGTATATTTTCTGAAAATTTCAGAGCTTTTTTCGTAAGCTAGTGATTTTATTGCTTCAGGATTAAAGTATTGCCCTTTTGACCGGTATGAATAGGTAATCTGAAAGACTGCCGGCATGCCCTTTTGAACTGGTTTTTCCATATAGACTGTACTGTGAATGGCGCTGTCGGGTGAAATGGTATAATCAGGCTGGGAAGCGGCAAGCAGCATTACTCTGTCCTGACGGGGCTGATCACTCCTTGGCCATGGCAGCCAGCATCTTATTATTTCACCTTCCGGAACCACATCCGGATCAACTGTAATTGTATAAATAATTCTCATTTCGACAGGTACTACGGGATCATTCACGCCTGAAGACTCCCTCATCACCCCGGTGGTATGTTTCAGCCGGAATGAGGTCTCCGCATCAGGTGGGTTTCCAATTTTCCGGTCTTCGGTACTGCTATAGAACTTCCTTAACAGATTCATGTTTGAAACAGCCCTGTTGAAATACATTTTCCGGCCATCCAGAATACGGTATTCAAGCCATCCCTTTTCTTCCCAAATGTTCTTTTCCTCTTTGGAAAAAGAGCCCGTCTTTTTTTCAATCTGGCTTTTTACCTCATCTTCAGTAACGCAAAAGTCAATCGCTATTCTTTCAGCGATTTGAGCCAGAGAGTCAGCTTTCATGAAATTTACTGATCCATCAATGTTCGTTCTTTTCAGAGAGTCGGCAAGGTTCAATACCTCGCTTAGGTCACCATTGGCAAGCTTTACACTTATTTTTTTTATCACACCTTCGTAGTTCGAACCGGTTCGCGTGGCACAGCCGGACATGAGCAGTAAGGCTGAAAGAAAAATTCCTGTTTTGTTCATGGATCAGTTTTTTATCATATAAAGGTAAATAATTGTTTTTTGACTATCTTGTCGTAATACTTGTTTTGTATCAAATAACATAAGAATAAGAATATGAAAAGACCGGTCTTTTTACTTTTAATGTCAGCAAGCCTTCTTGCAATATCGTGCAGTACCCGAAACATTGATCCTGTCGACTATGTTAATCCCAATATCGGAGGGATAAGTCCTTTGCTTCAGACTACAATTCCACTTGTGAGCCTTCCAAACAGTATGATGCGCATTTCCCGTACTCCCGGAAATTACCAGGCTGAAAAGATAAGTGGTTTCCCATTCATCCTTTGCGGACACCGGAACGGATTTGCCGGGTTGCTTATGCCGGCATCGGGAGAGACATTAGGCGACAGACGCAAGTGGGAAAGTTATTATGATCATGATTATGAGGTTTGCACGCCATATTATTATTCAGTTTGGCTCGAAAACCCGGATATTGACCTGGAATTTACAGTTGGTGAAAAATCATCATTCTACAGGATTGGCTGGAATAAAGCAGAAAAGAAAAACCTGATGCTCGGAATTACAACCGAAGGCTCCTTCAATGTTATTGATAATAATACTATTGAAGGCTATGAGCTTTATGAGGATAAAGTCAAAGTTTTTTTCTACCTGAAGGCAGAAAAAAGCTTTTCGGCTGAAAAAATTATGTCGTCAGGAGGTTCAAAACCATCGCTTTCACTGACTTTCGACCTTCCTGAAAAGGAAAAAGCCAGTGTAAAAATGGGAGTTTCATTTGTCGATGCCGAACAGGCGAGGAAGAACCTTGAAAAGGAGATACCCCAATGGGATTTTGATGCATTAAAAACTGCAGGAAGGGATAAGTGGAACTCGGCCCTTGGAAAAATTAATGTAAAAGGAGGTACCTTGGATCAGAAAAAATCATTTTATACGGCTTTGTACAGGACTTATGAACGGATGGTTAATATTTCAGAGGATGGCCGTTATTACAGCGGTTTTGATAATAAAATTCATAACGACAACGATACTGCTTTTTATAACGACGACTGGATGTGGGACACATACCGGGCCGCACATCCGCTCCATGCCTTGATAAATCCCGAACTGGAAAGCGTTAAAATTCAATCGTATATAAGAATGTATGAACAGAGCGGATGGATGCCTTCCTTTCCTATTCTCTTCGGAGATAATCCGTGCATGAACGGCCACCATTCCGCTGCCATAGTTGCTGACGCATACTTCAAAGGAATCCGGAATTTCGATATAAACAAGGCTTATGAAGGACTGAAAAAGAATGCAATGAAGGCGACCATGCTTCCATGGAGAAACGGCCCTATGTGTTCGCTCGATACTTTTTATCTCGAAAAAGGTTATTTTCCGGCTCTCGGAATCGGAGAAAAGGAGACTGTCAGCCAGGTACATTCATTTGAAAAACGTCAGGCCGTTGCTATTACCCTGGCGCACAGTTACGACGACTGGTGCCTGGCACAGCTTGCAAAAGCCCTCGATAAAAAAGACGATTATGAGTATTTTCTTAAACGGTCGAACAACTTTAAAAACCTTTATAACCATGAGACCGGCTTTTTTGCCCCGCGAACTGCAGAAGGAAGCTGGGTGAAAGATTTTGATCCTAAATTATCGGGCGGTATGGGTGCCCGCGATTATTATGACGAGAACAATGGATGGACCTACCTCTGGGATGTTCCGCACGACGTCTCGGGCCTGATAGGTTTGCTTGGAGGGAGGGAGAAATTCACTTCAAAACTCGACCGCCTTTTCATTGAGGGCCTCGGCATGAGCAAATATGCATTTCTCGCACAATTCCCTGATGCTACCGGTCAGGTAGGTCAGTTTGTAATGGGCAATGAACCAAGCCTTCACATACCTTACCTTTACAACTATGCCGGTCAGCCCTGGAAGACGCAGAAGAGAGTCCGCATGCTCCTTGACACCTGGTTCCCCAATACTCCATTCGGCATCCCGGGCGATGAGGATGGAGGAGGGCTCTCAGGCTTTGTTGTCTTTTCAAGCATAGGAATTTATCCGGTAACCCCTGGCATGCCCGTATTCAATATCGGAAGTCCGGTCTTTACAGATGTTACTGTTAAGCTTCAGAATAATAAGGAATTCAAGATTACTGCAAAGAAGAGCAGCGCTCAGAATAAATATGTTCAGAGTGCGAAACTCAACGGCAAGGAATGGAATAAGCCCTGGTTCAGCTGGGATGATATTAAAAATGGGGGAGAACTTGTACTTGAAATGGGTTCCCGGCCTGATTATTCTTGGGGTGCCGCTCCGGAAGATGCACCGCCGTCGGGTTTGAATGACTGATATCAAATGATAAAAGGCACCGATTGCAAATCGGCGCCAGCATTCTTTGTTTCATCCGCTGGCG
>CAIMVD010000072.1 GCA_903844815.1 uncultured Bacteroidota bacterium | reverse complement strand
TATCGACCGTATCCTTGACAAAGGTGTTGTAGTTGACGCATGGGTAAGAGTTTCTCTCGTTGGTATCGAACTGCTTGCAATTGAAGCAAGAATAGTCGTTGCCTCTGTTGAAACATACCTCAAGTATGCTGAAGCAATTGGTTTAACTGCTAAAGCCGCATAAGGCATTTGCAGTTGAATAGATATTTTTGCTAAGAAATCCTCACAGGTCATTTACCCGGCAGCATTTTTTACCAAAAATCTCTGTTCTTTAAAACTTCTCTCCTTCATTAATTCAAAACCAAACCTAACAACGACTTAAGAAATGGATGTGTCTGCTGAAATGAACAAAGATGGATTTCTTGACAGTTTAATTGCTTCATATGAAACCAGGATCCAGAAAATACAGACAGCCTTCCAGTCATCCGAAAACATCACTGAATCATCCTATTATCTCTTCAATAATGTCCACGCTACACTGGACGAACTCAAAAAGGAACGGGAGATCCTGAATTCACGCCTTTGTGAAACTCTTGCAAAAAATGGCTCACTTCGTAAAAAAGATTACAATACTCTTATGTCAGGTATTCTTGGAAGCCTGGACGAAAAGGAGAAAGATGCTGAAAACCAGTTTTTAATCTTTATTGAATCTCAGAAAGAAACAGTCCAGATGCTCAAAAACAGCATTCTGGAAATCAAAGATATTACTTCAGATGGCCCGGATGAGAAAATCTCTACAATAAGGGATCAGATGTCGGGAATTTTAAAGCTGCAGGAGATGCGAAAGAAAACCGTTATGGATGCCTTTCTTGAATTTCAGCAGATGCACAGCAGAATACAGGAATGCCTCGAAAACCTGCTGAAAAACGGAGACAACATTCTTATTAAAGATATTAAAAAAATAAGAGATCAAATAGTTATAAAAAAAGCAGAACAATAGCTGAAACTAAATATTAATTAACCAGACAGGAGGAAAAAATGGGACTAGCAGTAGACATGAAAAATTTGAGTGAAGAGCTACTTTCTTCATTCAGGCAAAGGATCAGTGAAAATGAAGATCTTGTAAACGAAGTAAAGAAAACTCTGGACGGATTCCACAAAGATCACCAGGAATTGGCAGCTGCACTAAGTGCAAATGCAGCTGAACTCAGAAAAGATATGGCCAATGACGAAAAGGAACGCCTCCTTACTTATAAAAATCTTATGGGAGATATTCACAACAGTATCTCCGAAATAAGAAAAGAGGTTGCCGGCATTCAAACCACTACCTTCAATCTGATAAACGAGTTCACAACTGAACGCGGACAGATGGCTGATGAACTTAACAAATTCTTCTCCGACGAAAGAACCGAAAGAAAACAAAACGAAAAAGACAGACTTAAAGATTTCGATCTTCTTATGAAAGATATCAATAACGATATCAGTAGCATAAATAATGAAGTCCTGAACATTTTTAAGGAGACTAACGATATGATTGCTCTCTTCGAAAAAGAACATCAGGAAATGTCAGCTGAACTCAGGGCAGAATTAAGCGCTAACCTTGCTGAAAGAGTTAAATATACAAGTGTATTACTCACAGGATTCCAGAAAAGATTGGCCGAGATAAGCAAGGAAAATCAAAAGATGGCTCAGAAACTCAGGAAAGATCTTGCAAATGGCGAAGTTGGACGAATAAACGACTATAACCGTATAATGAAAGGCATCAATACCTCCATTTCAGTGATCCGCAAGGAAGTAAAAGGAATTAAGGATGAAACTGCATTTAAACTCAATGACTTGTTGCAGAACAGGGTTCAGGCATCAGTTGAGTGGAGCAAGATGAAGAATGAAATGGCGAAAATCAGGAACAAAAGTGTTGCTGCAAAACCTGAGAAAGTGGCCGCGAAGGTTGAAAAGAAAGAAGTAAAATTAGAAACCCAGGTCAAAGAGGAAAAAAAAATCGTAGTTGAGGAAAAAGCGGAACCTGTAATCAAAGCTCCGGCAAAACTAAAAGCCGAACCTAAAACGAAAGCACCTGTATCGCTCGAAGAAAAGGTCCTTGATTATATTAATAAACACCCCGGAGGCGTAAGAATTTCAGAAATGGAAGAGCCTATTGGTGAAACCAGAATGAAACTTGGGTTTATTGCAAAAAATCTGCTCGACGAAGGTAAAGTGCTTAAAATAGATACCGTTTATTTTCCGGTAACAAAGCATGAAAGTTAGTCCGATCAGTTAAAAAATTGCTGACAGATTTTTGCAAACACTGAAATTAATAAAAAATCAGACCATGGCTAAAGTAATAAATTGTGCATATTGCGGTGGAACAGGAAAAGATCCTTTTAACTTATTATCGCCGGTTTCACATTGCCTGGTTTGCAACAGGAGCGGACACGTTGAGGTTGAAGAGCCAATGAAGGCGTGTCCGTTCTGTTCTGGCTCCGGAAAAAATCCCCTGGGTTCAAGAGTCCCCTGTATAGTATGCGGTGGAAAGGGATTCAATCATTATGCAAGCAGTATTTTATGTGTCCAATGCAACGGGTCGGGAAAATCAGGAGACGGACTTCCGTGTACCCGTTGCGGTGGAAAAGGATTTAAATAGCATGAGAGAAAAAAGTTTTAGTCAGAACATGCAAAAGTTCCTGCAGAAAAGGGCCGCAGCAGAACAAAAATTCGAAGCAAGAAGACAGGCCTTTTTTCTTGAAAAACAACAAATAACTGCCGATATCAAAGAGGCTGGCGATATCTGGAAAAAAACTCTGGCCATGTTACCATATAAAGAATTCAACTAAACCACATCAATCAGACTTAGTATGAGCAATAATAATGAAATGAATACGGTCCTTGAACTGAAGCCAATGTCGAATTTTGTCGAGACTGACTACATCAAAGATATTACAAGCCGCGGCCTGACTTACATAAAAGCAGGTTTTCCCGTCCATTTCAGAGGTCCTTCAGGTACTGGCAAAACAACAGTAGCGATGCATCTGGCAAGCAAGATAGGAAGACCAGTGGTCATAATTCATGGCGACGCCGAGTATAAAACTTCTGACCTTATCGGTAGTGAACAGGGTTATAAATACAAAAAACTCGATGACAAATTTATCCATTCTGTCCATAAATACGAAGAGGACATGACCAAACAATGGGTAAATAATCGTTTGACGATTGCTGTAAAAAACGGATTTACCCTGATTTATGATGAATTTACCAGGTCACGCCCGGAGGCAAACAACATCCTTCTGCCAATTCTTCAGGAGAGAATGCTCAGCACCTCGGCAGCTAAAGAAGAGGATTATTATATGAAAGTTCATCCCGAGTTTCGTGCAATATTTACTTCAAACCCTGAAGAATATGCCGGAGTTAACCGGACACAGGACGCGCTGCGCGACAGGATGGTTACAATGGACCTTGACCACTTTGACTTTGAAACTGAATTACAAATTACAAGGGCAAAATCGAACCTTTCACTAAAAGATACCGAGATTATTGTAAAAATTGTCAGAGGCCTCAGAGAATCAGGAAAAACGGAATTCGATCCAACGATCCGCGGTTCAATAATGATTGCAAAAACCCTGGCAACCCTTAATACAACACCAACTCAATCAAAAACAGAGTTCAGAAAAATTTGTCAGGATATACTTACTTCAGAAACCAGCAGGATCGGATCAAAAACCAATCAGGAAAAGGTAAGGGCAATTGTAAATGAACTCATAGAACAATTTGCCTGAAAGATTGCAGGCGGCAGCAAGAAGCATACATAAAGGTGGATTTAGCATAAAGTGTACAGTAGGGTTGCGAATCGGTTTACATAATTCATTATTTTTATGACGACTTACTTTAAAAAAATAGCAACCATTACTTTTTTCTCATCCTATGCATCTTTTGCTTTTGCACCTAATAACGGATTTATCACTATTGGCAAAAAACCACCGGTCCAGGCTTTTTCCAACCTCATTTATGCACTGGGAATGGTGGAAACAGGTATAGATACCCTGGCTTATAATCCGGTTGAGGAAGCTGTAGGATTTTTACAGATACGTCCCATCCGGCTTCTGGACTACAACAGGAGAACCGGAAGTAATTATACAGCCAGGGACGTGTATAGTTATAAGATATCTGAAAAGATATTCCTCTATTATGCCTCGAAGATCGGACCTTATAATTTTGAACTAATAGCGAGGAACTGGAATGGTTCAGGAAGAAAAACATTTATCTACTGGAATCAGGTTAAGGAATATCTTTAATCTTGTCGGTTATCTCGCTATACATCAATATCATATTATGCGAGAACTTTATACAAAGAACGAAAAACCACTAAATATTTAGAATTATGCCAATTTCAAGTACAATAAAAGGACTTCAGAGCATAAAAAGTATGCAGAATGTTGTCAAATCCGGTGTTCCTCTCAAAGAAGAATCCGATTTCATTAAATTGTATCTCTATGAAAAAGAAAGAACAAGGCTGAAAAATGAGGAAATAAGACTCTTGCTCAGACTCGAAATTGTTCAGAAAAGACTAAAGGAAATACAGGTCTATAATGATGAGAAAGCAGGACTGATGAATCATGCAGAACCAACCAGCTCCGGCAAGAAACCATCTAAAGGTGATAAAGGAGATTTTAAGATAATGTCAATCGACTACTAAAAATAAGACTAAATGTCAGAACCAACACATTCAATTAATGCAACCGGCCTTGCCGATATTCTTGAAAGAGTACTCGATAAAGGAATAGTAATTGCAGGGGACATTAAAATCCAGATAGCGGATATTGACCTCCTCACAATTAAAATAAGGCTGCTGGTGGCTTCTGTTGACAAAGCTATGGAAATGGGAATAAACTGGTGGCAGGAAGATACTTACCTCTCAACAAAGGCCAGAGAGAAAGAACTTATGCAACAGCAGGAAACCCTTGAAGCAAGGCTTGAAAAACTTGAAGCGATCAACAAAATACAGTAACTGCAAAGTTTTCATTTTGAATATACGCAGCTTTGAAATCTCAATTCAATCCTCATAAAATATTTAGAATATGGAAAAAGATGATGCCAACAGCAAAAAGAACGAAAATGATTTTGATCTTTTCGGACTGGGAGGACTATTTAAAGGTATTGAAAAACTTATAGACCTTGGTGCCAAACTCGAACAAAGCGGTGGCGTAACCAGGGAAGGCGAAATCAATTTCGATCACCTTAAAAAAGGTATGAAAGGAGTTTACGGCTTTACTATTAATACAGCAAGCAGTGGAACTACTAAAGTGGAAACTTTCGGAAACATCAGGAAAACACCGAAAGGCCCTAAAGTCGACGAGGAACGCGAACCAATAACCGATCTCTTCGATGAGTTGCACGAAATCATTGTCCTTGCCGAAATGCCGGGAATAGATGAAGACGATATCGAAATAGACCTTAAGGAAGATATTCTGGAAATCAAGGCCGATGGCAAAATAAGATCCTACAGGAAAGAGTTATTGCTGCCTGTAAAATCTTCAAAACAAAATTTACGCCACAAATTCACAAACGGGATCCTTGAGATAAGGATTAAGAAATAGTTCTGATGGCACTGACTGGTTTGGAAAACGAAAAATTGAGCCTCCTGATTTTCGGAGGGAAAGGGGGAGTTGGAAAAACCAGCTGTGCCATTGCTTCGGCTCTGGCCTTGTCGGAGAATTTTAAAACGCTTCTGATTTCAGCCGATCCTGCTCATTCCTTATCGGATTGTCTCGAACAGAATATTGGTTACAAGGTCGTAAAAATTGCAGGCATAGAAAACCTTTCGGCTATTGAGGTGGTAGCAGAAGAAGCCATGTCGGAGTTTCTTAACGGTCACAGGTCTGAACTTAAAAAGCTGCTTACGACCTCAACAAACCTCGATGATGACGACATTGAGGAAATGCTGGCATTATCGGTGCCGGGGATTGACGAGGTCATGAGTTTTAAAACCATCCTCGATTTTATTGAAGCCGGCGATTATGATAAATATGTAGTCGACACAGCTCCGACTGGACATGCCCTAAGGTTAATTTCATCTCCCGAAATGCTTGATGAATGGATTAAAATGGCGGCGCGAATGAGGTGGAAGTACCGTTATATGATCACAAGTTTCTCAGGATCGTATCAGCACGACGAAGTGGATGCCCTTTTGCTCAGCCTGAAGAAAACAGTAAAAAGAATCGAAAGTATTTTGCGCGATAAAACAAGGTGTGAATTTATCCCTGTATGCATCCCTGAAGCAATGGCTGTAAATGAAACCGAAAGACTTCTTGGCGAACTGTCAAAAACCGGTATCAAACCACAACAGATTATTGTTAATAATGTCATGGTTTCAGAAGGATGCAGCTTTTGCACAAAAAGAAAAAACAGCCAGTTGCCGTATTTAAGAGAGATAAGCGAAAAATTCAGGAATATGAATATGGTCCAGGTTCCTGTCTTTCCCGAAGAGGTGAAAGGACTTAATGCCTTGTCGGAAATGAAAAAATACCTTTTTGAAGATAAAAAATGAAAAGTCCGGAAACCGGCAATGAAAATGACTAAGACAAAAGATATATCAGTTCTTCGTGTAAAAGAAGCCCTCGTGAAAGATGTCGGAAGATCTGTTGCCAGAATCGACCCCGAGGATATGATTCAGCTGGGTCTCGAAAACGGCGATGTAATATTGGTTGAAGGGAAAAGGGCTACTCCTGTCAGGATAATGCCATGTTATGCTGACGACAGGGGTAAAAGCATTATTCAAATTGACGGCATTACAAGGGAGAACGCTCAGATAGGCATTGATGAAAAGGTTAAGATAATAAAAACTTCCTGCTCCCAGGCAGTAAAGATTAAGCTAAAACCCGATACAAAAACGGGATCTGCTGTAAGGGCTGATGATGCAAAATATATTGGATCGCTTATTAACGGGCTTTCTGTTACAAAAGGAGACAAAGTCAGAGCCAAACTTTTCGGTTCCCGCCCTGTAGATTATACAGTTACAGGAACCAACCCGGCGGGAGTTGTTTTGATACATCCTCTCACCGGCATCCAGGTAGAATCGTCGGAACAGGCCGGAGAAAAAAGAGGGAAGGTCTCATATGAGGATATTGGTGGTCTTGGAAATCAGGTACACCGTATCAGGGAGATGATAGAGCTTCCTCTTAAGTATCCTGAAATTTTTGAACGGCTTGGAGTGCAACCACCAAAGGGTGTATTCCTCTACGGACCTCCCGGAACAGGCAAAACCCTGATTGTAAGGGCAGTAGCTCACGAGACTGATGCCTACTTTATAAATATCTCCGGGCCGGAGATCATGGGAAAATTCTATGGAGAAAGCGAAGGGCGGATAAGGAAACTCTTTGAGGAGGCCCAGGCACATGCACCCTCAATAATCTTTATTGATGAAATCGACGCCATTGCACCCAAGCGCGAAGATATGGGCGGAGAAAAGCAGGTAGAGAAAAGGGTGGTTGCCCAGCTTTTGTCACTGATGGACGGGTTGGAATCGAGGGGTAAGGTCATAGTGATCGGAGCTACAAACATCCCTAATTCCATTGATCCTGCCCTTAGAAGACCCGGCAGATTCGACAGGGAAATTTCAATCTCAATACCTGATAAAAAAGGAAGAAGCGAAATTCTTCATATCCATACCAGAGGCATTCCTTTATCGGAAGATGTCGATCTTGAAAGACTTGCGGAAATTACCCACGGTTTTGTCGGGGCCTACCTCGAAGCCCTCGCAAGGGAAGCAGCCATGACAGCACTTCGGAAGATACTTCCAAAGATCGATTTCGAGATGGCCGATATCCCTTATGAACTGCTGATGTCGCTCGAAGTGAACATGGATAATTTTCTCGATGCCATGAAAGAAATTGAACCTTCGGCCATCAGGGAAGTATTTGTAGAAGTGCCTGATGTAAAATGGGAGGATGTGGGAGGCCTTGCTGATATCAAGGAAGCCTTGATGGAAACAGTTGAATGGCCTCTTAAATATGCAGAACTGTTTAAAAAAGCCGATACCAAACCACCAAAGGGAATTATTCTTTACGGGCGTCCGGGAACAGGCAAAACCTATCTGGCTAAAGCCCTGGCGAGTGAAAGCGGTGTAAATTTTATCTCGGTAAAAGGCCCCCAGATTCTGAGCCGGTATATAGGTGAATCGGAAAAAGGGGTTAGGGAACTCTTCAGAATGGCAAAACAAGCCTCGCCCTGCATCCTTTTCCTGGATGAAATAGACAGCCTTACTCCCCGCCGAAGCAGCGATGGTTCAGGAGCAGGCGTTATCGATCGCGTTATAGGCCAGTTCCTCACAGAAATGGACGGCATTGAAGACCTTAAAGGTGTGATTGTCCTTGCAGCAACTAACAGGATAGATCTGATTGACCCAGCACTGCTCAGAAGCGGTAGGTTCGATCTTATATTCGAATTGCCACTGCCCGATGAATCGACACGCGAGAAAATATTCAAAATCCATACTCGAAATAAGCCCATAGGCAAAGGGGTTAATTTTAAAAAACTGGCAGCAAAAACCGATACCCTTACAGGTTCCGATATAGGATTCATATGCAGAAAGGCTGCAACACTTGCCATAAGGGAAATAATTGAAAACAAATCTGATAAAAAAGGTGAAGTTTCAAGTGAGATTACAATCCTTCAGAATCATTTTGAACAATCAATTGATTTGGTTTTGAAGCAAAATGAAATAAAAAAATAAATCTACCGATATGACAGAAAAAGTATTATACATTTATGGAATTGTCCCGAACTTTTATAGTACGGAAATGTTCCGTTCTCTAGAAAATTCAGGTCTTTCTGCCATCCCTTTTGAAAATATGTCGGCTATAGTAGCTGAACGGAATATGCTGATGACCGATTTTACCGACAGGGAATCACTCGGGAACCTTCTGGTTCATCATCAGAAAACAATCGAAGAACTTCAGGCTATCGGATTCAACGTTATTATCCCTATGCGGCTGGGAACAACAGCGAATTCCAGGGAAGATGTGTTCAAGATATTTTTGAGCGGATATGAACTTATTTCTTCAATCCTGAAAAAGATTCAGTTTCTGACAGAGTTTGACGTTGCAGTTACCTGGGTTGATTTTCCGGCAACAGTGAGGGAAATGGCCAGCCATCCTGATGTTATTGCACTCAAGGAGAAACTGCTTAAGAAGAACGAACAACCTACCCTTGACGATCAGATGCAGGCAGGAATGCTGCTACAATCAAAATTGAAGGAAAATAATGTTAAGATTGAACTGCGTCTTCTTGATCTTATGTCGTCATTGAGCCTTGATATCAGGAATCACCCGGTTATGAACGATGAGATGGTGACAAACTCGGCTTTTCTTGTTAAAAGAAACAGTTCTGAAAAATTTGAAAGCATCCTTGATATGTTTGATAAGGAATTTGAGGGAAAATTGAACTTCCGCCTCGTCGGGCCTCTTCCTTGTTATAGTTTTTATACTCTTGACGTGAAAAAGCTATCACCTGAACAGATAGAACTGGCGGGAAGGGAGCTTGGCCTTAGTGCAAATTCTTCAGAAGCCGACATAAAAAAAGCTTACCTTGGAAAGGCTCGTCTTCTGCATCCTGATACCAGTAAGGAAGCAGGCAGCGAAGAAAATTTTACAAGGATTACACAGGCCTATCATACTCTTCTTGAATATGCCCTGGCGGTAAAACAATCATATAACAGCGAAAACAATACGGAGTCGGATGAGAAGAGAACAGGAAATTTGATTTTGGTTAAAATAAAGGATTAAAATGCAACGCGACGGAAAATATATCTATTGTATCATAGCTTCGGAATATGATGTCAACCTTGGCCCGGTTGGAGTAGGAGGAAGGGGCGACCTGGTATCAACAATCGGATTTGACGGTCTCTGTATGGTCGTCAGCGATCATCCTCTCAGCAGATTCGTGGTCAATCCCGAAAACATGATGTGCCATCAAAAGGTTATTGAACTTGTAATGAAAGAGTTCAGAAGCGTTATCCCTATCAGGTTCGGAACGATAGCGGCAACCCCCGATGAAATCAGAAACCTTCTAAACAGGCGCTACAGCGAGTTTATGGAACTCCTCCAACAGTTCGAAAACAAAGTGGAGTTTAATGTAAGGGGCACCTGGAAAAGTATGGGAGTTATTTTCAAGGAGATCGACTGTGAACATCTCGAACTCCAGAAAATAAGGGCCGAAATTGACAAAATGTCGGATAAGTCTCTAAGGGACAAGCTTATTGATGATGCAGGAAAACTTGTAGAACAGGCACTGGCCGAAAAAAAAGAGGAGGAAGCCAGGTTTATTATTGATTCCTTCAGGAAATCGGTATTTGAATATAAACTTAACAAAACAACAGGCGATGCGATGTTTATGAATACAGCATTTCTTGTTAATGACGCCAGAGAGGTTGAATTCGATAATATAATGGCAGAAATAGGTGAAAAGTTTATTGACAGGAGCGATTTTGTATATACTGCCCCTTTGCCGATATTTAATTTTATCGACCTGAAGATCTTTCCTGAAAAATGGGAATTATAAATATTTAATTGAATAAAAACTATGAGTACCGATACGGAATTGCCAAAAGAAGGAAAATATATTTATGGGATTATAAGAAGTACGGGGAATATTGAATTCGGCCCCATTGGAATCGGAAAAAGAGCCGACCTTGTCTATGGCATTTGCTTCAGGGATATTAGTGCAATAGTAAGTAACTCACCGATAATCCAGTATGAAGCCCGGCGTGTGAATATGACTGCGCACGAAAAGGTTCTGGAAGCAGTTATGGAAAAATTTACTGTACTACCCGTCAGATTCTCTACAATTTCAGAACATGACGATGATTCAGGAATAAAAAGAATACTTGAAAAAGATTATGTCAAATTCGATGATATGCTCCGAAAAATGGAGGGAAAAAAAGAGCTTGGCCTGAAAGTCCTGGCTCACGAAAGCGCCATGTACGAAGGAATCATCGAAAAATATGATGCTATCAGATCAATGCGTGATAAACTTATTCACCTTCCGGTTGATAAAACTCATTATCAACGAATGAAAATAGGAGAAATGGTTGCTGAGGCACTTAAGAAAGAAACACAGGCCTATAAGAAAATTATCCTTGATTTGCTGACTCCTGTTTCCGAAGATGTTAAAATAAATGATAATTACGGTGAAATGATGATCCTTAATGCTGCTTTTCTTATCAGGAACATTTCTGAACCTGTTTTCGACAGCGCAGTAAACCAGCTGGATGAAAAGTACGGGAAGTTTATGACTTTCAAATATGTGGGTACCTTACCTCCCTATAATTTTGTAAATTTGGTAATCAATACTAAAGGAATCTGAAATGTTTATTATCGACGACATCCTACTGGCCCCTCTGAAGGGAATTATTTTCCTGGGTAAGAAAATAAATGAGGTAATTGAAAAGGAAACATCCGACGAAGGATCTGTTAAAGAAAGGCTGATGGCCCTTCAGTTACAGTTTGAGATGGATGAGATTGATGAAGAAGAATACGATAGAAAAGAAGAGGAATTGTTGGCATCGCTTGAGAGAATCAGGAATGAAAAATTAAATAACCATTGAAAACAGGAGGGTAATATGAACGTCTTTAAATGTCCGAAATGCGGAAAAACAACCAGCAGCAGAGAAAAATTCTGCATTGACTGTGGTTATCAGCTAGATATTATTTGCCCGGAATGCGGTGAAAAATGGCGCTTTTATTTCGATAACAAATTTTGTCCTGGTTGCGGACATGGAATGAAAAAACCAACCCTTGTCAAGCCACAAAAGGAAGAAAAAATCAAATGACATATAGTCAGTGTTTTAAATAGGAAATTAAAGAACCGGGAGGTATAAAAATGGGCAATATTATTGATGTAAAGAAAGCTGTAGTCAATTTTCTGAAAGAAAGCATAAGCTGCTATGATGTTACTGTCATTAAAATTCAAAAAGCAGGTGAGACCTGGAATTCGGTTGCGGAGGTTTATGAAGATGATTCATTTTTAAAATCAATGAACCTGCCTCCAAAACAGGTAAGGCTCTTTTATTCTGTCAAAATGGATGAAAATCTTGAAATAGTCTCCTTCGAACGGCTTAATTCCTTTGAAGGAATTGATTTAACAAGTGAATAAGACCCGGAAACAGCCAGACGTCGACCTTATGGACAATAATTTAATATATATATACTGCTTGTCAGAAAGCCAGCCACAATGTGACCTTCCTGCAGATATATCCGACCTGAACGTTTTAAGAGTAATGGATTTTTGTGTTTATTTAAAACCTGTATCGGAAGAAGAATTCTCTGAAGAAAACTTCAAGAGAAATTTATCAGATATTAAATGGCTTGAAACCAATGCACGTGAGCATATTAGCGTGATAAGCAGGATTATGGAAAATGCAACTGTAATCCCTTTTAAATTCGGTACCATCTTTTTTTCTGAAGAAAGATTGAATAAGTTCATATCATCCTATTCCGATTCGCTTGTTGAAAATTTCAGGCAGATTAAAGGAAAGGAAGAATGGTCTGTCAGGATATACTGCGACCTGAATGCTCTTTCACAGGAAGTTTCTCACCTGAGCGAGGAAGTTTCAAACCTTGAAAATCAGATAAAGTCGAGCCTGCCTGGCAAAGCCTTCCTCCTGAACCGGAAGAAAACTGAATTAATACAAAAAGAAACAGAGCGCTTGTGTAATCATTACGGGCAGGAATATTTTAATGAATATAATAGGATCAGCGATTCAACAAGCCTCAATAATCTTCTTCCGGAAGAGTTAACCGGACGAAAAGAAAAGATGATACTGAATGCAGCCTGCCTTGTGCGAAAGGAAAATGTTGACGCTTTCAGAGGGAAAGCTGATGAGATATTCAAAAAGGATGGAACCCTGGGATTCTCTATTGAAGTAACAGGCCCGTGGCCAGCTTTTAGTTTCATCTCACTTAACGAAAAGGTCATATGAACGAAAACGTAATTGATAAGTCAAAAGATATTACAATACTTGAACTGCTCGACAGGGTATTGAACAAGGGAGTCATACTGACCGGTGATATAGTCATTTCTGTCGCTGACATAGACCTTGTATATCTTGGAGTAAAACTTATGCTCAGCTCGGTTGAAACGATGGAACAACTAAAAGACGGGAAAACGAGGGAAAAGACTGGTGTATGGAAAAGCTAATCTATGCATTGATGTCAGACTATGCCAAATCAGGGCACCTGGCATCTTTGATTTCTTCTGCTAAAGGAATTTCGGATTCCTCCCTTTATGTGATCTCCGGAGGTGGTTTAAACGCAATTGTAAGTGATGTCAATAAATCTGAATTTGTAGCAGATAAATCTGTTGCAATTGATTATGCAAACGTTATAGAAACATTTTTCACTCACTTTTCTCTTCTGCCGATGCGGTTCGGATCAATTATGGAATCACCGGAAGCCGTTAAAGCAATGCTTGAAAACAATTCTCCTGAAATTCAGCAAAATCTGGGAAAGGTAGCCGGGAAATTTGAATTCGGACTAAAGATAATTTGCGATTCCGAAATACTTAAAGCTAAATTGTTGGCAAAATCAGATTTTCTTTCTAAGACTGAAAAACCATCCGACGGCCAAACGACTACTTCTGTGTTCCGCGACTATGTAAATAAAAAACTCGCCGAGCACAGGCTTGAGGAGTTGATGCTGGCTCATGTTGAAACATTAATTGCAGCATTAACCGCCAGCCTTGGCAGTCTCAATTCCATAAACAAGTTCAGAAAAATGCTTACCGATAATACTATCGTTGACGCAATTTTCCTGATTGATAAAGAAAAGAAAAGTGATCTGATAGATTTAATTGCAGAAATCCAGAATGATAATCCAGGATTAACCTTTTTTCTGACAGGGCCATGGCCTCCCTACAGTTTTGTCGATGTCACTATTAAATAAACACTGCAATGAACGACAATAAGATACTTTTTAATACAGGATCGCTTGATGATCTTTCGCAGGAGGTTGCAAAACTGACTGACAATGATGAATCCAAGCTTAAGCTTTCGCCCGATAATGCCGACTCCGGTCTGGCTAAACTTGTCCTGACCCTTATTGAACTTATCCGCAAGCTTGTCGAGAAACAAGCTATGAGAAGAGTCGATGGCGGCTCATTGACAGATGAGGAAATTGAACGGCTGGGTGAGACTCTCATGAAACTGGAACTAAAAATGGAAGAGCTTAAGAAGCATTTTAACCTAACCGACAGGGATTTAAATATCAATCTGGGCCCACTGGGCGATTTAATGTAAAATCATTTAGCTTTATAAGCTTAAGATAAAACTATACATAGAGGGGAACCGTTACAAGGCCTGAACATTTTAACCCACCTCTTGTTTAACTCTGGAATTTTAAACCAGAGATAAAATGAATTTCCACTATATAACCTGCAAAAATCTAAAATCAATTATCCTTCTTTTTCCTGTTCTTTTTCTTTCCGTTTCATGTTCAGCAAGACTCGAGACAGTAACTGGTCTGAAAGCAGAAATTGATTCTCTTCAGAAAGAGTTATTAAATTATAAAGCGGAGCAACTGATAACTGAAATGCGTCTTGCCCGATTCGATTCCCTCGATTTTTACATCTACAATAATCAGAAGTGGGAAGATATGAGCATAAGCCATGATGACAAAATAGTTGTACATTATCCAAATGGATCAATAACAGTCGGATTAGTACCATTGCATCTCGAATCAATGAAACCATTATTTGTTTTTGCTCCCGACACTAAAATAGTCAACCATCCCGTTAAATTCGGCAAGGGTGACTGGACTACAGTAGTTGGAGAAATGGAAGGAACATTTTCACAACCCATGCCCGTTGCAAACGGAAAACCCATTCCTCCGACCGGAAAGAAATTCAAATTGAGCATGTGCACCGTAGGTCACTGGCAGGGGGGGAAACTTATCGAAGAATACCTTTTCTGGGATGATCTCACCTTCAGAAACCAGATTGGAATTTAGATTTTTTCATTTATCAGATAAAACTGCAGGCCAAATTCGAATAGGGTCATTAAATAGTTTTGCAGGCAAGCTTAATAATTTATATTTTTACTATCCGTTATCATAATAATCATATGATTATCAAAAGTAAAAATGGATTTTATTACCTGATACCTGTTTTGCTTTTCACGCTGACAGTCCCATTTTCATGTAAAGCCACAAGATATGTCAGGACTACAGAAACACCGGGAAATCAGGTATTGACAGTTCCTCATATAATCTTTATAAACTACTTCGTCAGGACTGGTAAATCCAAAGCGGTACCTGAGATCCGGCTCGTCAATAAAATCATTACGGAAGGAAGGCTGAAAAAGAACATAACAGGCTCAGAAATCCCTAAGCCTGGTGACCTGCTCTGTTTTGCCCTGAATAATAATCTGGAGCCTGTAGACAGCGTTATAATCCCTGATCCCTTAAATATTACAATAGAATCTGTTGATGAAAAAAATGCTCTTTTCAGGAAGGAAATGGCCCTCGACAGTGCACAATTTACTCTGCGAATGCAGCTTGACGAAAAAACAAGGTCCATTGGAATAAGAACCAGGTCAAATTCGGAAAACAGGAATAATTACCTGTTGATTACTAAAATAGTACCACCATGAAAAAGTCTGTACTCATTGCAGCCCTGTTCCATATCCTGGCGAACGCATTTGGACAGGTATTTGACAAGGATACAATTGTTTACAACGGAAATACCGACAAACATATCAATCTTGTAATACTTAGCGACGGGTATACTACAGGCGAGTTGTCAAAATTCGTAACCGACGCTACTGTCTTTACAAATGGATTCTTTAGTGAGATTCCTTATTCAAACTATAAAAAGTACTTTAATGTTTTTATTATTAAAGTACCGTCGAATCAAAGCGGTGCAAGCCATCCCGGTACGGCCAACGATGTAACTGAACCGGCACATCCGGTCAGTACCGTGGATAATTATTTCGGATCGGCATTCGACTATGGAAATATCCACAGGCTGCTTGTTGCAACAAAAACTTCTGTCATTTCAAATGTTCTTGCAAGTAATTTCCCGAATTATGATCAGGCACTGATTCTTGTAAACAGCTCATATTATGGAGGAAGCGGAGGCTATTACACGGTTGCATCAACAAACTCGTCCTCTGCCCAAATTGCAATACATGAACTGGGACATTCTTTTTCGGGTATGAACGACGAATACTGGGCAGGAGATACCTATGCTTCCGAAGGTAAAAACATGACAAAACAGACTAATCCTTTATTGGTAAAGTGGAAAAACTGGATGGGCATAAATGAAATTGGAATTTATCAGCATTGTTGCGGCGGAAATTCATCCTTATGGTACAAGCCTCATCAGAATTGCAAAATGCAATATCTTGGAACTCCTTTCTGCTCAGTCTGTGTACAGGGAACAATTGAAAAAATCCACTCTCTTGCCTCACCTTTAGAATCATATTATCCCGATAACACTTCAGTAACAGCAACAACTTATCCGCTTAAGATCAAATTGGCCCTAATTTCACCTGAACCCAATACCCTGAAAAGAACCTGGTTTCTGAATGGTTCACCATACACGAAAAACACCGATTCACTCTTCCTCAGAGAAAGCAACTTGACGTTCAATATCAATACTCTTGAAGCAATAATTGAGGATACAACACAGTTTTTGCGGGTCGATAATCATGCTGCAATTCATATTTATTCAATTTCCTGGTCGATTGAAAAAGGCATTGTTGGAATAAAGGATATTGCTGCAACACAAACGGAAATTGAGATTGACATCTATCCTAATCCGGCTATCGATCACATCTCTGTAAGAATTAAAGGTGATATTAAGGGCGACCTGAAACTTGAAATATATGATTTACTGGGAAAAAGGCTTAAATCACACATAATAAACGGTCCTGATGAAAATACCATTGATCTGAAGGATATCCAGCCGGGAATTTATTTATTCCGAATATTTAAAGATAACCAGATAATTAGTTCGGGAAAAATAATCAGGCAATAAAAGGTATCCAATACATCACTGCGCTCTGCTCCGTTTTCTATCTAGCAATTGTAGTATACTTCAAGAGAGGCTTCTCCTTTCTTATAATCAACTTTCAGAATTTTTACTTTGAAAATTTTCTCTCCTGTCAGATCAGAAACCTCCTGCAAAAGCTTCTGTTTGTTTTCAGGCTTTAACATTTCGGTATTGTTATATGTAATAACATGCGATTCATACCTGTGCCGTGCCAGATATTCTTCGAGAAAATAACTTGACAGTATTATAAGTATATTGAAAATAAAAATACCTAAGAGCGGGAATTTAAAAACCTTCAGGGAATTTATCATCGAAATACCTATCGTAGTAAAAATGTACGCCATATCCTTTATCCCGACATTCCTGGTTCTGAACCTGAGAATGGCAAAGATTGCAAAAAGACCGAAGGCAAAAGAGATGTCGAGCCTTACAGCACCAAGCATTGAGCAGATAAAAAAGACTACGATCCCCATCATGAAAAAGGTGAAAAGGAACTTCATCTTTTTATTATACCTGTAATATACGACACGTATGAGAATGAACATAAAAATCAGGTTTGTTGCAAACCGCAGCATGATAGCGAGGAATGTCGGATTACCAAGGCTGAAAAATCCATCGGGAATTTGATCTGGGTTCATAAGGCACTATTTTTACAGGGGTTAACAGAAAAATATGATTTAAGAAATTTCTAAAGTAAATTTATTAATTAATTGAATCACTACCCCGGGATTTGAGATTAAAGTTTGCTCCTGAATTTGTCCGATATGGGTTATTTTCTTCCTTTCAAATGACCTTGTCATATTAAATAATTTGCTGCCAAAATGCTAAATATTTGAAAATTTTAACATTTTTCATGAAAAAGAATCCAGGTCTTTTGAGAGCTCGAAACTTTCAATTAATTTAGGACCCAAAGGGAAATATTCTGTATCTGTCAGGGAGGAAATAGTTTAGATTTTCAAGACTTCGTTTTTAGGAATAAACAAGTGCCGTGCTTTGGTAATTTAAAGTACTTCAATACCGTCATATAGAGGACAATATTTAGAAATTCAGGGAAAAGCATATCAGAGAAATCAGATAACTAAAAGACAGTATGGCTGAAAAGAAAACTATTCCGGAATATAAACCAGGCGATAACAGAATCCCCCGAGATATACTCAATAAAAATGAGGTGCTTCTCGACGAATCTCAAAAGTTGAGTCATACCGGAAGCTGGTATCTTGACATGGTTTCCCTTAGTCTTACCTGGTCAGATGAGGTTTTTCGTATTTTCGGGGTAGAACCTGCTGAGTTTGAGCCAACATATGAATCCTTTTTGGAATTTATTCATCCTGACGACAGGTCTTCAGTAGATGAATGCTATAAGGAATCATTAGAAGATGATAGCGATTCCTATGAAATTGAGCACCGGGTAATTCAGAGAAATACAGGAAATACAATCTATGTGCTTGAGAGGAGCATCCATGTAAGATCAGAAGAAGGCATAGTTGTTGCATCCCTTGGAATAGTGCAGGATATCACCCGCATCAGGAAAGCAGAGGATGAACTGAAAGAAAAGAACCGGTTGCTGAACGTGTTATTGGATATAGGACAGGCACTTATATGGACTTCGGGACTGGATAAAAAATGTAATTATTTCAATAAGGTCTGGCTTGACTTCACCGGAAGAACGCTGGAACAGGAAATGGGCTACGGATGGGTTCAGGGTGTTCATCCTGATGATCTTGACAGATGTGTGCAGATTTATGAGACTTCTTTCAGCAGACGCGAAAAATTCAGTATGGATTATCGCCTAAGGTATAACGATGGCAACTACAGGTGGATCCGTGACGCAGGTGTTCCCCGTTATGACCGGGATGGTGAGTTTCTTGGTTATATCGGACATTGTCTGGATATTAGCGATAAGATTCTTCAGCAGGAAATACTAGCTCAGAAAGAGAAAGACTATCTGATGCTGTTTGAGACAATGATGCAGGGAGTTGTTTATCAGGCAGCTGACGGAAGTATCATTTCCGCAAACAGGGCCGCGGAAAAAATACTGGGAATGTCAATCGACCAGATGACAGGAATAAAATCCGCTGATCCCATTTGGAAAGCAATTAAAGAAGATGGCTCTGTCTTCCCAGGTGAAAAACATCCGGCAATGGTTTCACTCAAAACTGGTATCGAGGTCAAAAATCAGATTATGGGTGTGATCAAACCGGAAAACAATGCAATAACCTGGATTAATGTATGCTCAATTCCTCTCTTCAGGGAAGGAAGTTCCACTCCATACCAGGTTTATACCACTTTTGAAGATATAAGTGAAAGGAAACTCAGGGATGATAAGATCCTTGAGATGAATATTCACCTTGAGGAAAAAGTTAAGGAAAGAACAGCTGAGCTTCAGAATTTCTTCAGTGTTGCGCTCGACCTTCTCTGCATAGCTGATCTGTCGGGAAATTTTATAAAACTGAACAAATCGTGGGAAGATGTTCTCGGCTATCCTGTTTCAGAACTCGAACACATGAACTTCCTTGATTTTATACATCCCGAAGACCTGAAGCCGACTCTTGATGCAATGGATATCCTTGATGACCAGGAACCCATTATCAATTTCACAAACCGCTACAGGACAAAAGATGGCAACTACCGGTCAATTGAGTGGAGATGCGTCCCGGTTGGTAAGTTACTCTACGCTTCAGCCCGTGATATCACTGACCGTATACAGGCTGAAAAAGATATAAATTCAGCTAAGGCGGAGGCTGAACGTGCAAACAGTGCAAAAAGCCAGTTCCTTGCTAATATGAGCCATGAGATAAGGACACCGATGAATGCAATACTTGGATATTCGGAACTCCTTGGATCGATGGTTCAAGATCAAACCCATAAGGAATTTCTTAAATCAATACGGACAAGCGGTAAGACTCTTTTAACTCTTATAAACGACATTCTTGACCTCTCTAAAATAGAGACAGGCAAACTTGAACTTGAATACGATTATATCAATTCCAACTCATTCTTCCCTGAATTTGAGAGGATCTTTGGATTTAAGGTAAGGGAAAAAAAATTAAGACTCATTACCGAGATATCAGATAACATCCCTTCTTATCTTTATGTAGATGGAATACGTTTGCGCCAGATTTTGCTCAACCTAATAGGTAATTCCGTAAAATTCACAGAATCTGGCGAAATAAAACTTATTATAAATGCTGAAAATGCAAGGAAGCAGCCTGCCGGGTCAAATGTTGCAGAAAATCTTGTTGATCTTGTAATTATTGTTTCAGATACAGGAATCGGAATTCCTGAAAAGTATCAGGACAAAATATTCGACTCATTTTTCCAGGTAAAAGGGAAAGACAGCCAGGCAGGAACAGGCCTTGGACTTTCGATAACCTCTCGTTTGGTGCAGTTAATGAATGGAAGCATCAGCCTGGAATCGAACTCAGGGGAAGGAAGTACCTTTAAAGTAATCCTTCCCGGAATTCAATGCATTGAGAATTATGAGAACGATATTCTGACCGGAGAAGTTGATCCTTCAACTATTGTTTTCAAGAAAAAACTACTCCTGATTGTTGACGATATCGCAGAAAACCGTAAGATCATAAAAGACATTTTCAATAATACTGAATTGTCCTTTCTTGAGGCTGAAGACGGAGAAGCAGCACTTGAGTTACTTAATAAATTCATCCCCGACCTGGTTATTACCGATATAAGAATGCCGCGAATGGATGGATTCGGATTGCTCAAAAACATTAAATGCAATGAAAGACTAAAGAATATTCCTGTCGTTGCATATTCCGCTTCTGTAATGAAGGAAGAACAGGAAATGATTCTGAATAGCGATTTTGCGGGTCTCCTGATAAAACCTATTCAGATCTCACGACTGTATATGGAGTTCATGAGATTCCTTCCATACACGATCAGGGAAAAGTCGTTGATTGAAGTCCAAAGAAAGATACATTTTGAAACAACTGAAATTGTAGATTTTACAGAAATGATGGAATCTCTTGAAGGCAGGATTTTGATCGATTGGAAGAATTATGAACACAGACAGCCGATAGGAAAGATTAAAAACCTTGGCAAAGAAATCAGGGAACTTGGTGACAGACATGACTGCAGCCTCGTAAGACTTTATGGAGAGAAACTCTTTTCAGCTGCAGAAAGCTATAATATTGAGGATATTCTGAGTCTTCTTAAAAAGTTCCCTGATCTTATTAGAAACCTCCGTGCCGGAAATTTCTGAGTTTCCATAAATATTCTCCAGGTAGGGCCGCAACGGGATAATAAATTTGCAGAAACGAATCTATTCATTATTTTTGTCGCCTACTCAGAGGCGGGAGTAGCTCAGGGGTAGAGCATCAGCTTCCCAAGCTGAGGGTCGAGGGTTCGAATCCCTTTTCCCGCTCAAACAAAAAGAGGTTGCAATTGCAACCTCTTTTTGTTTGAGCGAATGACAACGATACAGTTATAAAACAAAGAAAACACTACTACACCCAACATCCATGGCTTGATTTTTGCTGTGAAAACATTAACAATAACCCTACGACATGAATAAAACTGCCTTTCTGCTTTTCTTTTCCATGATGCTTCTTTCCTGTGAGAAAGATTATCTTATTCCCTCCGGGGAAGTTCCTAATTGGTTGAAATCAAAAATCAGTCAGGACGAAAAATATATGAAAGATAATCCATCATCATGCCTGTATTATGGTGGATGGCTGCGTTACTCAAGGCAGGATCAGTACTATTTTGAATATCATTGTTCCTGCAGCTCATCATCACCACTGCCAATTTCAAAAAATGGGGATACTCTTCATATCGTGGCAAACGACGTAACTACAGATTACTACAAAGAAAAATGTTGCAGGCAGTTAGTATGGTCGGCACCTAACTACGATGATTCTCCATGGTAATATTTTCTCTTTCAGTTATTTCTGTAAATAAAATAGTCTTCTAACATTTGTATTAAGTTCTCTTAATTTCAGCATTATGAAAAAGTTATTTGTATTGTTTTTCTTCTATTTAGTATTTGTCTCATGCGAAAAAGAGAAACTTGTAACAGTAGAAAACACTGATTTGCCCTTATTAAGGAGTGTACTTGTTGCCGGAGTATCCAGTGGTGAATATACCTATAATAAAGCAAACCTGATAAATGAAGAGAAAAGCAAATTCTTTTATACAAAGCATAACTATAACGACAGAAACCTTCTGATATCGACTGAGCATTATATGGACCGTGGCATGTTCAGTAGCCTGGGTACTGCAGTGGAAGCTTCAATGAACAGGAAAGAATGGGTAAATGCTGATAATACGGAAAAAAGCCTTACAGTTACCTGTGAATACAATTCCAATGGACAATTATCCCGTTCGATTTACACCCGTCCATCGGTCAGTAATTCTGAATATTGCGAATTCTCTTATGAGAATGAAAGGATCAGCAGACAAAAAATGTTTTGGAATAATGCCCTGTCGACTTACATCGACTTTTTATATGATGAAAATGGAAATTTGATCAAACAATCAAAATACCATGTACCGGAATCAGGTGTTGCAGAACTGTGGACTACTACCGAATATGAATATGATAATATGAATAATCCTTTTATTGCATTTAAACGGTTAATGTTACCTGGCAGATATACCAACCCAAATAATATTACAAAGGAGACCTGCACTCTTTATTTTGATGTGGACCCATGGACGGAGAGAGTGTCAACATTAATAAATACCTATGAATATAACAGTTCCGGCTACCCGGTTAAAGTAAATGGTGAAGCTGAGTATCTATATAAATGATACTCTATGCTGTCTCTACGCTCTACGCTCATTTCTTTTAATACCCTGTTTGGTGTGTCAGCTGAGTGCTTCCTTTATCTTCAGATTATCGAAAATTCCCATTCCCTGTAGAACTGTTCAAGAAATTTCTCAAGGAAATCATGTCTTTCATCTGCCAGCTTCCTACCAGTCTCAGTATTCATCTTCCCCTTTAACAGAAGCAGTTTCTCATAGAAATGGCCTACAGTTGACTTTCCGTTTTCATCTTCCGGAATCCAGATCGGGTTGTTTCTGAATCCGCCATAATTAAACGCCCTGGCAACTCCAATCGCTCCTATGGCATCGAGCCTGTCGGCATCCTGAATAAGGTGCAGGAGGGGGTCGCTAAGATCACCCGAGGGGCTCTTTTTACTGAAGGAGATATTCCGTATTACACCCATAACCCGTTCCTTCATTCCTTCAAGACCATTTCTGTCTAAATATTCTTCAATCCTGGCATAGCCCTCTTCAATTTTATCTCCGGCAAACTTGGAGTCAGCCGAATCGTGAAGCAATGAAGTAATCTCCACAATAAAAGGGTCAGCAAGCGATTCTTTCTCATTTATATGCCTTGAAAGCCCTCTTACCCGTTCAATATGCCACCAGTCGTGACCGCTGTCATATCCTTTCAGATTTTCCTTTACAAATTCTTCAGTTTTTTTAATTTGCTGATCTCTGTTCATTTTTCCTCATTTAATTGCCGGATGAACTTACAAAATATATTTTTGCAAAACATTAAACTGAAAATAATGAAAGCCTTTATTATAACAATCGGCGATGAGCTGTTAATCGGACAGACGGTCGATACAAACTCTGCATGGATGGGAGCAGAGCTGAGTGCGCTTGGATTTGATGTAGCACGTATCACATCTGTACACGACAGGAGGGATGATATAATCTATGCACTCGATGAAGCTCAGGGAAAGGCCGATGCGGTTCTGATTACAGGTGGACTTGGACCCACAAGCGATGATATAACAAAACACACCTTGTGCGAATATTTTGACACTAAACTCGTGAGTGATCCTGTTGTTCTTGAAATGATCGAAAATCTCACAGGCCGAAGGGGAATGCCAATGAACGATAATAACCGGCGGCAGGCAGAGGTTCCGGAATCATGCAGGGTTCTTACGAATGCAGCCGGAACCGCTCCGGGTATGTGGTTTGAGAAAGATGATACAATTTTTATTTCAATGCCTGGTGTCCCAAATGAAATGAAATATCTCATGAAGGAACATGTCCTTCCTGAACTTTATAAACGCTTCAGGTCACAAGTCATAATTCATAAAAATATAATGACTTATGGAACATTTGAAGCAAAACTAGCTGAAATACTTACAGATTTTGAATCAGGCTTGCCTTCGGAAATCAAGCTTGCATATCTTCCATCATCAGGTGTTATTAAACTCCGGCTGACAGCCACCGGAACAAGTGAAAGTGAATTGTCAGACCTGATCAGCAAACAGGTTACTAAACTTTATGAAACAATTCCGGAGTTTATTTATGGTGAAGATGAAGTGTCTCTTGAAATGGTCATTGGCAAATTATTGAAAGAAAAGAACAAAACAGTTTCTGCAGCTGAAAGTTGTACAGGAGGGGAGATTGCACACCTTATCACGTCTATCGCAGGAAGTTCAGAGTATTTTAACGGCTCAGTTGTTGCCTATTCGAATATTGTTAAGAAAAGAATTCTGGGTGTTCATGGTGCCTTATTTGAAGAATATGGTGCTGTAAGTGAAGAAGTTGTAAGAGAAATGGCAATCGGCGCCAGGAAACTCTTCGGCACCGATTATTCGGTTGCCACTTCAGGCATTGCCGGACCCGGCGGAGGCACCGAAACTAAGCCTGTTGGAATAGTCTGGATTGCGGTTGCATCCGCAAAAGGCGTTGTGAGTGAAAAACACGTCTTCGGAACTGACAGATTAACAAACATAAAACGGTTTTCACTAAGGGCCCTGAATCTTCTCAGAAAGCAGATTATCAGTGAGTAAGACCCAATTCACTGATAATGTGAAAAAAAGTGCTCCAAATATTTGTTTAATCAGATAAAAATCACGTATTTTGCGCTTCGTTTAAAAAGGACAAACGTTAGTAAAGAAGTAAAACAAACATTAATGTCAAAGATTTGTCAGGTTACAGGGAAAAAGGCGATGGTCGGAAACAACGTTTCGCACTCAAAAAGAAGGACTAAGAGGAAATTTCTTCCGAATCTTTTTGTAAAAAAATATTATCTTCCTGAAGAAGACCGTTGGGTCTCTCTTAAAGTTTCTGCTGCAGGCATACGTCTCATCAGCAAAAATGGACTCACATCCGTTCTTAAGGAAGCAAAAGAAAAAGGATACATTTTGAATTATTAAAAAAGGTTAGAAAATGGCAAAGAAAGCTAAAGGTAACAGGCAGCAGGTAATCCTGGAATGTACCGAGCATAAGGAAAGCGGACAACCGGGAACATCAAGATATATTACCACAAAGAACAGGAAAAATACTCCCGACCGTATGGAAAGGAAGAAATATAATTCTATTCTCAAGAGACACACAATTCACAGGGAAATTAAGTAAAAAAGCATAAACCATGGCAAAGAAAGTTGTTGCAACACTGAAAACCGGAGCAGGAAAATCATTCACAAAATGTATTAAGCTGACCAGGTCCGATAAATCGGGGGCTTATACCTTCAAGGAAGAGATCATTCATAATGACCATGTTAAAGATTTTTTCGAAAAGAAATAGTCTTCCCGGCTTGTAAGATATTCATAGCTTTCTTCTTAACGGGAGAAAGCTTTTTTTTGTTTACTGATTAATATTATTACCTGATGGCTTTACTTGGATTATTTGGTAAGGAAAAGAAAGAGTCTCTTGATAAGGGTCTGGAGAAAACGAAGGAAAGCGTTTTTCATAAGATCTCAAGAGCCGTCGCGGGAAAATCAAGGGTTGACGACGAGGTCCTCGACAATCTTGAGGAAGTACTTGTATCATCCGATGTAGGGGTAGCAACCACGCTTAATATAATTGCACGTATCGAGGCCAGAGTATCCAAGGATAAATATTTGAATACCAGTGAATTAAATACTATCCTCAAGGAAGAGATTGTCGCACTTCTTGAAAAGAACCAGCCAGGGACTGAAGTGGATTTTTCAGCTCCTCTTGTCAATGTTCCTACTGTAATAATGGTTGTAGGCGTCAACGGGGCGGGTAAAACAACCACAATAGCCAAACTCGCACACCAGTTCAAATCAGCTGGAAAAAATGTCCTTATTGGTGCTGCTGATACATTCAGGGCTGCGGCTATCGACCAGCTTCAGATCTGGGCCGACAGGGCAGGAGTAGAGGTAATTAAACAGCAAATGGGCTCCGATCCCGCTTCAGTTGCTTTCGATACCCTTCGCTCCGCGGTAGCTGGTAAACACGATGTTGTTATTATCGACACTGCCGGAAGACTTCATAATAAAATCAACCTGATGACAGAACTTTCGAAGATCAAAAGGGTGATGGAAAAAGTGATTCCAAACGCCCCTCACGAGGTTCTGCTCGTTCTCGACGGCTCAACAGGTCAGAATGCCTTCGAACAGGCAAAACAATTCACAGCGGCAACCAGCGTGACTGCCCTAGCAATCACTAAACTCGACGGTACGGCAAAAGGAGGAGTTGTTCTGGGAATATCCGATCAGTTCAAAATACCCGTTAAATACATAGGCGTCGGCGAAAAACTCGAAGACCTGCTGATCTTTAACAGATATGAATTCGTTGATTCCCTTTTCAGTTCAAAATAATATTTTTTTCCCTCTGCGCCCTTTGCTATCCCGAGCACTCGGGACAGCGCCATCTGCGTTTAAAAAGAAATATGATAAACAAAAAAATCAACATAGTAACACTCGGCTGTTCCAAGAATGTAGTAGATTCCGAAAAGCTCCTCCGCCAGATAAAAGAGGGCGGTTTTGAGGTAATTCATAATTCGGATGACAATTCGGCAGGTACTGTCATTATTAATACCTGCGGCTTTATCAATGACGCCAAGGAGGAGAGTATCGACACCATTCTGCGGTTTGTTAAAGCCCGTGAAAAGGGGCATATCAATAATCTTTATGTAATGGGCTGCCTGTCGGAACGCTATGCCGATGCACTAAAACATGAGATCCCTGAGGTTAACAGGTATTTCGGAGTCAACAATATGACAGATATCCTTGACGAACTTGGAGTAAAATTCAGGTATGATCTGCTTACTGACAGGACTATTACAGGCCCTGGTCATTATGCCTATCTTAAAATATCCGAGGGGTGCGACCGCACTTGTGCCTTTTGCGCAATTCCTTCAATACGTGGCAAATACATATCGCGACCTGTAGAAGAACTTGTGAAGGAAGCATCTCTTCTTGCAGACCAGGGTGTAAAGGAGCTAATACTGATAGCCCAAGACCTGAGCTATTACGGCCTCGATCTTTATAAAAAGCAGGCATTGCCCCGGCTTGTTTCCGAAATATTAAAGATTCAATCCCTGGAATGGATAAGGCTGCACTACCTTTACCCTGCAAATTTTCCAGATGAAATGATTGACCTGATAAGGGATAATCCGCGGATCTGCAAGTATATCGACATTCCTGTTCAGCATATTTCCGATAATATGCTCTCACTTATGAAAAGATCTCATAACAGGCATGAAACGGAGACAGTACTTAACAATATAAGGCTGCAGATTCCGGGAGCGGTTATAAGGACAACCCTGATAGCAGGCCACCCGGGTGAGACGGAAGAGGATTTTCAGGAACTGAAAGACTTCATTACCAGATTCCGGTTTGACAGGCTGGGGGTTTTTGCCTATTCACATGAAGAAGATACGCACTCCTTTAAACAGTACAGGGATGAAATTCCTGACGAAGTAAAAGAATCCAGGGTTGCCGAGATTATGGAGATCCAGCAGAATATCTCCGCCGAATTAAATGAGGCCTATGTAGGAAGGTCCATGAAGGTCCTTATCGACAGAAAAGAGGGTGAATTCCACGTAGGAAGGACTGAATTCGACAGTCCGGAAGTTGATCAGGAGGTGTTAATTCCTGTTTCATACAATCTTGAAAATGGCAAGTTCTATATAATCCGTATTAACCGATCTACCGAATTTGATCTATACGGAGAAGTTGAATAAAACAGGCTTGAACAATAAATCCTCTGTGGAACGCTGTGGCCACACTGTGATCTCTGTGAAAGTACTTAATAATATGGCTTATACTGAGAGACACAGAATAGCCTCAAATTTCCTGTTATCTTATTCTTTTACGAGGTTGGCGGCAAAGCCTCAGGAAGTTCTTCCTTTTTCTTCTGTATTTTTATTTTAATTTCCGATTTCGCCGTATTAAAGCCTACATTGATACAGTCACCCTCATGAAGGTTTGCCTTAATCAGTACTTCTGCCATCGGATCTTCGAGATACTTCTGTATTGCCCTTTTAAGCGGACGAGCGCCATAGTTTGCATCAAACCCTTTCTCCGCAATATAATCCCTTGCTGCTGTAGCAATCCTGAGCTGATATCCTAGAGTTTTAACCCTGTCGTAAAGGCCTTTAAGTTCGAGATCAATGATCTTGTTTATCTCTTCCTTTCCGAGTGAATTGAACATTATTACATCATCGATCCTGTTTAGAAACTCGGGGGCAAAGGTTTTTTGCAAGGCCTTTTGAAGAATGCTTCTTGTCTGTTCATCCCTCGAAGATTTACGGGCTGTGGTATCGAATCCTATTCCATGACCAAACTCTGCTATCTGCCTGGTTCCAATATTTGATGTCAGTATTACGATTGTATTCCTGAAATCAACCCTGCGTCCCAGACTGTCGGTAAGCTGACCTTCGTCAAGCACCTGTAAAAGAATATGGAACACATCGGGATGGGCTTTTTCTATCTCATCAAGAAGTACAACCGAATATGGTTTTCGTCTTACTTTTTCAGTAAGCTGGCCGCCCTCCTCATAACCTTCGTATCCCGGAGGAGCTCCAACAAGGCGTGATATAGAGAATTTCTCCATGTATTCGCTCATATCGATCCTGACAAGATTGTCGGTAGTGTCGAAGAGGAATTTGGCGAGAACTTTTGCTAGCTGGGTCTTTCCAACACCGGTTGGGCCAAGAAAAATGAAAGTTCCAATGGGTTTGTTGGGGTCTTTTAATCCGGCCCTGTTCCTCTGGATCGACTTTACCACTTTCTGAATGGCTTCATCCTGACCAATAACACTTCCTCTGAGCTCATCGGCCATGTTCAGAAGCCGTGTACCTTCAGTCTGGGCAATTCTCTGAACCGGAACTCCTGTCATCATGGCGACAACTTCTGCAACCTTTTCGGCGTCAACTATTTCGCGATTTTCAGCAAGTTCTTTTTCCCACTTCTTCTTCTCCACTTCAATCATGTCAAGGAGATCTTTTTCACGGTCGCGGAAACTGGCAGCCTTTTCGAAATTCTGATTTTTGACTGCCATCATTTTTTCCTTCTTGGCATCCTCAAGCTGTTTTTCAAGCGACAGAATCTTTTCGGGAACAACAATGTTCAAAATATGTACCCTGGATCCTGATTCATCAAGAGCATCAATTGCCTTATCAGGAAGATGACGGTCAGAAATATACCGGTTAGTAAGCTTAACACAAGCTTCGATTGCGTCATTTGTGTAAGTTACGTTATGATGATCCTCATATCGTTCCTTAATATTATTCAGAATATCAATTGTTTCTTCAATGGAGGTTGGCTCAACGATAACTTTCTGGAATCTCCTTTCAAGTGCTCCGTCCTTTTCTATATGCTGACGGTATTCATCGAGAGTCGTAGCTCCGATGCACTGTATATCGCCCCTGGCAAGGGCAGGTTTGAGCATATTGGCAGCATCAAGTGAACCTGTGGCTCCGCCGGCACCGACAATTGTGTGAATTTCATCGATGAACAGAATGATATTATCATTCTTCGACAGTTCATTCAGTATAGCCTTCATTCTCTCTTCAAACTGTCCGCGGTATTTTGTTCCTGCGACAATTGATGCAAGGTCGAGCGCAACAACCCTTTTATTAAATAGTACCCTCGAAACATTCTTTTTTATTATCCTGAGAGCCAGTCCTTCAGCGATTGCTGATTTTCCGACACCAGGTTCGCCGATGAGAACAGGATTGTTCTTTTTACGGCGCGATAAGATCTGAGCAAGCCTTTCTATCTCTCTTTCCCTTCCAACAACAGGATCAAGTCGTCCTTCTTCAGCTGCTTTTGTCAGATCGATGCCAAAATTGTCGAGCACAGGAGTGTCTGACGATGATTTTGAGGGAGAGGAAGGGCTTGGCTGTCCTTTTCCCTGGTTTCCGAAACTCTGGCCTTCATCATCTTCATCGCGCGGATAATCAGCTCTGGCAGAGGGCATATCAGCCTCCACCATCCTGCGGACAGTCTGATAGTCGACGTCAAGTTCCGACAGAAATCTGGTTACGAGTGCATTTTCATCTTTAAGTATTGCCAGAAGAAGATGTTCTGTATCGATTACAGAACTTTTCAGCGACTTAGCTTCAAGGTAAACAAGCTTAAGAATACGTTCCGTACTCCTCAGCAATGGAAGAATTTCATGGTCAGCCACAGGTACAGGGCTCTCTACTTTAATGCTTTTTTCAAGCGATCCTTTGAGAACCAGAAGATCAATACCCTGGTTTATAAGAATATCTATAGCAGCGCTTTCTCCGTCCCTCAGTATGCCAAGGAAAAGGTGTTCGGGAGATATATGGCTGTTACCCAGCCTTATGGCTTCCTCCTTAGAATACCCTAGTATATCCTTTACTCTTTGCGAAAATTGTGAATCCATATTTTGAATTATCTTTTCCGATTAATATTAAACTTACGACATTATGTCATATTTTAACCGACACAGCTGAATAATACCGCCTGATCAAAGTTAATATATGCTCAATATCTGAATGTCAATTATCATGCCCAATTTTGAACAAAGAATGTTAAAAATTCGGGGTGGAAAAAACTCAAAAATAGCTAAAATTTAACTACTTTCGTTCCTTTCAACACCTTTGAAGAGGTTTGATTATAAATACTTAATTAATAGTTTGTTATGTCGGAGAGAGAAAGAATCATCAAGGTGAATATCGAAGAGGAGATGAAGTCGGCCTACATCGATTATTCGATGTCGGTCATCGTTTCCAGGGCATTGCCTGACGTCAGGGATGGTCTTAAGCCGGTTCACCGCAGGGTGCTTTTTGGAATGTCGGAACTTGGAGTGATGTCGAATAAGGCACACAAGAAATCAGCAAGGATAGTGGGAGAGGTTCTTGGAAAATTCCACCCCCATGGTGATTCCTCAGTATATGATGCAATGGTAAGAATGGCGCAGGAATGGTCATTACGTTATCCCCTGGTAGACGGACAGGGTAACTTCGGATCGGTCGACGGCGACAGCCCTGCAGCAATGCGATATACTGAAGCAAGGTTAAAGCGGATAGCTGAAGAGACACTTGCTGACATCGATAAGGATACAGTTGATTTTCAGCCAAACTTCGATGATTCGCTGACGGAACCATCTGTTCTTCCTACCAGAATCCCGCAGCTTCTTGTCAACGGAGCTTCCGGTATTGCAGTCGGTATGGCTACAAATATGCCGCCTCATAACATTTCTGAAATCATTGACGCAACTATAGCATATATTAATAATAAAGATATTACTACCGAAGAGATCCTTCATTTTGTTAAAGGACCTGACTTTCCTACCGGAGGCATCATTTACGGACATCAGGGAATAAGGGAAGCATGCGAAACCGGAAGAGGACGAATAGTTGTAAGGGGACGGACCGAGATTGAACTTACTCATTCGGGACGCGAGTGCATAATAGTTACCGAGATCCCGTATATGGTTAACAAGGCCGAGATGATTAAGAAAATCGCCGACCTTATAAACGAGAAAAAACTCGACGGAATATCATATATCAACGATGAATCGGACAGGAACGGGATGCGCATTGTAATTATCCTGAAGAAAGATTCAAGCGCCAACGTCGTACTTAACAATCTATATAAATATTCAGCTCTCCAGACATCTTTCAGCGTAAATAATATTGCCCTTGTAAAGGGACGTCCGCGTACGCTTAACACAAAAGATCTTATCCATTATTTTGTAGAGCACAGACATGATGTAGTTGTACGAAGGACTAAATATGATCTGGATCAGGCTGAGAAAAGGGCTCATATACTCGCCGGACTGATCATTGCCAGTGATAACATTGATGAGGTAATCGCTATAATAAAGTCATCTCAGAATACCGAAATGGCACGCGAAAGGCTCATTGAACGGTTCGGCCTTACCGATGTTCAATCCAGGGCGATTGTTGAAATGAGGCTCCGTCAGCTTACCGGTCTTGAACAGGAAAAGCTAAGGGCTGAATTTGATGAAATCATGCTTCATATTGAATACCTGAAGAGCGTTCTTGCAAGTGATGAACTGCAAATGAAAATTATCAAGGATGAACTTCTTGAAATAAAGGAAAAATATGGAGATAAGCGCCGGACTGAAATAGTCCCGGATGAAGGAGAATTCAACCCTGAAGATTTCTATGCCGATGATGAGATGGTAATCACCATTTCGCATATGGGATATATCAAAAGGACTCCCCTGACCGAATTCAGAAGGCAAAACAGGGGAGGAACCGGGGCTAAGGGCGGAGCAACCAGGGAAGAGGATTTCATTGAGCACCTTTATATTGCCACAATGCATAATACTATGCTATTCTTTACAAGAAAGGGCAAATGTTTCTGGATGAAAGTATATACCATACCTGAGGGCTCAAGGACTTCAAAGGGCCGGGCAATGCAAAACCTTATAAATATTGAGCCCGATGACAATGTCAGGGCCTTTATAAATGTGAAAAACCTGACTGACGCAGAATACATTAACCATAATTTCATAGTACTCTGTACCACTAAAGGGATAATCAAGAAAACATCCCTCGAAGCCTATTCACGTCCGAGAACAAATGGTGTAAATGCAATTACAGTCAGGGACGGAGATGAGCTTCTGGAAGCACGAATGACAAACGGCCAGCATCATATTATGCTGGCAATCAAATCGGGACGTGCTATCAGATTCCCGGAAACCTCTGTCAGGCCTATGGGAAGAACTGCGTCCGGAGTAAGGGGCATCAGGCTTGCATCTGAAGATACTGATTTTGTGGTAGGCATGATTACTGTTGAGGATAAAGAGAAAGATATTCTTGTAGTATCCGAAAGAGGCTATGGAAAACGCTCTGATATAGATGGTTACAGGATAACAAACCGTGGCGGAAAAGGGGTAAAGACAATAAATGTTACTGAAAAAACAGGATCGCTTATAGCTCTTAAAGATGTTACCGATAATCATGACCTCATGATAATTACTCAGTTCGGGAACATACTGAGAAGCCCGGTATCTGCTTTAAGGGTCATGGGAAGAGCTACGCAGGGGGTCCGTCTGATTAATTTACGTGAAAATGATATCATTGCTTCAGTGGCCTGTGTACTTGTAAATGAGGAAGAAGAAGTGGCCATAAATATTATTGGAGAAGATATTTCCAATATTCCTGAGGAAAATGGCAAAGAATTTGATGTTTAGTAAGTAATATTATAAATTTGGGAAATTTTTAAAGACAATTTAATTAAAATCATAATCATGAAAAAGTTTTTTCTGCTGTTAGCAGCTGTAACCATCTCGCTCGGAGCAATGTCTCAGAAAGCAAAGGTTCAAAGTGCTCTTGGGTATATAGAACAAGGTAGTCTTGACAAGGCTAAGGAAGCAATTGATCAAGCTCTGCTTGATGAGAAAACCAAAGACTGGTTTAACACTTATTTTGCAAAAGGACAACTTTGTCAGGCTTCATTTGTATCAGAAAATCCAACTTATCAGGCTTATTATGCCGATCCGTTGATTGAAGCTTATAACTGTTATGAAAAGGGATTGGAATTAGATCCTAAAGGGAGCTTAAAGAAAACGATAATATCTAAAATGGTCTATAACACTTTGGCAAATAACTTCGCTCAACAAGGTTATAAGAGATTTGAAGCAAAGGATTTTAACGGATCTTTTAAATCTTTTGAAACCCAGATAAAAGTCATGGAAAGTGATAAATATGCCGGAGGAATTGACACAACTCTTTATTTCAATACTGGTCTTGCCGCAGGAAACGCCGGCAAATATGAAGTTGCGATAAAATATTTTGAGAAATGTGCTGAAATGAAGTACGGTGGCATAACACCTTATTTTCAGATTTATCAGAATTACCTTGGACTTGGGGATACTCTTAAAGCAGAATCTATCTTAACAAGTTTGAATAGTAAATTTCCAGGCAACAAAGCTATAGTTCTTCAGTTGATCGATTTATATCTTACCAATAAAAAGGTAGACGAAGCATTCAAATATATTAAAACTGCAAAAGAAGCGGATCCGGGCAATTACAGGCTCTATTATGTTGCTGGTGCAACCTATGTAAACCTCGGAAAATATGATGAAGCACTGGAAGAAATTACAAAGGCAATTGAACTTGAACCTAACAATGCTGAAACGCAGTATGTGATGGCATTAGCATATCAGAACAAAGCTGCAGTTTTGTCAACAAAGGCAAATGACATTATGGATCAGAAGAAATATAATGCTGCTGTAGATGAAATTATGGCTATTTATTACAAAGCTCTTCCATATGCAGAAAAAGCTCACGAACTGAGTCCTGAAGATGTCTATACAATGAGAAGTTTGCAGGAATTGTATTACAGACTTAAATACAAAGATCCTTCATTTGCTCCAAAATATGATGCAATAAAAGCAAAACTTGCTGCACTAGAGAAAAAATAATTTTCTAAAATAAAACAAGAGGCCGTCTCAGTTTATTTTCTGAGACGGCTTTTTATTTCTGGCATGCCATAGCGTGCACATCAGAATTATGTGTTTATTCCCATTACAGATTTAGAAGAGGGGATTCCTTTTATTCTATGTTCATAACAGTGAACATTTTTAAAAGCACTAAAACTGAATTAGGAATATTCTATTTTACATAATATTAATTATAGGCTTTTAATTAAAGGAATTTGCGCCCAGCTCGCTGGTTGACATAAAATCAGATATAGCAACGAGGCGAAGGCCGGGTTCTATATCGGCACGATTTGAGGAGTCACCAAAAAGTAATCTAATTATTGCTTCTCAGATTTGAAAAATCATGTGTAACCGCCGGGGCTGGTGGAAATATTGAATTCTCCGACACTTTAAAATTTAATCACTTGAATCAGACTTGCTTTCGAAAATACTGGTTTTCAAGGCTTCCTGCTAATTGCCAGTCTATATACCAAATATATAGCCGAAAGGATCAGAATCATTACAACCATTGCAATCAATTCCTTAAATGGAAGGTTAGATAATACCCATAGAATTGTTATAATACTTATTACGGGTATTAAATATCCGCCAGGGACTTTGTATGTTGGCTTTTCGCCGATATTACGAATCCTGAACCGGATCAAAGCCATTACAACACCAAGGTAAATTAATAAATATGAAGCACTTGAGAGCATTACAAGCTGTTTGAATTCGCCTGTGGCAGAAAAGATAAATCCCAGCAAGGCATATACAATTATCGATATGTGAGGAGTTTTATACTGAGGATGAACCCTTGCAAGAACCTGCGGAATGCCGATTCGATCCCTGGCTGCGGCAAAAAGAATCCTTGGCATGTTCAGCACCATACCGCTAATATTTCCAAACATAGAGAATGAAGCTCCAATCACAACAATTGTTGCCCCTAATGGCCCGAACATCCTCCGGCCTACCTCAGCCAGAGGTGCTTCCTTAAAATCTGAAATTGATAATCCAAGAACTCCCTGTACGGTTATCTGGATTACCGCATACAGGATAACCACAATAAACATGCTCAGGATTATGCCTTTTGGAATTGTCTTTTCAGGTTTCTTAATCTCCCCGCTTACATTCAGAGCTGTCTCTGCTCCCACAAACGCAAATAATAGAACCAGAGATATTTCACCCAAATCACCTGAAGTTATACTTATAGGATTAATACTTCCCCGGGGAGCCATGAAAAACCAGCCTGCAAATGCAATCATCAGCAATGGCACCAATTTGGCAATCGTATTGAATTTTACAATAAAAATTGCATTGCTGACACCCTTAACGTTTACATAAGCTAATCCCGCATAAATCAATGCAAAAAATCCTATCCTGACTGTGGTCAGCTTAAACAGAGGAACAAAATACCCGATTGTATCGGCAAGTCCGTTTGCAACTGCTGCGTTGGCCATCACAGCAGCACCAAAGATAAAGATATTGGTAGTCAGAAAACCTGCATATTTCCCGAACGCAGTCTCTATATATGAATATGCACCGCCCGTTCGGGTAATCATTGAACCAACCTCGGCAAAACAGAGCATTATCGCTATCATCAGCGATCCGCATATCAGGTAAGCCCAGATACTGTTTTCCCCGAGCTTTTGAGCCACCAGAACCGGAAGAATGAATATTCCTGCTCCTATTATTATGTTAATCGAGTTGGAAACCAGCCCCCACACTCCTATCTCCCGCTTTAGACCTTCATTTACTTCCATTACAGTTTCCTTATTCCTATTCCCGGAGCATCGGGTAAGATTATTTTTCCGTTATTAATTTTAATTCCTCCATATACATCATTACTGATCAGCAGGTTTCCATCCAGATCAGCCCAATCGACGAGAGGAGAAAGCTGAGCTGCAGCTGTCACAGCACATGATGTTTCAGTCATGCAACCTATCATGACCTTCATGTCCATTGCCCTGGCCATTTTCATCATTATGAATGCAGCACGCATACCACCACACTTCATAAGCTTCACGTTTATTCCGCTGTAGGCTCCCTGAATTTTTTTGAAATCGCTGATTGTCTGGAGAGCCTCATCTGCAATTATAGGCAGAGGGCTATGCTGTGTCAGCCAGGCAATATCGTCAACCAAAGCCTTTTGCATAGGTTGTTCCACAAACACAACTCCCTGTTCTTTAAGCCAATGAGTCGTTTCAAGAGCTTTAGCCCTATCGGTCCATCCCTGGTTTACGTCAACGCAAATAGGTGTATTTGTAACATTCCTTACCGATTGTATCATCTCCTTGTCATTCCCCTGTCCAAGTTTGACCTTCAATATCTTATAAGGTGCAGCCTCAAGGACTTTTTCCCTTACAACCTCAGGTTTATCTATGCCGATTGTAAATGAGGTAACCGGAGTGCGATCAGGATTCAGACCCCAGATCCTGTACCAGGGCTGGTTCATTATCTTTCCTACGAGATCATGCAATGCTATGTCGACCGAGGCCTTGGCTGCATAATTCCCGGGGGCAATCTTATCAACATAATCAAGAATATCTTCCATAAGGAAAGGACTTCCAAATCGGGTAAGATCAACCTTTGAAAGAAAATCACCCGCTGTGGCATGACTCTCTCCAAGATATGGCGGCATCGAAGCTTCTCCATAACCTGTAAAACCATCGAATTCTATTTCCGTAAGCATTACAGGAGTCGTTGTTCTGGAACTGGTAGCCAGGGTAAAAACATGTTTCAGCTGAAGCTCATATGGTCTGAATCTCAAAACCATACCAGCACTTCCCTTTCCGGCAAAATTTTCACCAATTGCTCCTGCCGCCAGGTATGAAATTCCGGTTCCTCCTGCCATTAAGCCACATTCCTTTAAGAATTTCCTTCGTGTTCTCATGTTAGCCCTAATTATTTAGTAATCAATACCCTGAATTATCCCTGACTGCGGTTATCCCTGCGTCATTCGTTGTTCCGAAAATTCGCTTTGCCATCAGCAACAATTTCAACCTTGGGCCATTGAAGTCAGCCTTGGTTGAGTCAAGGCTGTTGATCTTCACCCAACCCGAAGAGTGAATATATTCCATATTTCCCTTGTAGATTGCAACATGAGTTACACGAGGTTTCCCATTACGTGTTGGACCAAAAAATAGCAGGTCGCCTGGCAAAAGGCGGCTGAAATTATCAGACAGATCAATTTGCTGGCCATGCAAAGCCTGCAATGATGCATCGCGCTGCAAAATAATCCCGTTCATGAAAAATACCGATTGTACAAAGCCGCTGCAATCTGCACCCTTAGGCGTATTACCTCCCCATAGGTAAGGTATTCCAAGCAATGATGATGCGCTGATACAAATATCCTCCGGATTTCCGTTGTGATTGTTTTCCCAGACCTCAAGATTCTCAACGCTGCTGCCTGGTACATACCCGCTTCTGCCATCCGGCAGTAACACTTTTACATATTTTCCCGACTCTCCATCTTTCTGAAGAATACAGCCGGCTACGATATCACCTGTTACTCCCGTTTCCCCTGGTGATGAATATATCCACCCGGTGTTTTCAAGATATATAACCCTTTCAGTTTTTTTCCAGGCTTTTATCTCAGCAGCGCTCATTGGTTTTACCGATGACGCATCGGTCCATGCTATGTATTTGTCAGGAGTCTGGATAAGAATCCACGACCCATCTGATTTAAGGATAGTAACAGGTGTCCCAAGTTTAGCCTGAGATATTAGCTCTGAAGCATCATCCGGATCCTTCCTGAGGTTAATTACACTCAGTGTAACAAGGCCTGAATAATACTTGTAATTAACAGTATCTGGTATAACTAAAATACTATCGATAAATTTAATACCTTCTTTATCTAAAGTATTTATTATGTCAATTTTGGCAGAGGCCTCTGTAGTTTCTCCCGAAAGAATTACCAATCCTCCCTCACCTGGATCTGCCTTTACTTTACAGATGCCAATCCTGTGGTCAGGGACATGAGCTACAGATATACTGTCAATTTCCTTCTGTAAGTTTTTCTCGCCGTAACCTTTGCATCCGGCCATGAAAAACATTATGGCAAAGAAGGTAAAAGAGCAGAGATAGATTCGGTTGTCGTACGTTTTTTTCATAAACATTTAATAAATTATCTGTAACCCAGTGTGGCATACCCTACCCAATGGCATCTTGTGGCGATTGCAGTGTGTCCCATTCCAAGATCTTCAACCATAAGATGCAATGAGGTAATACTTGTGGAGTAATCAGCCAGTTCATTCTTCAACGGTCGTGAATTGTTAAGAAAATATGATGTATAAAGTGCTACCGGCACACAATACCTTCCACACCAGGTCCATTTATATTCTCTGAAATTATCAGGATTCAATGTATAATTACTGAAAGCCTGAATTTTTCTTTGGGTAAGTTCTCCCTGAAAACAGTTGTTGATGATCTCATATTCGTGATGGCGGGCTTTCCTGTTTCCCATATCGTCACAACCATAGTATGCCATATCCTTACCTCCCCAGTCCTCATTGCCATAATGAACTGCATCAGTAGTAACTACAATAGCAAAGTCCTTTCCCCACTCCCATTTGCGGCTCTTTGCAACACTCCTGATTGCATCAGCCAGCGCTTTACCACAGTCCCGCATTCTTTCAGGGTTCATTGCAGGTACTAGAATAGGAACTATTGAAAGATCCCTGTTAAAATATTGCAGGTAAGGGATTAATGCTTCTAATGAGTGCTCCGTTTTCTGCAAAGTATCATTAATAATGGCATATTTTCCAGCCAGCTGTTTGTAGATCTCCTCTCTTGCAGAAGAAACAGGAACATCTCTCCATGGACCTTTCCAATGCGACCAGGTATCGAAAACCAGTGAGTCTTCAATACCCAGCTTTGCGGCTCCATGTGCAACACCAATGAGGATCAGATTAGTAGCTTTAACGTGCTGCAATAACTCCGGATAAAGTTTACCCACGTAAGTGTAGTCATCGTGGGGACAAATTGCCAGCTTAAGCGGTAATCCCTTCTGTTCCTTCAAACCATTCGATTGCATCCTTGCAATCAGGCTGTCAACCTGCCATGAATATTGCGCAAAGCCTATGGTGTCGCTCAATGGCCTGACCTTGACAGGTCCGGATACTGAGTTAAATTCATTTCTGCAAGCCATCGAACTGATAAGCAGTACTATAATAGAAACAAAAAGATTTACCCTCATCATTCAGTCCAGATAAGCAGTAAAGATAATATTTCAAGAGAATTAAGCTGCCTGAGATGAAGAAGATGAAATAATTTTAATTTTTCCGCTTAAGACAAATCGTGAAACTGCAGGATGTTGAGATTTCTGTATATTCCGTTTTCCAATCGCAACAATTGCTCATGCGTGCCTTTTTCAACCAGACTACCCTTATCAATGACAAAGATCTGATCAGAGCGTCGTATTGTGGAAAGGCGGTGGGCAATAACAATCGAGGTGCGGCCTGCCATAAGTTTCTCGAGGGCATCCTGTACCAGCCTTTCCGATTCGGAATCGAGCGAGGAAGTAGCCTCATCGAGGATGAGGATGCGGGGATTTTTAAGGACAGCCCTTGCTATGGCAATACGCTGTCGTTGTCCTCCGGAGAGCTGGGTTCCCCGCTCACCAACAATCGTATTAAGCCTGTCAGGGAACCTGTTAATGAATTCCAGTGCATTTGCCTTTGCCGCAGCTTGTATTATCTCCTCTTCAGTAGCTCCCTGCTTTCCGTAAGCTATGTTTTCCCTTATCGATCCTCCAAAAAGAAAAACGTCCTGAGGGACTATGGCTATCTGGCCCCGAAGCGAAGAAAGTGAGAAATCACGGCTGTTCTTAATGTCAAAAATAATATCTCCTGATGTTGGCTCAAACAGGCGGAGCAATAATGCTGCAATAGTCGATTTTCCTGCACCGCTTGACCCAACAAGTGCAACGAGCTGGTTTTCGGTAATCGACAGGTTAATATTTTTAAGAACCTCTTCATCGGGCCTTGTGGGATACCTGAAAGACAAGTCTTTGAAAGTAATATTGCCTTTAATAGTCTCATCGTGTGTAATATTGTTATTATCAGAAAGTAATTCTTCCTCCTCTCCGAAGATCTCAAAAAGCTCTTCTGTTGCCCCTATGAATTTTTGTATCTGTGTGAAAATTCCAGCAAGCCCCCCGATTGTTCCTCCCACAAAACCGGAATAGATAACGAACGAGAACAACTGTCCTGAATCGATAACTCCCGATGACATAAGAGTTGACCCCTTCCATATGACGGCCACCATAGCACCGAAAAGTCCGAAGATCATGAAAGCGGAGAAGGCACCACGATATTTTCCGCTTTTCATCCCGATAGTTGCAATCTCTTCAGTGCGGCTGCGGAAACGGGCTATTTCAAGAAATTCATTTGTGTATGTCTTTACAATCTGTATCCCCTGAAGCGTTTCCTCCACTATTGTATTCGAATTGGCCACTTCTTTCTGAACCTGTCTCGAAAGTTTTCTGATATATCTACCAAAAAAAACAGCAAGAAGCATCATTGGAGGCAAAATTGCCAGCATAAAAAGTGTTAATTTCCAGGATGTTACAGCAAGAAGAGCAATTCCCCCTACAATAATTATGATTTGACGGATAAATTCAGCGAGAGTAGAGGTGAGAGTCTCCTGCAACAAGGTGATATCGGATGAGATCCTGCTGTTAAGTTCACCCACCCTGTGTTTTTCAAAAAAACGAATCGGCAGTCTTATCAGGTGGTTATAAGTGCTTTGACGAAGCGATGCAAGAGTCTTTTCGGTTACATTGACGAAAAGAACTACCCTGAAATATGAAAACACTGACTGGATTAATAAAGTGGCTACCAGCATAAGTGCAATTCTGTTAATGTTATGAGTCAGATCATTGGCATTTCCGGAACTTACCAGTTCGCCAAGAAGCTTTGGAAAAGCCAGGCTTGCAAGGCTCGAGCCCAGAAGAAAAAACATTCCCCAGGCATACTCAACCCTGAATGGTTTTATATATTTGTATAAGCGTAGGGCCTTTTTTAATCCTTCCAGTGTAATCTTCTTTTTAGGTATTTCCGTCATTTTTTATTTTGTTTTTTAAAACTGTCCAACTGCATTTTTCTTCAAATTTCTTAATGTTCTGGCTTAATTAAATAAATTTGTGAGAGTTGTATAAAATATCCTTCAATATTATTAACAACTGGTGACGCCAGTTGTTTTGCAGAAAATAATAACTAAATAACGATCGTAAAATGGAAACTATCAAAAAATCCACACTCGATTATCTTGAATTGATCAGGAATAACAATAACCGTGACTGGTATCTGGAAAACAAAGGGTTATACGTTGAAGCGAGGGAAAACTTCGAAAGATTTGCGGGTGAGGTTATAAACAAAATTACTGAATTTGAACCGATTCTCAAAGGACTTGAGGTAAAAAGCTGTGTCTACCGGTTTAACCGCGATACTCGTTTTTCCAGCGATAAGTCACCTTACAAATGGCATTTTGGTGCATTTATCGTAAGAGGCGGGAAAAAGAACGGCGACAAGCTTGCAGGATACTACCTGCATATTGAACCCGGAAAGAGTATCGTTGCAGGAGGTGCCTATATGCCTCCGAAGCCTTGGCTGGAAGCTATCAGGGAAAAAATAGATGAGGATCAGGAAACCCTGGAAAGCATACTAAAAAACAAGGAATTTATTAAATACTTCAAAGAGCTTGACGGAGAGAAGCTTAAAAAAGCTCCAAAGGGATATCCTGCCGATCATCCTGCTCTTGAACTGCTTAAGTTCAAAAGCTTCCTCGCCTTCAGCGACATCAGGGATGATTTTGTCGTAAGTGATAGGTTTTTCGATTATGTTGTAAGTGCTTTCCACGCAATGAAACCGCTGAATGATTTTCTGAATGATTATTGAAAATTGATTTTTAATCGGGATTTGCCATATTAAAATTATAACTTGTGTCTTTTAGTTTTTAAAACCAGTATCATGACAGGACTCGAAAGAACAATGCTCTTTGTAAAGGGAGAAGCCGTAGATCATCCTCCCTTCCACCCCATTATCATGCGCTGGGCAGCTAAGCAAGCAGGTGTAAAGTACAGTGATTTCTGCCTTGATCCGTATGCTAAATGCATGGCAATGTCGCAGTGTGCGAGCGATTATGGAATTGACTGGGTTACGGTGATGTCCGACCCCTGGGCTGAAGCATCTGCCTTCGGGATCAGGGTTGATTATCCGGAGGATAATCTGCCTATCGACATTGGAGGGCATTTTCAGGATGCTGCAGCTGCTGCCACGATAAAAAAATATGATGTCCGTTCTAATTTGAGATGCAGCAACAGACTTGCTGAGATCAGCGAATTCAAAAGGTTGCATGGTAAGGATCTTTTTATTGTCGGATGGGTTGAGGGACCAGTTGCGGAATATGTCGATCTTCGTAAAGCAAGTGAAGCTGCTGTAGACTTTTTCCTGGATCCGGATTCAGTCTTAATGGCCATGGATACAATTGTTGAAAGTGCCATGCAGTTTATCACACTTCAGATAGAAGCAGGAGCCCATTGCATAGGCATTGGTGATGCCTTCTGTTCGCAGATCGGTCCGGAGTTGTATGAAAAATTCGCTTTTGCCCGGCAAAAACTTCTTGTAGATCATATTCACAATTCAGGTGCCCTTGCAAAATTGCATATCTGCGGCAATACCGAATCTATTCTGCCAGCTATGATATCCACGGGAGCCGATATTATTGATATAGATCATCTTGTACCATCGATGGCCGATTTTCTGCCCTTGCTCCGCAGAGGACAGGTTTTTTCGGGCAAGGCTGATCCTGTATCGGTTATACAGGAAGGAACTGTTGATAAAATAAGGAGGCAAGTTGCAGAAGATTTCCGGCAGGCTAAGGGAAGAACCATTATATCAGCAGGTTGTGAAATTACTCCCGGAACCTCAAGGGAAAATATGAAAGCTTTTATGCAGGCTGCCTTCGAAACAAAATAAAGACAGATTTATCATAGGGCTGAAGCCAGGTTCCTAATTATCCACTTTACTGAAGCCCTTTTACTGAAATCCGGATCTGTAAAAGCTGCTGTTATCATTCCTTCCCTGCTGATAATATAAGTGCCGGTAACCGGAAGATGAGCTGTTTCCCTTCCATTGTTTGCTGCAATATCAATTGAAAGTGATGTTTTTATCTTTTCCTGATATTCCCTGGTTACAGTGTACATAAGTAAATAATCCATCATTATTTTCTCCTGACAGTCATAAATGACCCTGAAAGTAAGTTTGTGGAATTTTACTGTCTGCTCAACATTCTCGATTGATTCAGGTGTTATCGCAACGAGGCTTGCCCCAAGGTCACTGATAATATTTACAGAATCCTGGAGGTTGTTTAGATAACTGCTGCATTCGGCTGACCACTTGCCCCGGTAAAAAAAGAGAACTACCGGGCCTTTCGCAATAAGGTTCTTCAGTTCTGTCTGAGTACCCGCCTGATCGTATCCGGTAAACCCGGGAGCTTTTTCTCCAGCCTTTAAGCCAGCAGGGATATTGCCGTCAGAAATATCTATCCCAAGCTTCGCATAATCGGGTTCCTGGCCGAAAACCGGATTAATTAAGACAAATCCGAGTAAAATCAAATAAAGTATACCTCTTTTCATGGTGTATATCCTTATATTTAAGTAAAAAGTTCGGAGTGTCTAAAGTTTGGAGTGTCTAAAGTTTAAAAACCACTTTAGGCACTCTAGACACTTTAGGCACTCTAGACACTTAAGACACTCCAGGCACTCCCCTATGCAAACTTATAGGAAGGAACCTTCCTCATCCTAAGGCTTAAAGGTGTGATTTCCAAATACTCATCGTCCTTTATCTGCTCCATTGATTCTTCAAGGGAAAACTTCAGCTTCGGTGATATTTTCAATCCTTCGTCTGAACCTGAAGCTCTCATATTTGTAAGTTTCTTACCCTTAACTATATTGAGCTCTAGATCACCAAGCCTGGTACTTTCCCCGATAACCTGTCCTCTGTAAACATTCTCGCCCGGATCAATATAGAACCGGCCTCTGTCCTGAAGGCGGTCAATTGCATGGCCTGTAGCCATACCCTGCTCGAGTGAAATGAGGGAACCATTCTGTTTTGGTATCAGTTCTTCGCCCTTATATTTGTCGTAAGCCCTGAACCGGTGATGCATTACAGCCTCACCTGCGGTTGCAGTAAGCATGTTGTTTCTCAGACCAATTATGCCTCTTGCGGGAATATCGAATTCGAGATGAATCAGATCGCCTTTAGGCTCAATTGTCACCATCTCACCCTTACGCTGAGTCACGAGCTCAATGGCTTTTCCGGAATATTCCTGGGGAACATCGATAGTTAGTGTTTCGTATGGCTCCAATTTTGAACCGTCGATCTCCTTGAAGATAACTTTCGGCTTGCCTACCTGGAATTCATATCCTTCGCGGCGCATTGTCTCAATAAGTATTGACAGATGAAGAATCCCCCTTCCGAAGACGTTGAATGTATCTTCGGAGTTCGTATCTTCAACTTTAAGTGCGAGGTTCTTCTCCGTCTCCCTCATCAGCCTGGTCCTCAGGTGGCGTGAAGTGACAAATTTTCCTTCCTTCCCGAACATCGGTGAGTTGTTGATGGTAAATACCATGCTCATGGTTGGTTCATCGACTTCAATACGCTGCAAGGCTTCAGGATTAAGAAGATCTGCGAGAGTATCGCCGATTTCAAAATCGTCAAGACCGATCACGGCACAGAGGTCGCCGCACCTAACGCTTTCTGTTTTAATTCTTCCGAGTCCCTCGAAAACATATAATTCCTTAACCCTAACTTTCTTAACCTTACCATCCCTCTTGCAAAGGGTATAATCCACACCAGTGGTTATATCTCCCCTGAATACACGGCCAATGGCAATTCTACCTACATAGTTTGAGAAGTCAAGGGAAGCAACCTGCATCTGAGCGGTACCTTCGACATAAGGAGGTTCAGGTATTTCGTTCAGGATCGTATCGAGAAGGAACCGGATGTCATTTGTAGGATTTTTCCAGTCAGGTCCCATCCATCCGTGTTTAGACGATCCGAAAACTGTGGCAAAGTTGAGCTGCTCATCGGTAGCATCGAGATTGAACATAAGCTCGAAAATATCCTGCTGCACCTCGTCGGGTCTGCAGTTTTCCTTATCTACCTTATTAACAACTACTATAGGTTTGAGTCCAAGAGCTACAGCTTTTCCAAGTACAAATCTTGTCTGAGGCATTGGTCCTTCAAGAGCATCTACGAGCAAAAGAACTCCGTCGGCCATTTTAAGAACCCTTTCCACTTCGCCGCCAAAATCGGCGTGGCCCGGGGTATCAATAATGTTAATTTTAACATCTTTATAATTCGCCGAGACATTCTTTGAGAGTATTGTTATTCCCCTTTCCCGCTCAAGATCATTACTGTCAAGAATAAGATCACCCGCTTCCTTTCTCTGGTCAAGTACCTGGCATTCCTGTATAATACGGTCTACCAGAGTTGTTTTGCCATGATCAACGTGCGCAATGATCGCAATATTTCTTATTGATTGCATATAAAATAATTAGACCGCAAAAGTAATATTACTGACGGGAATAATGATAAAAACTTCAAAAATTAATTTATGATAAAAATTTCATATATTTCGAAACTAATTAATAAAAATCTGATTATGAAAAAAACTATCATCGCTCTTGTTTTCAGTCTGTTTGCAATACCTGGGGTTTTCGGACAGGAAAATATCAAACTTGCTGTCGGGATGAAAGCCCCTGAATGGATGTTCACCGATGCCGACAAAAAAGAGTTTACAATGAATTCATGGGCCGGAAAGGTTATCCAGGTAAACTATGTCGATCCGGATGAATCGGAACTGAATGAACCTTTCAATGAAGCAGTTAACAAGGCTGTGGATGTCGACAAACGCATCAGCAGAGATTATTTTAAGGGTTTTGGTATTGTTGACTGCAAATCAACATGGAAGCCAAACAGTCTCATACGTGTGATAGCAGGCAACAAAGCCAAGAAATTCGGAACCACCATATTATTTGATTACGAAGCCAGCCTCCAGCAGAAATGGGGCCTTCCAAAAGACAATTATTCGGTGGCTATCCTCGATAAGAACCGTATATGCAGGGCTTTATTCATTGGTAAAATACCTGAATCGGACAATGAGAAGGTCATCCAGATGATAATCGAACTTACAAAAGAGTAAAACTTATTAAATAGATTTTTTTCTAAACTCTGTGTAACTCTGTGCAATCTCTGTGTATCTCTGTGTAAGTTCTTTTTTGTTACACTGAGTGCCACGGAGGTATCACAGAGGCACACAGAGTTTTTTATTTCAACTATATGCTGATTCCAAATCTCTTACTCATAGCCGGTACAGGAACCAAGGCAGGCAAGACCACAGTAGCCTGCAGGATAATAAGTGAGCATCCTGAACTCAGGATAACCGCAATCAAAATAACCCCTCATTTTCATGAGACCACACCCGGCCTTATTTCCCTATCGGAACACGAAGGCTATGTAATTTACGAAGAGACCGATAAGGCGAATACAAAAGATACCTCAAGAATGCTTGCCTCAGGGGCTGAGAGAGTCATTTTTGCAAAGGTATGGGACGATAAACTGGAGAATGTCTTCCATGAAATAATGAAACTCATCCCGGAATGGTCGCCGGTAATATGCGAATCACCTGCCCTTAGGAATTTCGTTGAGCCAGGCGCATTCATAATCATGACATCAGATTCAGTAAATAAACAAAAGAAATTAAACCACTTACAGGAATCAAATCACCTGATGCTTAGGCTGGAAGAGCTTGATGACATGGAGCTGGTTCCTGTAAGGTTTGATGCAGGGGGATGGAATTATACGGTTTAAAGTCGGGAGTCCGAAGTCAGGAGTCCGAAGACTACCTACTACCTACTGCTTGCTTCCGACTCCCGACTTCCGGCTATTTCTCCTCCTCTATATCCGAAATATCGCTTCCCAGCTTCGTCTTAATCCTTTCGAGGTCATGCTTCATACCGGCAACAGCCTGAAAGAGTTGTTTTTCGGGCATAACCGGATCGGGAAGCTCACTGCTTATATAATTCACGAATTTCCATATCTCCTTAACCTCATTTATATGCACCTCATAAGGTTCATAAATCGGGTTTAAGGAATAAAGAATGAGTTTCCCGTCGGTTTTAATGTTGTTCTCGACAACCTTAAAGACTATCCCGTCGTCGACAGTAAAAACAATATATGCTTTCCCGCTTATTATCCCCATCCAGTCCTGGAGATATTCACCTGTTACCCAGGATCCGTCAGGAATGGGAAGCATCGAATCGCCCTTTAGCTGGAAAGTTCTGTATTTCTTCCTGTCAGAAAGAAAAGGAAGGGTAAAAACCGGAAGCTCACCTATATATTCAGGGTCGGCATAGCCTGTGGCATATCCTGCCTTGGCCTTCTCCGGCACCAGTTCAATGTTTTCCCTGTTCTGGCTGTTGACTGTTGTGGTCAGCACCCGCAGATTGCTTCCCTTTACATACGCATCATATCCCCTTTCAAGTTCGCCAAGCTGGCTTTCCGAAAGTTTCGATATATCCAGTTTAAGGACAGTATCAATTGAGATATTGAAGTACCCGGAAAAAGCGATAAGAATTTCTATCCCGGGCTGGGCCACGCCGTTCTCATAACCGCTGAGGGTTGAACGCTTGAGGTTGAGGGAAAAAGCAACATCATCCTGTGTCCTTCCCCTCCTTTTCCGTAAAAATTTTATGTTCGAAGCGAAATACATAATGAAAATTTGATTATATTGTAATCATGATTTTGATTAATTTCTAGTCAAAAATAAGATATACTTATTTAATATGCAAGAATTATTAGTTTTTTTTGAAAAAAAGTCAGGAGTGTAGAAAGTTCGGAGTGTCTGGAGTTCGGAGTGTCTGGAGTTCGGAGTGTCTGGAGTTAAGAATAACCCACTCTTATCCCTCCAGACACTCCAGACACTCCAAACACTCCAAACACTCCAAACACTCCAAACACTCCAAACACTCCAAACACTCTAGACACTCTA
>CAIMVD010000071.1 GCA_903844815.1 uncultured Bacteroidota bacterium | reverse complement strand
CATTTGAAATTTCAAGTAGTGCCCCGAACCAAACTTTGTGGAGGAATGAAACTACCAATCACAAACAGGTTTCTTATGAGCTGCTTTTTTCAAAGTTATCTGTTTTGAGGTTGGAGAGTCGCCACTCCCGGAAACTTTGTGTTTAAAAGCAATACACCTAAACACAAAGGACACTAAGGGTTTCTCAAAGGTCTCAAAGGATTTGGAAAAGAAATATTCTATTTTCGTTACAACCTTAACAAACTATTTTTTCTCCTCTTTTTTCGATTCAGCACTCATCTTATCTGAATCGTCATCAACTTGTGAGGCTTTTTTGAATTCTTTCATCCCCTGTCCAATCCCTTTCATCAGTTCCGGTATCTTTCTTCCACCGAAAAGAAGAACAACAACAACAAGAATTAAAATTATCTCAGTAGCACCAAAATTTCCCATTTTTTTCGAATTAAATTATTGGTCAAAGTTAGTTATAGAATAAGTTATTACCAAAACAAATAAAGGTGAGGGGATAGTTAAATAATCCTAAAAAGTCTGTAAAGTCTGTAAAGTCTGTAAAGTCTGCAAAGTCCGTAAAGGCAAAAAAGACTGTAAAGAAAGGATAGGCAATAAAAGCATTAATGGTTCTAAACTGTGCAGCATCATATTTGAAGTATACCCCATGCCAGGAGTATCAGGGCCCCGACAACGAGCCAGCTCAGGAAGAAACCTGCCAGGTCTTCCCTGTATCGAACAAAAAATCCCCTCCATCTTTCCCTGTGAAACCAACCGGGAAGATCAAGCAATAAGAGATCATCGCCGGTTTCGGAGGCAAGGGGTTTCAGCCCGTCAACTCCGGGTTCCGAAGCATCTGATTTCCGCCTCATGTTATCAAAAAAATGCCCGATCCTCTCCTGTTCTTCGGGTTTTGTAAGCAGGCTCACAATTATAAAAACAGTAAAACCCGCCAGCATAGCCAGACCGAAAGGTGCGGGAGTCCATTTATAAACCAGCATCAGCTCACCCGTTCTAAGAAAATTTATAAGGTAATACAACGAAAAGGAGACAGACAATGCAGCTGCGGCCCCATACCTGTTTGCTCTTTTCCAGATTATTCCGCCAAGGAAAATAATTCCCATGAAGGCAGCCAGGGTCTCGGTAAAAAGAAATGCATGCATTACATTTTTAATACTCATGGCAAACAAAACCGAAAGAGAAGCCAGCCCCAGCCCTGAATATCGTCCGATTCTGAGAATAACAGCATCGTCCGATTCAGGTCTGATATACTTTTTATAGAAGTTCTTTGCAAAAAGAGCGCCAGTGTTAACCATGAAGTTTGAGCAGGCCGACATGTTTGCCGCAAGAACAGCGGCAAGCATCAATCCCACAAGTCCCGGAACCAGCAGAACGCTGCAGGCATAACCGAATGCCATTTCAGGGTCGGCAAGGGTGACTCCGTTTTTGATCACCAGTGCGGCAACAACAAGTCCTGTCAATGCCCATCCTATTGTAACGAGCCTTTTGACCATCGAACCGAAGGTCTGTCCGATTCGCCCGGCCCTTTCAGTATTTCCTGTGGCACACATCGATATCATATGAGGCTGGGCGGTTATTCCTACAACCCCGTTTACGGCAAGCATTGCAATTGTAAAGGCATCAATACCCGAGGCACTGTTAAAAAGGTCGAAGAAATGAGCCGGCAAAACAGCCTTCATCCCGGCAAAACCATTTATCTCTTTCAATCCCAGAGGAATTAGCATTACCGACAGGATAATTATGAGAAAAGACTGTACGAAATCGGTATATGCTGCAGCTATAAGTCCTCCGGCAAAACTGTAAATTATGAAAGCAACTGCCATAGCGATTACAACCATGTCGGGTGATATAATATTTCCTGAAGTAACAGAAATAACCTTTGCAGCCCCCTGAAGCATGACCCCCATGTTGAAAACAAAAAAAGAAATTGCAAAGATTGAATATACAAGGCCCATTTTGCTGCCATACCTGTCTTCAATGATTTCACCGACAGTAGTTCTTTCGCTACGCCGGTAAAACGGGGCTATCAGCCAGTAAAACGGTGTAATGAGCATGTTTTTCCACTGGTACCAGATTGTTGCGAAACCCTGACTGAATGTTGCACCTGTTTGTGCAACGGGCATCTCTGCATGTGTACCCACACCAAATGCCTGGCCAATCATTATGTACCATTTGAATTTGCGCTCCCCCCTGAAATAGGCATCGCTAGTCCGGGCTTTTCGGCCCATCCACAAACCAAAGGCAGTTATCGAAAGGAAGTATCCTGCTAAGACGATATAATCAATAGGACTCATTTTATATGGTTAAGAGTTTCGGGTTTCGGGTTTCGGGTTTCGGGTTTCGGGTTTATCGTTCAGTGCAATCAAAGACCAGCCTTCCATTTATATAGGTTTTTCTGATATTGATCCTGTAACGATCCATTTCAAACAGTATCAGATCCGCCCTCTTTCCTTCTGCAAGCACGCCCCTGTCATCAAGGTTATATATCCTTGCCACATTACGCGATGCCATATTTATAGCCTGTGCAAGTGAACATCCCGTAAAATCCATCATGGTCTCAACTCCCTTTACTAACGGAAATGAGGCTCCGGCAAGACAATTATGAACGGTATCCATTAACATCCCCGAATCGGTAAGGAGAACATCTGTTCCAAGATAAGAGTATTTTCCCGGTTCCATGCCTGCAAGATATACAATATCAGAGGTAATAATAAGGTTATCGGGACCCTTTACCTTATAAAAGACATTTATCTCTTCGGTAAGCAGATGAAGGCCATCGGCAATTATTGAAGGGGTAAGCCTGGCATCGGCCAGTTGCTGCCAGAGCGGATTGTTATGCCTGTGAATCATGTTGGCACAACCGTTTCCAAGATGAGTGGACAGTCGAACTCCATTGTCAGCCGCTTCCCTTATTTGTGTTGAGGTAGCATTAGTATGTCCCATTGCGACAACAATACCGGCTGAAACACAGTATTTTATCAGATCCATTGCACCTTCTGCTTCAGGAGCGAGAGTAACCTGGATTATTTTGTTTCCCGAAGCAGCCTGAAGTTCCCTGAATTCATCCACAGAAGGTTTGCGAATAAATTCAAGAGGATGACAACCTCTGAAACCATCCACAGATGAAATAAATGGCCCCTCAAGATGAAAGCCGGGCACACATTCACGAAACAATTCATCCTGCTCCCACACTTCACTGAGAACTCTTAAACTCCTGGTCATTGATGATAAGCCGGCAGTTATAAGGGTCGGGAGAAAAGTAGTTACACCATTTTTAAGTATCGCTGTGAAAGCTTTAATTGCATCTTCTGCCGATATTGCCGGTCCGGAAAAATCGATACCGGCATATCCGTTAATCTGGTTGTCAATAAGTCCGGGGGCAATGATCAGATTTCCTCCAACCGAGGACATTCCGTCTTTTATGAAAATCTTATCAATCAGGCCATCAATTACTTCAATGGTGACAAGCTCCCCTGTTGCGTAATGGATGCCTTCAATTACAGAACTATTTTTTTCGTGATTCTCCATATTAGCCACCCCCTTTTATTTATAATGGAATAATTCCTGAAGCAGAATCCCTGTCGAGGTAAAGATTAAAATCGGCATGCTGCTTTAATATAGTAGCAGGTACAATTTCGGTAAGGCTGTTTATTAATGTATTCTTTACACTTGTTGCCTTAACCTTATGCGGTACTGCAGATACTATTGTATTGCACTGCATTATCTGCCATGGAGTCATCGAGACGGCTCTTTCGGGCACCTCCCCGATCGAATTGAACCAGCCCTCGTTAACCTGCTGCATCCTGCATTCCTCGTCGAGAGTGACAACAATATATGATTCTCTTTTTTCAAAGTCAGCCGGAGGATCATTGAAGGCAATATGACCGTTAACACCAATTCCGATAAGGCCTACATCGGCAGGTTTACTTTCAATAGCCCTGGTAAGTTCCTTAATAGTTTGCTCTATATCGCCTTCCACGTTAACACCATAAAACTTTTTTACCGGAATATGATTTATAAACCTTTCATAAAGGTATTTCCTGAAGCTCGCCTTATGAGTTGCAGGTAATCCGATATATTCGTCGAGGTGAAAAATCTCGACCTTTTCCCAGTCGACATTTTCATTTAACAACGACTGCAAAGTCTCAAACTGTGAACTTCCTGTGGATACTACCATTCTGGCCTCTCCATTCAGTTCAATTGCCTCATTCAGTTTCTTCGAGACAAACCTTGCAGCCTTTAATCCAAGTTCGGCTGCGTCATTACAAATATGTATTACCATAATATCTATATTTAATTACATGATGAATCCCCTTTGTGCCCTTAGTGAAACCCTTAGTGTCCTTTGTGTTTAAAAAGAAATCCGTTAAACACTAAGGACTCAAAGGTTTTAAAAAGGGCACAAAGGTTTTAACAATACTACTTTTCTTTCCATAAAAATAAGACTATTAACAACATCATATGCAGGACAATGTATTTTAATAAAAATTAACCTTAATAATCGGAATGCACCTATAAAACCCTTATTCTTTTTTTACCTTGCGCCAAAATTTTCCAATGTTCAGAACGGGGCTGATAATCTTCACAGCAATACTATTCTTTTTACAATATCCGGCTTATGGTGAGTCGAAAGGTATAAACCGGACAAAATACCGCGTTAATATTAGTGAAACTAACACCAGCATCAATATCGATGGTATTCTTGATGAGCCGGTTTGGCTTTCAGCAGATAAAGCCGGACATTTTCGGAGGGTAACACCGACAGATACAGGATATGCAGCTTCTCAGACCGAAGTAATGGTAACATACACTCCGACAACTTTATACCTGGGTATAGTCTGCCATGACCCTACGCCGGGGAAGCGTCCCGTGGAATCGCTTCGCCGCGACTTTAACTTCCAGAAAAATGACAACTTCGTAGTATTCATCGACACCTATGATGATCAGACAAACGGATTTGCGTTCGGAGTATCTGCTGCAGGTGCCCAATGGGATGGATCAGAAGCAAACGGGGCAGCAGTTAACCTCGACTGGGACATCAAATGGCGGTCAGCTGTCAAAAATTATGAAAACTACTGGGTTGCAGAGTTTGCCATCCCTTTCAGGAGCATGCGATACAATGGAGGTTCTCCCGAATGGGGGATTAATTTCAGCAGAAACGACCTGAAAACAACCGAAAAGTCGAGCTGGGCTCCAATGCCCCGTCAGTTTACAACTTCAAATCTTGCCTATACCGGATCACTTGTATGGGATAAACCACTGCCTAAGTCGGGGATGAGGTTTTCGCTGATCCCCTATCTGTCTGCAAAAGCCACACAGAATGTGGAAGCTGGAGGTAAAATTGAACCAACAGCCAATGCCGGCCTGGATGCAAAGGTCATCCTGACTACATCGATGAATCTCGACCTCACAATCAATCCCGACTATTCTCAGGTAGAAGTTGACCGGCAGAGAACGAATCTCGACAGGTTCGAACTCTTCTTCCCCGAAAAAAGGCAGTTTTATCTCGAAAACAGCGACCTCTTCGCAAATCTGGGAACCGAAAGCATCAGGCCCTTCTTTTCAAGGCGAATCGGGCTCAGCACTCCGGTGCAGGCCGGAGCCAGGTTGAGCGGAAAAATAGGAAATAACTGGAGAATTGGTGCAATGGATATCCAGACTTCGGAAAAGGATGATATCAGTGCAAGCAACTTCACTGTTGCAACGATACAGAGAAAGGTATTCAGAAGGTCAAATATCTCTGCCTTTCTTGTAAACAAACAACTTACCGGTAATAAAAGTGACGCTGCTAATAATGAAAGGATGTACAACAGGGTTGCAGGTATTGAATACAACCTTGCCAGTGCCGACAACCGGTGGACAGGAAAAGCCCTTTACCACCAGTCGTTCTACACAGGAGCTTCGGCTGATGCTTCAGCGCTTGCCGGAAACCTGATGTATTCAAACCAGCATCTTACTGCATTGATTAATCAGTCATGGGTAGGCGCTGATTATATAGCCGATGCAGGGTATATCAGGAGGAAGGGTTATTATGAAATAAATCCAACGTTACTGTATAAATTTTTCCCGTCCTCAAGCAGGATTGTAAACCACGGACCAATTTTCAAACTTGACCTGCTTACCGACCCCTCCTTCAGCCTTACCGACCGGGAGACTCAGCTCATGTATCAGGTTGAATGGAAAAACAAAAACATCCTTCAGGCGGATATAAAAGAGACTTATATTAAATTGCAGGCACCATTTGACCCAACGAACACCGGTGGCATACCACTACTGAAAGATGAGGGATTCAACTGGAAAGAATTTGGTCTGGCGTACACTTCAGATATCCGAAAACCTCTTAATATATTGTTAAGCAGCAGGTACGGGGGGTATTTTAACGGGACCAGATTTACCGTAAGTGGTGATCTTTTTTACAGGATTCAGCCATACGGAAGTCTTGCAATAACAACTTCATACAATAAAATCGACCTTCCTGCTCCTTTCAGCAGTGCCGAATTCGTGCTTATTGGACCAAGACTCGATGTAACCTTTACCGATAAACTTTTTCTTACAAGCCTGGTTCAATACAATAACCAGATCGACAATTTTAATATAAATCTGCGATTCCAGTGGCGATTTGCACCGGTGTCTGACCTTTACATTGTCTATACCGAAAACACCTTCCCCGGTGACTTCACTGTCAAAAACAGGGGTCTGGTTCTGAAGATCTCCTACTGGTTTAATTAAAGAAATACAATAGTTTTTCTAAAATTACTTAAAAACCCAACTTACTTTCGGACTGTCAAAAATATTCTCTGTGGTCCTCTGTGGCCCTCTGTGATACCTCTGTGCCACTCTGTGTAAGTTCTTAAAGTATTGTTAAACAGAGATCCACAGAGAAAACACAGAGATCCACAGAGGATTTCTCAACCAGGTGGACGGGTAAAGAAAATGGCTTTTTTCGTTTTCTTTCATACCTTATCAGGCACCTCATAAGGCTTTCTGGCCGGACGTGTCAGGTAAGTATTCGCTTCGTCGTCGTTTATGAATTTCTCCGTAACAGGATCAAAATTCAGAGTACGCCCTGTTCTGTAGGCAATGTTTCCAAGGTGAGCCAGACCCGATGAAAGATGAGCCGTTTCAACCGGAGCATTAAGTATCGACTTATCATGAGCCCTTACTGCTGTAATAAAGTTAAGGAAGTGATCACCGCCGGCTTTGTTGGCTGGTCCGGGTTCTTTCTTCTCCCCCAGGAAACTCTCATACCTGTCGTAGTTATAAACCACAAGGTAACCCTTGCTTCCATAGAAAATGTTGCCGACTTCAACACCGTTCTCTGCATTTGTGATCCATGGCCGGACCTCAAATTCTATTATCTTCTTCTCTTTCGGATAATGATAGGTAGAAGAAAGAACTTCAGGAGTTTCCTTGGCATCGTTGAAAAGGAATTTACCTCCTCCTGCAGTGATTCTTTCAGGGAAACCAACATTCAGTCCCCACATGCAAAGATCGGTCTCATGAACACCCTGGTTACCAACGTCGCCGTTACCATAATTCCAGTTCCAGTGCCAGTTATAATGGACATAGTTTCTCGAGAATGGTCTCATCTCTGCAGGACCGGTCCATAGATCATAATCGAGTCCGGCAGGAACAGGTTCTGTGCCTTTGTTTCCAATGTCATCTCTCCAGCGAAAAACAAGCCCCCTGGCCATGTAGACATCTCCAATAAGCCCGTCGCGCAGGTGCTTTATGGCTTCCTGAACGGCAACCGAGCTGCGCAGCTGAACACCATGCTGAACGATTCGGTCATATTTGGCGGCTGCTTCAACCATTTTCCGGCCTTCACGAATATTGTGAGATCCCGGTTTTTCAACATAGACATCCTTTCCTGCCTGGCAGGCCCAGATAGCTGCAAGTGCATGCCAGTGGTTAGGGGTTGCAATGCTCACGGCATCGATCGATTTATCCTCATAGACCTTACGGAGGTCCTGTTGCTGGATAACCTTTCGTCCGTATTTTGTTTCAAATTCGGCTGCACGTTTAGCCAGGACAACAAGATCAGGATCGCAGAGGCATGCGACCTCAACATCCTTAAGGTCCGAAAACCCCTGGATGTGATTTGTACCGCGGCCATTAACACCCAGGACGGCTACTCTTACGCGGTCATTAGCTCCAAAAGCTCTCTCAGGAATTATTGACGGCATAGCAAGAAGTGCAGCAGCACCGGCCGATTTCTGAATAAAACTTCTCCTTGATTCTTTACTTTTCTCTTTCATATATCTAAGTTTTGGATTTGCTTCGGTTCTTCCCTTCGTGCCCTTTGAGTAATCCTTTGTGTCCTTTGTGTTAAAAAAAAACATTAACCACTAAGGAACACAAGGGATAATAAAAAGGGCACTAAGGATCTATTGAATTTAAATTTTACTGAAATGAAAGATAAATATTTTATTGGAAGGTTAACGCAATAATGAAAGAAAAACATACCAGTACTTTCTACCCGTTAAAAGGATTTTACAGTCCCTAAAGTCGCTGCAAAACACAACTGTGCCAGTTCTGATATTGGATAAACCCAGAGAAGCCAAAAAATCAAACTAAAGTGCAATTATTTGTACATTTACAGACTAGAATGACAATTTATTTACAAGAATGTAACTATTAAAATCAAAACAGAAAACCAGAATCTTTTAAATAAATACTTCTTTCCAAACTCACAACAATAGAAATTTAAGTCTATGAACAACGGCGAAATACTAATCTACCAAAACTCCGGTGGCAACATCAAAATAGATGTTCGTCTGGAGGAAGAAACCGTTTGGTTGACACAAGACCAGATGGCAATACTATTTGGCAAGTCCAGATCAACTATAACCGAACATATTCAAAATGTTTTTAAAGAAAGTGAACTGGATGAAAAAGTGGTATGTCGGAATTTCCGACTAACCACTCAACATGGTGCGATTGAAGGGAAAACGCAAAATGTTTCAGTAAAAAATTACAATCTGGATGTTATTATTTCGGTCGGCTACCGCGTAAAATCACCACAAGGCACTCAATTTCGTATCTGGGCCACACAAAGGCTTAAAGAATATATTATCAAAGGTTATGCCCTGAACGACGACCGTTTCAAGTCGGGCAGTTCAATGAATTATTTTGCCGAATTGCAGGAACGTATCAGGGAGATTCGTATTTCGGAAAGGTTTTTCTATCAGAAAATTAAAGACATCTATACAACAAGCATCGACTATAATCCGAAAGACGAGAAAACAATAGAATTTTTTAAAGTGGTGCAAAACAAACTCCTCTGGGCAATCAGTCAGAATACTGCGGCCGAGTTGGTTTACAGAAGGGTTGATGCCACCTTGCCTCTCATTGGTATGCAATCGTACGACAAAAAGGGAACAACAGTAATCAAAAAATCGGATGTCGGTATAGCCAAGAACTATCTGAACGAAGATGAGATCAAACTGCTTGGTTTATTGGTAGAGCAATACCTGGCTTTTGCCGAAACAATGGCACAACAACATGTTCCGATGTACATGGCCGACTGGATACAGCGCCTGGATGTTATTCTGCAATTAAACCAGAGGGAGTTACTCAACCATGCAGGTAAAATAAGCCACGAGGAGGCGTTGAAGAAATCGGGCGATGAGTTCGAAAAATATGCCATTGCTCAAAAAGCATTCGAGAAAGAGGAAAGTCTCAGGGAAATAGAAGAAGATATTAAGAAACTTGGAAAGCCTGAAAAATGAAATTCACCGAAGGAAAACCTGAATCGGCTTTTCTTGAATTGCTGACGAATGATGTTTTTCCTTCCGGATTACTCGTACAAGTACGTCCATAATTTGAATCTATCCCCCCTATAAACGAGATGAAGTATAGGTTGAGATCTTCTAACAGGCGGAGTATTTTAAAAAATATGGTTTACTTTGAATCAGAATTATCCCTGACTGCATGACCGCAAGACACAAGACCGCAAGACACTCGACATCAAGACCCTTGACAACAAGACATAAAAAAAGTAATTGCCAATGGATAGTATAAAAGTCTGGTTCTTCGCCGGCGGAGAAGCCGGAACAGAGAAGCTGAATGCTTTTACAGGTTCTTATATCCGCCTGATGAAGGAGATCTTAAGCGATGATTTTGATGTCATAAAAGATATTTATTTCAGGATGCCCATGATGAACGTGATATCGGCATTAAACCATTCTCAGAAACCTCTTGAACATCCTCTCGAAAACAAATTAGTAAAAAAGGCCTGGACACAGATAACCGCCGATGTATCATCGGTTAATCTTAAGCTTGTTCTGACCTCCTCCAGTTCGGGAAGTGTAATTGCTGCCCAGACAGCCTGTTATCTTGCTGAGCAGAATAGCAGGAACCGGGGATCTTCAATGCCTTTCGATCTTGCATTGGGAGCCTCAATGATTTCAACCGACTCTGATCTTTTTTTGAAACTGGCAGATTACCAGCGAAAGGGTCTGATAGGGTCGATAGTGTATAACGACCTCCAGGATGAGGATGACAATATAACCGGAATTGGCGGACGTTCGAAAATTGAGGCATACTCAAATGCCTTTGGGCTTATTTTACCGGCTTTTTCGAAAAAATTTAACAGACCCTCTTTTCTTAATACTCATCACGAAAAAGGACACGTCCACCGGAAGAGGTCAAAAACGGTTCAGAAAGCGATTGACTTTATTGATGTATTGCTTGTAAAACACAAGCTTGCAGGAAGCGGATATGCTGAGAAAGCAGCAAAGGCAATTCAGGAGCTGAAAGTCCTCTGTGGCCCTCTGTGACACCTCCGTGGCACTCTGTGTAAGTTCTTAATCAATTGTTACACAGAGAGACACAGAGAAGCACAGAGTTCCACAGAGGACTTTTGAGACAGCCTTTTTATTTAATCATGAAATCAAGAAGAGGCTTATCACCAAGATAAGCTACCAGGTTGTCGTTTTTATTCAGCTTACCAACACCCATTGGAGTACCTGTAAAAATCAGATCTCCGGTTTTAAGGGTAAAGAACTGTGAGACATATTCGATTATCTCATTGAAACCGAATATCATATCGCTTGTATTGCTCTTCTGAACGACGTTATTGTTTATCTCAAGCCTGAAATCAAGGTCCATCATATCAACGACAGAAGCAACCGGAATAAATGTTCCAAGCGGTGCCGCCCCATCGAAGCATTTTGATAGTTCCCACGGCATGCCCGCATCTGCCTGACGGCGCTGAATATCCCGGGCAGTAATATCAATTCCAAGGGTTAGCTCGTCGTAGTATCTGTGAGCATAACGTGCAGAAATCCCTTTTCCAAGTTTACTTATCTTAATGACAACTTCAACTTCGTATTGAATATTCTGCGAGAAATCAGGGAGGAAAAAGGGCTTATTGTTCTTCAGCAATGATGAATCGGGCTTAAGAAAAACTACAGGTTCGGTGGGTATTGCCCAGCCCATCTCAAGGGCATGATTCCTGTAATTAAGGCCGATACAGATTATCTTCATAACCTTACTTTGTTTTGCCGAACGATCTGAGCTTTATCTCGGTAAGTATTTTTTTTGTATAGAGAGGAAAATCACTGTTCATCATCCATGAATAGTAGGCCGGTTCTTCTGCAAAAACTGCCTCAACACCTTTTCCCTTATGCTTTCCGAAATTAAAGGTTTCGACTCCATTTTCATCGAGGATTATCCTTCCTGCAAAGTCAACATTCGTATTAAAGCAACTGAAATCGGCCAGTTTCTCTACATCATTCTCGAGATCGCTATACCTGTCGAGCTGCGATTTAAGAACGTCGTATGTCGCCTGGGTGTCGGCCTTTGAACTGTGGGCATCGACAAGTGACTTTTCGCAATAGAATTGATAAGCAGCAGAAAGAGTACGCTGTTCCTTTTTATGGAAGATGACCTGAACGTCAATATACTTGCGTTTCCTGAAATTAAAATCGATATTGGCCCTGAGGAATTCTTCTGCAAGGACGGGAATATCAAACTTGACTGCATTGAACCCGGCAAGGTCGCAACCTTCAAGGAAGGCAGTAAGATTCTTTGCTACTTCCCTGAAAACCGGTGCATTTGCGACATCAGCATCGGTAATTCCATGTATGGCTGTTGTTTTCGGAGGAATCGGTATTTCAGGATTGACCCTGGTACTCATCCATTCCTCCTTGCCGTTCGGACTGATCTTAAGAACCGACAACTCAACTATACGGTCGTTTGTAACGTTTATACCTGTAGTCTCGAGATCGAGAAAAGCGATGGGGCGTTTTAAGTTTAGGTCCAATTCCTAGGTATTAATCATCATTGGCATAAGGAGCATAAGCAGGTCTTCGGAATCACTGTCGGAGATTAATGGAAGAAACAGACCGGCCCTTGTAGGATCGGCTAGCTCAATCATGACATCCTGTGATGAAATGTTAGCCAAAATCTCAAGAAGGAATACCGACTTGAAGCCGATTTCAATTTCATCGCCCTCATACTGGCATTTAATGCGCTCATAAGCAGAGATGGAAAAGTCAATATCCTGTGCAGATACCATCACCTGGTTTCCTTTAAGCTGAAGCTTTACAAGGTTGCTTGCCTGGTTTGAAAAAACTGATACACGCCTCAGAGTATTATAAAACTCAACCCTGTCGATTGTAATCTTACGCGGGTTATTCTTCGGGATAACAGAATTGTAGTTTGGATAGTTGCCTTCAACAAGACGGCATACTACTTTATAATTATTCAGGATGAAAAAGGCGTTTTTATCATCAAACTCAACCGTAACAGCTCCCTGTTCTTTAGGAAGGATATTTTTGAGGAGAGAGGCCGGTTTCTTGGGAAGAATAAATGACGCCTGATCATCGGCATGAGCGTCGGTTCTCTGATACCTTACTAGTTTATGGGCATCAGAAGCAACAAAGGTTATCCTGTCGGTAGAGGCTTCAACGAAAATTCCACCCATAACAGGGCGAAGCTCATCGTCGGCTGTGGCAAAAAGTGTTTTTGAAATGCCTGCCAGCATAACGTCGGCATTTATGACAAACGAAAATTTCTTATCTTTCTTAATTACCGGGAGGGCCGGAAAATCGATTCCGTTCTGGCCAACTGCATTGAAGGTGCCATTTTCGGAACTGATGACCACAGCAAGGGTTGTGAGATTAATATCGAAGGTAAGGGGCTGAAGCGAAAATTCTTTCAGTGTATCAAGCAATATCCTGGCGGGAAGTGCAATTACGCCGTCACCCTCGGTGTTTTCAAGCTTAATTCTTGTAATAAGAGTCGATTCCAGGTCCGAAGCAGTTATCTCGAGGTCGTTGCCCTTAAGGTTAAAGAGAAAATTATCGAGGATTGGAAGAGTGTTTTTCGAACTTATTACCCTGCTTATGGCCTGAAGATGACCCAGAAGTTCCGAGCTGGATACCACAAATTTCATATCAATATAGTTTTAAGTTTATTTATTGCCTTGCGATTTTTACTATTCAGGTAGATATGAACAGTTTGAACCACATAATTAGTTCTTTTCTCAGTCATCAATATTACAAAAAAAAACTATCAACGCAAACAAAAATTAATGTGTAAGGAAATACGATTGCTTCTTTATAAGGGGATCAATGTCGAAATACCTCATTATGAAAAACTCATCGGATTTCCCTGTTTTTCCAAGTAACCTGTCAGTATCTTTTTTCCGCTCCACCCCATCCCCTGTCATTCTTCCCCAAAGTGAAAGTTCGGTGGAAGATCCGTCCGTTGAAATTACAGTTATCCTGTACAAAGGCTGTTCTGACGCTGTTTTTTTCTTTTCATCAGGTGTCAGGTCAAAAGCCCAGTTTTCGAGGGGGATTCTGGCGAAATATGACAGGTAGCGGGTCACCAGCGTCGAATCAAAACCGGTAATTTCACCATCGGGACCTGAAAACGTGTAACGATGGTTCCTGTTTCCTATATTGAAAGAAGATACCGGATCGGAGAAATTCTGAAAACTTATGTTTACAATTTCTGAGGGAAGCAGGTTGAATACTGTGAATGGTTCCCAGTAAAGTATGTTCAGAGTAAAGGCCGTACCTATTTCGCCGTCATAACCAGGAACTGAGACTATAAAAGGTTCAGAACCTTCCCTCCTCTTCATAATATTGCCGGATTTATTTGAAGTGGTTTTATACACTAGAAAAGAACTAAGCAGTTTCCTCTTATGATACGACTTCACCATAACAGGAATAATACCCTTATCCCTGATTTCCTTCTGAAACAAATCATCAGATACCGGCGATTTTATTCTTATCTCCTGCAGAACCCTGATCAAAAAAAGTATGCCGCTCTTCCTGGCTTCCGATTTACCATCTATGAGCCAGTTTTCACCCTCTTTTTGCAGGAAAAGCCTCTTACCGCCATCTGAAAGTTCAATCCTGGTTATCTCCTTACTCTTATCTGAGGCAAAAGAGGTGTTCGCTTTACCGAACGGAGAATGGTTTCTAAATACTATCAGGAGAAGCAATAATGCCGCAGCTGAGATAGATAATACCCGTAAGACATTGTTTTTCATCGATCAGATAGACGTATATTTTCTTTTCCTGAACCAGCCATATGCCAGTCCCGAGAGTATAACAACAAGAACCGGTCCGAGTACGTTAATGAGTTGCCATCTGAGTTTTTCGCTTTTAATCCTTGCTTTGTCGAGAAGCCTGAGTTTGATTTCCCTGGACCTCAGCTCCATCAGGCCGTCATCATCTACAAGGTAGTTAAGGCAATTAATCAGGAAATCACGGTTCCCGAAAGTCTGACCTGTGTACTTATCCACTCCAAGCGGAACGGGAACCTCCTGCAATCCTGATCTGGTAACTTCATTTCTTATTATATCTGCGTCGGCAATCACTATCATTTTGGTTTTTGTACTTTCTGTTTTAATCTTCAGATTGCCGGCACCAACATAATTATCAATGCTCCTGTTTTTGAAAACCGAAGGGAAGACCCCTTCGAGCAAAACGGCTACAGGAAGCGATGACATGGGAAATTCTTTTTCTGAGGGCGTCTTCTCAGCTTCCTTAAGACTAATTATAAGAGGCGGAGAAAGGACACGGCTAAAGGCTGAAGTATGCAGCAGAATCGTTTTATGTATTGCCATGTCGAGACCCACAGTATCAATGTAGTTACTGTAATCTCCCTTTACCCTGTTGATGTTCCTTGCAATGGGGTGGCTGGAACTGGGAATAAGCAGCGGATAATAAAGCCAGGGTAAGGCAACAAACTTCTGTTGTGCATTGCCGCTTCCAATGTTAACCCTTATAACCCAGCTGTCGAGGTCCTGCACTATTACAGGATTAACCCTTGCCCCATAACGAAAAAGCTGATCTTCAATATTCAGCGGACGAAAGAGTCCGATAGTGCTGCCTAATGTAAGGCTGTCGGTATTTACCTTCACCTCATCAACAAGCCACAACACTTTTCCTCCATTCATTATATACTGATCCAATACCAGTTTATCGGCCTCAGTAAACTCCTTTTCAGGACCGGCGACTACAATTGCAGCATATTTGTCGAGTATCCCCTGTTTGCCGCCAATTATTCCCCTGTCGACGGTAAAATAACGTGCCAGGTTCATTGTGATGTCAGCTGTCTCAATTTCAGGGATCTCACCATGCCCTTCAAGGAAGGCAACCTTAAATATTGTATCCTTGCTTACAGTTGATATGGTCTGGATAACCTCGTACTCAAGCCCTTCCATTGAACGCAATATGTTTTGTTCATATGATCCCGATGAGTTATTAAGAAAGTTGATGGGAACTTCGATACCATTATAATTGACAATCATCCCGGGGAAGATTATCTTTTGTGTTGATCCGCCTTCAGCGTCTCCGGCCTGCAGATTTACAGGATTAAGTCCCTTATTGACAAGCGACTGGTATTGTTTTTCCCGTTCGCCCTGGTTACTGCTTTCAGAAGGATTAATAAAATCGAAGTCGATCTTCCTCCCGGAGGTTATCCTGAACTCGTCAAGCATTTCGCGGACTGATCTTCTCAGACGTTTCAGCGGAATCGGGATATCACCGTCGAGGTAGACCTGAATATAGATATCGTTTTTTAAACCCGAAAGGACCTTCCTTGTGGGAGGTGAGAGAGTATACCGGTCGTCTTCTGTCAAGTCGAGCCTCAGCCTTACAAGCGATGTTGCCAAAGCAATAAGAATAATTACTGCCACAGCCGAAACAAATTGAATCCAGCTTCTAAACCTTATACCTGAAAAATTACGGTTAACTTCCATTCTAATTTTTTTTCTTCCATTTGCGCGACAGAAGTACCAGCCTTGTGGCTTCATTGAAGATTGCTACGACGGCAGCAAAATATACAGCATCTCTTATATCGAGTACTCCCCTGCTTACCGATTTATAATGCTCGTTTATCCCAAGCCTGATTACAAACTCATCAAGCTTTTTCAAGCCAGGGAGGTAAGCAAAGGAATCGAAACCGGCAAACATAACAAAACAGATCAGCACTGCTACGATGAAAGCTATAACCTGATTATCGGTTAGTGACGAGGCAAACAAACCGGCCGAGGCATAAACGGATGCCAGGAAAAAAAGACCGATAAATGCACCAAGTGTCCCTCCCCTGTCGAGGTTTCCATGTGATTCGCCCAGCAGGTAAACCGATATATAATAGATCACTGCAGGAAGGAGGGCAAGCAGAACCAGGGCTACCGAGGCCAGATATTTCCCGTAAATGAATCCCCTTTCGGTAATGGGACGGGAATAGATGAGTTCGATGGTACCAAGGCGTTTTTCTTCTGCAATCATCCTCATGGTTACTGCAGGAACAAGAAATAGAAAAACCCATGGAGAGAGGAAAAACAGGGTGTCGAGACCGGCATAACCGCTGTCGATAATATTCCATTCACCAGGAAAAACCCACATGAACATGCTGTTAACCAGCAGGAAAACTATTATAACAATATAACCGGTCAGACTGGTGAAAAACCCGCTGATCTCTTTTCTGAAAATGGCAAACATTACTTCTTACTGTTTAATCGTTATAATGTCCAAAGTTATTTAAATAAACAATTACCTCGAAGCCTGCACAATGAAACCTTCAGATGCTGGAAGTAAAACTTCTTTTTTAGCTTTATTATCATGACCTTTTCCATAACCTGCAAGCAGAATTTTAAGTTGAGGCAGAATGGAGGCTTTACTAATATCTTCAATCAGTACTCCGTTATAATAAAAATTAATGATCTGTCTGTAAGAATATCCCTGTCTTGCCATCTTCATTGCCCCTTCCTGGCACAAACCTACTCCGTGCCCAAATCCTTTTCCGTTCAGGACAATTGAATCTCCCTTCAAATTTACCGTAAAGTAGGCAGAAGGAAGATGCATCTCTGTCCTGATTCTGGTGAATGGCATGCCAAACGATCCTATAGTATAATTATCCGACCTCAACAGTCCTGAAAAACTAAAGGCGGAAGGGTCATCGGACCTGCCTGTATAACCTGATCTCTTTAAATAATTTACCCATCTGTCAAGGCTGATGCTTTTTTCCCATTTAGCATTTCTTGAATTCTGACAGAAAGGATCTGTAACACTTTTAAGATAAGATTTGTGAGTGAGCCAAACGTCACCTGAAGAACATGTAACACCGCCACAATTTGAATGAAAAGCGCATTCAATTACCGTTTTGTTCCGGTCAATAATTACTTGTCCCCTTGTTAATTCAACTGCTTTTAAGATTGCAGGGTCACTGGTGATACCAAAGAAAACCTGACAATCCGTATTGTCGGTCAGGTAATCACTTTCGCCAAAATTATCTTCTATATATTTAAACATATATGTACGAGCCAGAATAGACTGAGCCTTGTAATACTCGATATTCTGCTGTTTTCCTCCCTCTGCCACTACGACTCCGGAAATATAATCCTCTGACGGACAGGTATTAAATAATACAATTGACCTTTTGCCTGCTGAACAGGCCAGGTCTCCTGAATAATTTCTTTTAACAAGCTTCTTTCCGGGTATGACTAAGGCAAAGACGTCTTTACCTGTTTCTCCCTTCAGAACAATGAACGAATCATTAAATCCGGCAGCACTATCTGGTTTCACAGTGAGTAGTCCGTTGAGGCTGGTTATAGTTACACGGTCGTTTTTTGAAAGTGCAAGATTTTCTCCGTTACTTTTCAGAATTTCATATCTTCCTTCAGTTACTGTAACGCATACGGATTGGGGGGAATAATCTGAGAAGAGTTTTATCTTAACCTGAGCCTGGCCTTCAAAATTGAAAACTATCAGGTAAAACAGCAATAACATTGTTCTCAGCATAAACCGGGTGTAGAATTTATTCTTTCAATTCTTTAACCATCTCAGCAGCAATCCTGAATGAAGCTCCCGAAGGGCCTAGTATTGCCTTCAGTGATTCATAATCCGCCAGTAACTTTCCCCTTTTGTTACCTCCCGGCAGGACGGCAGTGAGCTCTTCCAGCAGTTTTTTCTCATTAAGATCATACTGCACAAGTTCTCTGACAGCCTCGTAGCCGAGTATCAGATTTACAAGCGAAATGTACTTAACTTTTATAACAGCCCAGGCAATCAACATCGAAAAAAAATCACCTTTATAGCAAACCACCTGGGGAGTGCCGATAAGTGCGGCCTCCAGGGTTGCTGTTCCTGAGGTCACAAGTGCAGCATCTGCGGAGAATAGGATCTCGTAGGTACGTTCCTTTATGAGCTTAACAGGTGTTTCGCGGATAATATTTTTATAAATTTCATCAGGGATATTCTTAACGCCAGCCAGAACAAACTGGTAGCCGGGAAAATGACGAATCATCTTCATCATAGCCGGCAGCGCAAGCTCTATCTCATGTTTCCTGCTTCCGGCAAGAAGGGCTATGACGGGTCTGTCATCGATCTCCGGATTGTTTCTTAAATTATTCCCTGCAACAAAGGATGAAACTATTCTTTCAATCTCGTCAACCACAGGGTTACCATTGTACTCAACGGAAATGCCATGCTTTTTATAAAAATCAATTTCGAAAGGGAAGATTATGAACATCCGGTCGACGTACTTCTTTACCTTTTCCACCCTGCCCTCATTCCAGGCCCAGAGTTTGGGAGAAATATAGTAGAAGGTTCTAAGTCCCTTATTCCTGGCGTATTCTGCAATGCGCAGATTAAAGCCGGGGTAGTCGATAAAGATTACTACATCCGGATTGTACTCGTTCAGATGCTGTTTGCACAGGGCAAGATTTTTAGAAATGGCGCCAAGATTACGGACTACCGCAACAAAACCCATGAATGCCAGCTTTTTATAATGAACAAGCAGGGTAGCTCCCGCTGATTCCATCAGGTCGCCTCCCCAGCAATACACCTCAGCCTTGTCGTCTGCCTTCAGTAGTCCCCTTACCAGGTTGGAGCCATGAAGATCGCCCGACTGCTCGCCTGCAATAATAAAATATCTCATGTTAAAAACTTTACGCCAAAAACAACCGCAGCCCACACTATGGTCATCCCAAGTACTCCGCGTGAGGCACGAAGCATATCGAAATGGTTAAAAAGGAGGAAGGCGAATACATTCGGGAAAACACACAAGGTTATTGAATGTGTTATGATATCCGATTTTACAATGTGTGAAAGGTAAGTATGCAACGAAGCTCCTTTCGAAGAAGAGTAAAAAATCACAAAGCCGGTAAGAAAGGGCAATAACAGTCCGGAAATGATTCCGGTTGCCATTTTATCATATTTTTCAGGAAGGGTCATTCGCCAAGCCGTTCTTTTAATTCGCCAAGATAGTTATGGGCCGTCATATCGACCGAAACCGGAACTACTGAGACATAATTATGCTTAATGGCCCATTCATCAGTATCTTCAGCATTAGGTTCATGGTTAATAAATTTGCCTGTTAGCCAGTAATATGTTTTTCCCATTGGGTCTTTCCGCTTTTCAAACTCCTCTTTCCAGTTTCCTTTCGATTGCCGGCAAACCCTGACTCCCTTTATTTCGTTCTCCGTTACTGCCGGAATATTTACATTCAGACAAACACCATCAGGAAGAGGATTTGAAATGAGATAATTCATAACTGTCCTTATATAACTCTTGCAGACAGAAAAATCTGCAGTTGGAGAAAAGCTGTTCAGGGAAAATCCGACTGAGTTTATTCCGTACAGACAACCTTCTATCGCAGCTCCCATAGTT
>CAIMVD010000070.1 GCA_903844815.1 uncultured Bacteroidota bacterium | reverse complement strand
TTTTGGCAGTTATTAACAGGGTTGTCACGTGCTTACAGCAATGAAAATGCATTTTTGAAACCTTTTTCAAACTATCAATGATGGACAACCAAAAAAACGATGTGAAAGTTTAAAAAAACATGACTTTAGAGACAGACACTACTTAGTTAAAAACGACTCATTGAATTCTGTTGTTCTAAAACAGAATCGAAAAATCAAAATCTTTTTACCTGAGGGTTATGGAAAAAAAGACTCGAAATATCCTGTCATTTATGTACTCGATGCCAACGACAGGGATCAGCACATAGTCCCTACTGCACGCTTTCTTTTTGCAAATAACAAGATGCCCGAAGCAATCATTGTTGGGGTATTGAATATTGACAGAAACCATGATTTCCTGCCCGATTCAAGCCAGAGTGCCCCTACGGGTGGGGGAGCTGATAACTTTGTAAAGTTCTTCAAAGACGAACTTATCCCCCATATCGACAAAAACCTCAAAACTGAACCCTACAAAGTACTTGTAGGTCATTCATATGGAGGTGTTTTTGCAATGCATGCATTATTGACCGATCCTGACCTTTTCGATGCCTATATTGCTATAGATCCGAGCTTCTGGTATAAAAATCAGATGCAGATAAAAAGTGCTCAGGTAGAATTCACAAAAACGAAAAACTGGAATAAACCTATTTTCATTACAGGACGCAAAGGAGGAGGCATGAAGGAGATGGGTATTACATCCATGGAAAAACTGCTTAAGAGCTCAGCGCCAAAAGATTTGAACTGGAAGATCATTTCTTATGCTGAGGAGGACCATGGCTCTGTAACCTTTAAAAGTGCTTATGATGGTTTGCGTTTTATTTTCGATTCGGGATCAAATTTTAAAGTATATCCCGAAGCAGGAATAATACCAAAAGGTGCCTCGGCATTTGCATTGATCGAGAACAACAATCCTAACCTGAGGTTTACACTCGACGGTACCGAACCAAACATAAACTCAGCGCAATGCAAAGACAAAATCGTAATAAACAAACCTTGTACTCTGAAGGTAAAAAGTGTTTCGAGGAAATATATTCAGCACGCTACAGTTACAAGAATTTTCACCGCGGGTGATTACATTAGCGGGCAACAGGCTGTTGAAAATCTGAAACAGGGATTAAAATATTCTTACTACGAAGGTGTCTGGGATTCTTTACCGGATTTCACTGCTCTAAAAATTAAAAAGAGCGGTACAACCGAAAACCTTGATCTTCAATTTGCAGAAAAAAAAGACAGTTTTGCCGTACAGTTCAATGGATATCTTCACATCGCTACAAAAGGCATGTACTACATATGGGTTACATCTGATGACGGTTCAAGGGTATATTTTAACGATCAGCTGCTGCTAAATAATGACGGACTCCATTCTGCTGATAATCCTGTAGTAAAGTTACTACCTCTTAATCCGGGTTACTATCCTCTCAAGGTTAGTTATTTCGAAAGATCCGGGGGCGAAGAAATAACGCTGGGTTATGTGACGGGCACAAAAAAGGTGAAGGCTGTACCATTCCCGAAAGAGATGTTCTTTTATAAGGAATAATTGCCACATTTTCAGGAAAAGGGCATTTAAAAGGGAGGATTACAATTTAACGAACAAAAGCAGCCAGCCTGTGTTGAAAGATTCATCCTTTAATAGTTTTTTATGCACGAATTTGCCAACAGATTAAAAACAGAACTCCGTAAAGGTCTTCCCGGAACAGAAGTCCAATGGCTTATGGCATCATCGGACAGGAGGCTAAAAGACTTTTCACGGATACCAGGAAAGGACGTAAGGTTGGCTGCAGTTCTTATCCTTCTGTATCCTGTAAATGGATCGGTTCATACAGTTTTTATGCAGCGGCCCGATTACAATGGGGTACATGGCGGTCAGATTTGTTTCCCCGGCGGGAAGATGGAGTCATCTGACGCCGATATTCATGCTACAGCTGTTCGTGAAGCAAACGAGGAGACCGGTGTGCCGGTTTCAATGATAAATATAATTGATTCACTAACCCCGCTTTTCATATCTGTAAGCAACATGCTTGTAACACCTGTTGTCGGGTGGGCAGAGAGAAAGCCTGAATTCAAACATCAGGAGGATGAAGTTGTTTTTCTGTTCGACGCGGAACTCAACCGGTTCCTGGATCCTTCCATTATTAAAGTTAAACCAATGACCATTCACGGCATACCCATAGATGTAAAGTATTATGACTATGAAGGGAATGTAATATGGGGAGCAACAGCAATGATTCTGAATGAATTGCTCACGATAATCAGGGAAAATGGGATAATCTGCTGATTGACTGCCTTCTTCCTTAACAAATAACTTGAATTTGTCTTTTACCTTCCGGAATTATTTTGGTTTACCTGCAGGAACAATATTTTTATAATGCTCAAACCTGGCCATCACTTGCGAAACAAATGCAACAGACTCATTACCTCTGAAATAACCATTCTTCACAACAGCATCTTTATAGTATCTGGGGTCCGATTTCCTGGTAAGCCATAAGGCAACACTTCCATCCCATTTATAGGGATCCATGCCATTCTTTTCTGCCAGCTTCATAGCGTCAAGAATATGTCCCGGACCTGCATTATATGAAGCCAGAATGAAACACATCCTCTCTTTTTTATCCTGTATTTTTGAATCAAATATTGAATGTAGCCAGTTAATATAAAGAATACCGGCTTTGAGATTATTTTCAGGAGAAAGTGTTATGTCTACACCAAAATTCTTTCCTGTAACAGGCATTATCTGCATTAATCCATAGGCTCCGGCAGTTGATATTACATTAGCCTGAAACCTCGATTCCTGGAAAATCAGGGATGCCAGCAATCTCCAATCCCATTTGATAAGAGCACTGTACTGTCGTATTATATCGTCATATTGTGATACCTTTCCCGTACTGATGGCGTAATAGTCACTCTTTACAATGGAGCTGGAATTCTGGTTTTTAAAATATTTTGCATAAAGCATACTATAAGTACCTGTCTGCTTAAATGCTGTCAGCCACCTGTTAACCTCACGGATAAGAGCTTCCGAATTATTCTTGCGCACACCCCAGGCCAGGCTCACCGGATTACTGATTACAGTAAACGCATCAATGCCCGGATAGTAGGTTGAATTTACGAGTGCCACGTTTTCCTCACAGACTGTGTAGTCTATTTCACCATCGGCTACATGTCCTATAAGTTGTTCAGGTTCATAAGGCACCTCAATAACATTTATCGAATCACCTATTACTCCCTGAAGCAATTCCAGCCTCCTGCTGACAGCCGTACCGCCCTGAACAAATACTGTTTTTCCTGCAAGTTCCTGTGGATGCCTGACCATACTGCCGTTAATTTCAATCGCCCTTCGTCTGCCAGGTTTTCTCTGGACCAGGACTAATCTTGTTTCATCGACCGGCTCCGTCAGAAGCACTTCATTGTCAGAAAATGAACCAATATCAAGCCCCATAGCTACAAGGTCAGCCTCTCCGTTTTTCAGAAGTGCACAGGCATTGGAAGGATTACTGTTTGTTATTATCTCAACATCAACACCAATATGATCGGAGAACGACTTGAGCAACTCATAGTTGAAACCCATCGGCTCACCCTTGTAAATAAAATAGTTGGTTGAATTGAAATCTGTGACCGCAATAAGCTTTCCCCGTTTCCTTATTGAATCAAGGTCGATCGACACGTACCCGTTACCCGGGCTTTTTATGGCTTTATGATTGCTGGTGCATGCGACTGCTAAAAAGAACACCAGCATTAAAAGAAAATTTAGTTTCTTTATCAAATGCTTTAATTTAGTTTAACTTCTCGGTTAAAATCTGAGGCAAAGATAGGAAAAAATTTCTAATTATAAAAAGTCCAGGCCAGTCCATAGCGCATCATCCTGATATTCATGGGATAAGAAGGGATCATGCTGTAGTTGTACCCCATGAATCCCGAGTTCACATGATCGAACATAATAAATGCGCGTGTCCTTTTCAGTTTCAGATTCAGGAAGACATTAATGAACGGATAATTTCCTGTTGTCTCCTTCTCCTGACGATAGAACCTCCCTGTAGCAGGCATATAAGAATAGGGGTGATACAGAGTGTGAAAAGTAACATCTGCCCCAACCTGCATATAAAGTCTACCTCCTGTGGATGCAAACTTGAAAAGATGTTCAAAGTAAAAAGCTTCTTTTAAGGTTAGAAGAGGAAGATCAACCACATCGATATTGCTGCTTTTTTGTACTATAACCTCGCTTAAAAGGTGGAATTTCCAGGCCTTAAGATCTTTTTTCAGGTATAGTGCAACAACTGAAAGGCCTCCTGTATGCTGAGAGGGCATTGCTGTTGTATCGAAATCAGTATAATTGTCGATAATTGCATAATTGAGTTTTATCTCAACCTTCCGTGCGGGGTAAAGAAATTCTGTTCCCAGGTCGATCCTGAATTCCTTGTTGAAACTATTAATCCACTTAAAATTGTTGCCTCCCCACTGTTCGTACCAGAATGAAGGCTGAGTGTTGGCAATCGACCCGGTAACAAGCCATGAAGCCCGCCCCTTCTTCCAGTCGAACGACTTTGTGATATCCCCGTTTAGATTGAAGTCACCGGCCCTGTATCCTGTCAGATACAATTCCCCCAGGGCTGTCCAGCGGAACTTATCTCCAATATTGTTATACAGACGCCCGATAAGAACATTGCTGTTCTTATTCCAGTTTGATGAACTTGCATTAAAAGTATAAGGTACCGGGACAATATGATAATACTTCGATAGCTCATTCCGTATTCCTACACCTCCTCCCAGTCGGAATTTTCTTGTTTCATTGGTTGTAAAATCGAATCTGAGGGTGTTTTTCATGATTCTGGAATAGAGCGAATCAGCTGTATATGCATGGGTTACATAGGCAGTGTCGTAGTAGCCAGCATCCGGATAGGAGTCATCATATTTTCTTGAGTTGGTTTCAATTGTAAAAATATGTGAAAAGGTGCCGCTCAAACCAAGAAATCCCTGCTTCTTCGGGGCAACAGAATCCTTTGCTGAAGGCGAACCGGAACCAAGAGTATATCGTTGAACCAGAAGTATATTCTTGTTCTTGAAAGTACTCAATGCTTTATTAAGACCTCCAAGATTTACCTCTGCATCGCGTGGGACTACACTTTCAAGCTGGATATAGTTGGTTACTCCGCCGTTTTCATAAGTTTTGAAATTATTAATCCCTGCTGACAGGTACAACTTGTATTTGTTGCCGGTATAGGAGGTATAAAAATTAAAGGTTTTATCTTCAGCCCTTTGATAATTATATTGTCCCAGGCTATATACTATATCATATATAAGTCCGAAATTCAGAAACCTGTTGACGTTCTGCGAATGCCGTACCCTGAAAGTCTGTTCAGAAGTTTCCCGGGGACCTCCAAAGGACCAGTCAAGCTCGGTATAGGGTTTCTGCGTATTCATGAAAACTGCGTTATCAGGAATATGCATTAAGGGATAATATGAACTGTACAGGAGTTTTTCGGGGTCGGAAATACGGTCAAAAAAACTTATCTGGTATAAAGGAAGTCCGTAGTTCCCAAGCGAAGCGTTTACCGGAGAAAATTTATCGGCAATACGGTAACGGTTGAACAATGAAAAAGCAGTGTCAAGCGGAATGCTCCTCTCCTCTGAATAATCGGAAGTGAGTGTCCATTGTTTCAGGATTCTTGGTTTTGGCAAAGAATCCTTCACCTGTGCTGACAAACCGGACGAAACGAATAAAATGGCTATAAATGAAATGTATCTTAACATAGCCTGCAAATATAGAAAATAAGAGGAAGATTGCAGCAAAAGATGTTCAGACCGATCGCTAAGTATATTTAATCAACATTATCATTCAGATAGACATTATTTTCACTAATCAGGGGCTGGTTGTTTTCACCTGAAGTGAGAGTAAAAGTCGATGTTTTTCTTTCTGAAGCAGTACCGTTTGTACCAAGCGAAAGGTTTCGTCTTACATAAGCAGGAACATCCTCGAAAGTATCAATGTTCTCCTTCATGGTCTTGTTCGACAAACCCTCTTTTTTCAGGATGTTCTGCATGTGTTTGACCTTCCTGAGCGTTGCCTCCTGCTTTTCGTGGGTATGTTCATCATTTACTGTCTGACGCATGCTCATTATTTCATTGAACTCCCCGCTCTTTTCGTAACCAAAATTTATTATTCCCTGAGACTCTTCATCAAATTCGGAGATGACTGATTTTCTTCCCTTATCGTGGGCACCAAAAGTGTCCTGTCCCATTTCGAGGGCGATGCGACCGGGAATCGTGGAGGGCGAATTAAGAAGTTCAAGCTTTTCGGGTTTTTGGGGTTTGTATGGCTGGAAAATGCTGTTAGATTCGAATCCCGTTGCAATAACTGTAACAGAGATCTCTTCATTCAGGTTTTCATCCTTCGATATTCCCCTTATGATAAGAGCATCTTCAGAGGCGCTATCGTACATATAATCAGTAATCTCGCCAAGTTCATCCATAGTAATCTCATGTTCGCCGGTACCTGAAGAGATATTAATAAGAATACTTTTTGCACCTGTAATGTCATTCGAATTTAGCAGTGGCGATCCAAGGGCATTTTCTATAGCCTTGATTGCCCTGTTTTCTCCTGAGGCCTTTCCCATCCCCATTATTGCTACTCCAGAATTCTTCATGACCGTTTCGACATCGGCAAAGTCGACGTTTATATAACCTGTCACTGTAATTATCTCGGCTATTCCCTTCACAGCGGTAGTAAGTATATCATCAGCTTTCGCAAAAGCCGTTGATACAGGCTGGTTGCCATAGATCTCCCTCAGCTTTTCATTATTAATCACCAGTAGTGAGTCTACATGATCCTTCAGCTCTGTAACACCTTCAATTGCCTGACGGATTCTCACCTTTCCCTCCGATTTAAAAGGGATAGTTACTACGCCAATAGTAAGAAGCCCGGAATCCTTGCATGCTTTTGCTATCACCGGGGTTGCTCCTGTACCTGTGCCTCCTCCCATGCCTGTGGTGATGAAGACCATTTTTGTATTGCCCGACAAGGCATCCATCACATCGTCGATATTTTCCAATGCAGCCTGCCGGCCAACTTCAGGCTTACTGCCGGCTCCTCTGCCTTCAGTAAGGGCTTCACCAATCTGTACCTTAATGGGAACAGGGCTATTCGTCAGAGCCTGGTGGTCGGTGTTGCAGACAACAAAATTAACATCCCTGATTCCCTTATCAAACATGTGATTGACAGCGTTATTGCCGCCTCCGCCTATTCCAAGAACCTTAATAATCGACGATCTCTCAAGAGGAAGATCAAAGTTCATAATATCGTCCGACATAGCCATATTTTTTAATTAATTATAAAATGTATTAAACAACGACAGGTCAATTCCCTATTGACTGATCTTCAACTTCGAACATCTTCGACAGGATGGACTTAATCTTATCGGCGATGGACACTTTCTCCTCTTCATAAACAGGAGCAGTGAAAGACTCCTCCTTTACCTTCTCCTCCGTAACTTGTGTCCGGGCCTTTTCAGGCTCAACAATCTTTTCAGTTACTTCCTCCCGGGGAACCGGAATTACCTGCTTCTGCCTGCCAAATTCCTCTCCGGCACCTGCATTGAATGTCTTCTTGTAAGTCTCAAGAAAATCGAAGCCCCTGAGTATGAGTCCTACGCTGGTTGCATACATTGGCTGGTTGATTTCGTTCCTGGCACTCCCTGCCAGGTGCTTATTCGGAAGTCCTATCCTGACATCCATGGCAGTCTTGAATTTCATAAGCTGAGGAAGATGCTTGAGCATGGCTCCTCCGCCTGTTATAACAACCCCTGCTGCCAGTTTGTCGGCATAGCCCGAAACCTGAATCTCAAAATTGATTGCATCAATGATCTCTTCCATCCTCGACTGTATTATATAGGCAAGGCTCTTGAATGAGATCTCTTTGGGTTCCCTTCCACTTATACCCGGTATGGAAACAACCTTATCCTCGGGAGCAATATCGCCAAGAGCAGAACCATACTGTATTTTGAGCTGCTCAGCATATCTCTGGAGAATTGCGCAGCCTTCCTTGATATCCTTTGTCACCACATTTCCGCCAAACGGTATTACAGCAGTATGGCGGATAATATTGTCGTAATATACAGCAACATCAGTTGTTCCACCACCTATATCTACAAGAACCACACCGGCCTCCTTTTCATCCTCAGTGAGGACGGCATCGGAAGAAGCAAGGGGCTCAAGGATTAAATCCTTCACAGTAAGATTTGCCTTTCTGATACACTTTTCAATATTCTTGGCAGCTGCCACCTGGCCGATAACGATGTGAAAATTGGCTTCAAGACGACGGCCGCACATTCCTATAGGACTCTTTACTCCGGTCTCGTTATCAACTATAAAATTCTGTGGTATTACATGAATTATCTCCTCGCCAATATCGATATGGATCTTATGCATGTCTTCCATCAGCCTGAAAACCTCTTCTTTCTGAATCTCATCCTCATATGCTTCGCGCATAATATATCCGCGGTTCTTCATACTCTTGATATGCTGACCGGCAATGCCTACAAAGACTTCGGTAAAGTAAATACCTGATCTTTTCTGGACATCGTCTACAGTTTGCTGTATTGCCTCAACGGTCTCCTCAATATTAAGGACAACTCCCCTCTTTACACCTTTGGAAAGTGCTTTGCTGAGTCCGAGAATTTCAATTTTGCCATTCTCGTTTTTCTTACCGACAATCGCCACAATTTTTGTGGTTCCTATATCGATAGCTGCTACATACTGTTCTTTTTTGCTCATCTCTTAAGTATTGCTATTTCGTTTTATCTTCTCTTACAAACTACCTGGTCCTTAAATTCAAGATTTATTACTGAGTATTTGTTCCAGCCTACTTCGGGAAGTACCTTATCGTAAAAAGCCTCCAGATTTCTGAGTTTTCCAACCAGATTCTCGGCTGATCCCAGGTGAATCACCTGACTTCCCGCACGTGGAATAAGGTCTATTTCATTGTTTTTGTCAACATAAATCTGGTCAATCTGGGCCGACCAGAAATTATCATCTTTTATGAATTCGACTATGAAGTAAATATCCTTTAATATTGAATTCTTTATCGCAGTATCAAGGACACTGACGCCCGAGAGCATAGCCGCTGTTATATTCACATTTCCCTCAACGATGTGCAGCCTTGGATTGTAAAGATTTCTTTTCCTGAAAACATAACCTTCATTGTCAACAAAAAAATCTCCGCCCGATTCGGGCATTACCCTCATGACAGGATTGCGCTGATCGGCGTATATATGTATCATCCCGTCAATCGACGAATAAGCTTCTGCAACCTTCAGCTCTCTGAGAACGTTGATTCTTTCTTCTATTGCGGGTATTGAAATGCTCTTTATAGGTCTTCCTGTCATCTTACCTGAGCTGCCATATGCTGCATTGAGGAGCTGTCGCTTTGTGACGAAGTGCAGGTCGGAGGAGTCTGTAAGATCAACGGAAACACCCTTGCAGGACACTGAATTCGTGGAACTTGCCAGGTAAACAGGTATTAAGGCAATGTATAACAATGCAATGACCAATCCTATTTTTAGCAGTCTCTTCATTTGCCTCTTACCTCCATAAGTTTTTCTTCAATCGGGCCTGCGAGTAAATCAATGTCGCCAGCACCTATTGTAAGCAGTACGTCAATTTTTTCAGCATCGAGCTTACCGGGGATATCCGATTTTTCAAGCAGCCTTTTATTTGGCGACTTCATCTTATTAAATATCAGTTCGGAAGTTACTCCTGCGACTGGTTTTTCTCTTGCCGGATAAATCGGAAGCAGGATCACCTCATCCAGTTCATCTAGAATATCGGCAAAGCCCCCGGCATGGTCGGCAGTTCTCGAAAACAGATGTGGCTGGAATATACCGGTAATGTGCCTTCCTCTGAAATATTCCCTTACCGATGTAATACATGCTCTGATTTCGTCGGGATGATGGGCATAGTCGTCGATATATGCAAGACCGGGAATATTGATCCTGATATCAAATCTCCTCTTTACTCCCCTGAAAAGCATTACGCCTTTCCTGATCTCATCTTTTGTCACTCCGCACATAGTTGCAATAGCGATTGCAGAGGTGAAATTTTCGATATTTATTATCCCCGGAAATGCAAAATGAAGATCCTCTATCAGTGAATCAGGCGTTTTCAGATCGAACCTGTAATAATCACCATGTCGTACAATATTGAATGCCCTGAAATCGGCATCTTCATTAAGCCCATAGGTAAATACCGACACTCCGTCAGGAGAAATTATCTCATTCCTGATTTTACTGTTAACGACAAGAAAGCCTCCTGGCCTTATCTTTGCGCAGAACACATTGTAAGCCTCCACCATCGTTGCCCGGTCACCGTAAATATCAAGGTGGTCCGCGTCAAGGGCTGTTACGACTGCCATCAGGGGCTTAAGCCGGTGAAAGGACCTGTCGAATTCATCAGCTTCCATAACAGTATATCTCCCTTCTCCCAGAAGCAGATTCGATCCATAGTTCTTTGAAATGCCTCCAAGGAAGGCAGAACAATCAACTGACGACTGTTTGAGAAGGTGGGCAAGCATGGTTGATACTGTAGTTTTACCATGGGTGCCTGAAACTGCAAGGACATCAGTATGTTGCGAAATCTCTCCGAGTATTTCCGATCGTTTGAAAAGAGAGTAACCATTATCCCTGAAGTGGGCGAGTATTTTATTTTCTGCAGGAATAGCAGGCGTGTATACAATTATTACTTTTTCCTTGTGGGCTACATTACCGAAGAGGTCAGGAAGGCAGGTAACGTCATCAATATAGGTAATGGTACAACCTGCTTCTGCGAGAGATCGCGACAGGGTGCTTTCTGACCTGTCATAGCCGGCAATGGAGAAACCTCCTTTTTCAAAATAAAGTGCCAGGGCACTCATCCCTATGCCTCCTATTCCGATAAAGTAAATTCCCTCTTTATTTCTGAATTCAATCATTTCCCTGCGAGTTTTAGTACTTCTGCTGCAATCCTTTTATCGGCATCCCTGTCAGCCATCCCTTTTATATTTTCCGAAAGAAGTTCTCTCCTTGCTGTGTCGGCCACAAGCTTAATAGCCTCAGAAACAAGCGTTTTAGATGCCTGTTCATCGGTAATCAGCAACGCAGCATTCTTTTCTGACAATGCCCTTGCATTTTTTGTCTGATGATCCTCGGCAACATTCGGTGAAGGGATCAGAATAACCGGTTTTCCAACCAGACAAAGTTCTGAAATTGTTCCTGCACCTGCCCTCGAAATAATTATATCGGCAGCTGCATAAGCGTATTCCATTCTGTTAATAAATCCATGGACCGATATATTGTCGTTAACTGTGTCTTCAACCAGCGACTTTACACTTTCGAAATAGTGCTTGCCGGTTTGCCACAGCCACTGGCAGTCGGAATCCCTTAACAATGCAATATTTTCTGAAAGGCTTTTATTAATGCTTCCGGCACCCAGTGATCCTCCAAGGACGAGTATTACCGGAAACTTCTTTTTAAGATTAAAAAATTTCAGAGCCTCATCCTCGAGAGCCATCAGATTATCGAAATTCTGCCTTACAGGATTACCTGTTTTAATAATTTTCCCTGCAGGAAAGAACTTTTCCATACCGTCGTAAGCGACACAAATTATGGAAGCTTTCCTTGCAAGAAGTTTGTTAGTAATCCCGGCATAACTATTCTGTTCCTGTATAAGCGACGGAATCTTCATATTTCCTGCCTGCCTCAATACGGGACCGCTGGCATAACCTCCAACACCCACAACGACATCAGGTTTGAATTCCTTCAACACCTTTTTTGCCATTGCCAGGCTTTTAATTAGCCTGAACATCACCTTTATATTTTTAAGTGTCAGGCTACGCTGGATACCGGTGACCGGCAATCCAATGATTCTATATCCGGCAGCAGGGATCTTTTCCATCTCCATTCTGCCCTCGGCGCCAACAAAAAGTATATCAATCCCCGGTTCGATAGCCTTAAGAGCGTTGGCTATTGAAATTGCCGGAAAAATGTGCCCCCCGGTACCTCCTCCGCTGATTATTACCCTTTTATTTCTTTGCAGGCTCATATATCTTTTCTCCGTCATCCGTTTTTTCCTCTTCGGGCAGGATTTCATTCTTTATACGTGCATTTGCAACGCGGCTTACACTCAGAATAGCGCCAAACGAGAAGCTCATTACAAGAACCGAAGTCCTTCCCCAGCTTACCAGAGGCAGGGTCTGTCCGGTTACAGGGAAGAGCCCCACAGCAACCAGCATATTGATCATAGCCTGGATTACGATCATTATTATAAGCCCCATTACCAGGAATGCCGGAAATGCAGTTTCGCATTTCCGGGCAATAGTTATTCCCCTGAAAAGCAGTATCATATATGCCAGAATAAGAGGCATGGCTCCAAACAATAGCCCATACTCTTCAATTATTATTGCAAAAATAAAGTCGGAGTTTGACTGTGGAAGCATATTGCGCTGAGTACTCTTTCCGGGAGCTTTACCGAAAAGTCCTCCGGTAGATATTGCAATCTTAGCCTGGTTCGATTGATAATCACCATCGGGATCAGGTTCACCGGAGAAGAATTGCTCGATCCTGTTTTTCCATACCTGCACCCTGTTCGATTTTGTTACTACTGTAAGCACCATCGCAAACAGGACCATCCCAACAACAGCCATACCGACATAGGCAAGGATGTATTTTACAGGAACCCTGCCTATAAAAAGTATTACCATGCTGATAACGAAGACCATTGCTGCTGTAGAGAGGTTCTCAGGCATAATCAGGGCGCAGACTACCAATATAGGTGCCATGAAGAATTTCGTAACCACTATGAAATTCTTAAGCTTATCCTGGTAGAGTGCCAGCGAACGTGCAAGATAAATTACAAGGGCTACCTTTGCCACATCAGATGTCTGAAGCCTGAAACCCGTCCCGGGTATTACAAGAGCCCTGGTTGCTGCATTAACTCTGGCTCCGACGACTAAGGTAAGCGCAAGTAACCCCACCGAAATAATCAGTACAACACCTGCCATTGAAAAATAGGATTTATATGGCAGACGGTGAACCAGGACAATTATACCCAGACTTAAAATCAGCATTACTATCTGGCTCCTCAGGAAATAAGAGGTATTGCCGTTAAAACTCTTGAAAGCCACTCCTACCGACGAGCTGTACACGGCAAGCAGTGAGTATATCATAAAGAGGACAACAAGGCCCCAAATTGCCTTGTCTCCCTTAAATGTCTTTGTAAGCCAGCCCTGTTGCATTGCCATTATATTATAAATTTCTTACAGCTTCTTTGAATTTCCTGCCACGGTCCTCATAATTGGTGAAGAGATCGAAACTTGCACAGGCGGGAGACAACAACACTGTATCTCCTTTCTTCGCCAGGTAATATGAAGTTCTGACTGCTTCTTCCATCGAAGTTGTCTCTACGACTGTGGCAACCTTATCCTTAAAAGCCTCCATTATCTTTTTGTTATCCTTTCCGAGGCATACAATTGCCTTCACCTTCTTTTCAACCAGCGGAAACAGCTCTGAATAGTCATTTCCCTTGTCAATACCACCCACAATCCAGACAGTTTTGTTCTCCATGCATTCCAGGGCATACCATGTTGAGTTAACATTTGTTGCCTTTGAGTCATTTATAAAATTGATTCCACAAATCGTTATCACAGACTCGAGCCTGTGCTCCACGCCCTGAAAATCAGCAAGACTTTCCCTAATCACCTCCTTGCGGATATTAAGAACTTTCCCTGCAATGGCTGCTGCCATTGAGTTGTAAGTGTTGTGGCGACCCTTAAGAGCCAGATCATAAATTGACATAAGGTTGGTTTTTTGGCGGTAATCGATTATCAAATCATCATTTTCAATGTAAGCTGACATTCCTTCTTTGACCTCATCTGAGAAAGGAAGCAGTGTCATACCATACTCCTTTTTCGAAAGCTCTGCCTTAATTACAGGATCTCCTTCCCAGAATATCAGAAAATCGGACTTTTGCTGATTCTGAGTGACCCTTAATTTCGAATCTACATAATTCTGGAGCTTATATCCATACCTGTCAAGATGGTCTGGCGTAATGTTCAGAAGGACTGCAATATCAGCCTTGAAATCATACATCCCGTCGAGTTGAAAACTGCTCAGTTCAATAACATAGTAATCGTAATTACCTGTTGCTACTGCCATGGCAAAACTATTTCCAACATTGCCCGTAATGGCTGCATTCATCCCTGCCTTTTTCAGAATATGATATATAAGGTTTGTTACAGTGGTCTTACCATTGCTTCCTGTGATGCAAATCTTCTTTCCGCCGGCGTATCTGCCCGCAAATTCGATCTCCGATATTACAGGAATGCCCTTTTCATGAAGCTTTACAATAACCGGTGCCTTATCAGGTATCCCCGGGCTTTTAATAACCTCATCGGCTGACAGTATGATGTTTTCATCGTGTTTTCCCTCTTCCCATAAGATCCCATGGAGAACAAGAAGCTCCCGATATTTATCTTTAATAGGGCCTGAATCGGAAACGAATACATCAAATCCCTGCTTCTGTGCCAGAACTGCCGACCCAACGCCGCTCTCCCCCGCTCCAAGTATTACAATTTTCTTCTTCATCCTTCTACCTTATCTTGAGTGTTACAATGCTAATAACTGCCAGTATAATAGCTACTATCCAAAATCGTGTAACGATCTTGGGCTCGGGATATCCTTTTTTCTGATAATGATGGTGCAGGGGAGCCATCAGGAAGATCCTGCGACCGGCCCCATACTTCTTTTTAGTCCTTTTAAACCAGGCTACCTGCATTACGACCGACAGGTTTTCAACAAGAAAAATCCCGCAGAGAATAGGAATAAGAAGTTCTTTTCTGATTATTATAGCAAAGACAGCTATTATGCCACCAAGTGCAAGGCTCCCGGTATCGCCCATGAAGACTTGTGCCGGAAATGAGTTATACCATAAGAACCCAATTGTTGCCCCGATAAAGGCGCTGGCAAAAATAACCAGTTCCTGTGAGTTAGGGATATACATAATATTCAAATAATTGGCATAAATGACGTTACTTGAAACATAAGCCAGGATACCCAGGGCACTGCCTATAATGGCTGAAACTCCGGTAGCCAGCCCATCGAGACCGTCGGTAAGATTTGCCCCATTTGAGACTGCAGTTACTATGAATATCACAATTATGACGAAAACGAGCCATGTAAATAACTGTCTGTGTTCATCTCCAATAAAAGAGACGAGCCTTGAGTAATCAAATTCATTGTTTTTAATGAAAGGAATCGTGGTTTTGGTTGATTTTCTTTCCATTGCAATTTCCTCCTGAGATGTATAAGGTACCCCCGGATCGAGGAGCTCAAGCTTTTCACGCGAGCTAAGGTCGGCAATGCTCACGTTCTCCATAATTATCACCTCATCGCTGAAAAAAAGCGTCAGCCCTACAATTAATCCCAATCCTACCTGTCCGACAACCTTAAATCGCCCGGCAAGCCCTTCCTTGTTCTTCTTAAAGACTTTAATATAATCATCGAGGAAGCCGATAACTCCAAGCCACGCAGTGGTAAGAAGCATCAATAAAACATAAATATTATCAAGCCTGGCAAAGAGCAGAGTCGGGATTACAATTGATGCAAGAATAATGATTCCACCCATAGAAGGCGTGCCTTTTTTCTGATACTGACCCTCAAGTCCGAGATCCCTGATTACCTCTCCGACTTGTTTCCGCTGAAGGAACATGATTATCCTTTTCCCGATTAACAGCGAAATGATAAGCGAAGTAATGATTGACATCGCCGACCGGAAGGAAATGTAGGCAAAGACCCCTGCTCCGGGGAAATTAAGTGTATCGAGATATTTAAAAAGATAGTATAACATTCTGCTTAAATTATTTTAAGTAGCAAAGCCTTTTTAAGTTCTTCCCTGTCGTCGAAGTGATATTTCACGCCCTTTATCTCCTGGTAGGTCTCATGACCCTTTCCTGCAACAAGTATTACATCACCCCTGTTTGCAAGCATTACTGCAGTTCTAATAGCTTCCCGCCTGTCAGTTATTCTCAGTGTTCTCACTTTCAGCTCAGGTGAAATTCCTGCCTCCATATCATTCAGGATCATTTCGGGATCTTCGCTCCTCGGGTTATCCGATGTAAGTATCACCTTGCTGCTACCCTCAGCTGATATCGAAGCCATTACCGGCCGCTTTGTTTTATCCCTGTCGCCGCCAGCTCCTACTACAGTTATAAGCTGCACTCCGCCTTCCCTGATCTTATTAAGGGTTTCGATTACGTTCATAAGAGCGTCGGGAGTATGTGCATAATCAACAATACCTGAAATACCGTTATCGGCTTTTACAACTTCAAGCCTTCCGGCAACTGAACGGAGATCGCTCAGAATTGTGAGGACCTCCCTGTCAACTGCGCCCAGGAGTACCGAAGCCCCAAAAACTGCCAGCAAATTTGAAGCATTGAAATCGCCGATAAAACGTGTCCAAATCTCATTGCCCTGTATCCTCAATCCCATCCCGTTAAAATCCTGTTCAACTATTGCACATCTGTAGCTTGCCATCGACCTCACGGAAAACGTAAATTGACGGGCCTTGCAGTTCTGAAGCATTATCCTTCCGTTCCTGTCATCAACATTGACTAGCGCAAAGGCATCTGAAGGGAGAGTGTCGAAGAATCGCTTTTTGGCAGCAAGGTAATTATCGAATGTCTTGTGATAATCGAGATGGTCGTGGGTCAGGTTTGTGAATATCCCCCCGGCAAACCCCAGGCCCGCAATACGCTGCTGGTCAACAGAATGAGAACTAACCTCCATGAAGGCAAAATCGCATCCATCTTCAACCATTATGGCAAGCAACCTGTTCAGCTGAACCGGATCGGGTGTTGTGTGAGTTGCCGGAAGTTCCTTCCCGTTAATATAATTGCAGACGGTTGAGAATAATCCGCACTTATATCCCAGCTTTATAAACATGTTATAAAGAAGGGTGGCTATTGTTGTCTTTCCATTGGTTCCGGTAACACCGACAAGTTTCAGTGACAATGAAGGGTTTCCGAAGAAATTTGAGGCTGCAATTCCCAGGGACTTTTCAGAATCACCAGTCTTTATGATGCAAACATCACCTGTAATGTCATCCGGAATATGCTCACAGATAACTGCAACGGCTCCGGATTCTATTGAAGAAGCTATGTAGTCGTGTCCGTCGGTGTTGAAGCCTTTTACCGCTACAAAGAGTGAACCCGGAGTTACCTTACGGGAATCAAATTCCACTGAAGAAACAATTTCAGTGCTGTTTCCGGATACTGAAACTACGTCAATGCCATTTAGTATTTTCTCAATCGTCATCATATCACATGCTCATCTCCAGTGAAACAACTGTTCCTGTCGTATACCGTGCTCCATGCCCGGGCGACTGGCTCCGGACTCTTCCCTTTCCGGTGAATTTTACCCTTAGTCCTGAATTTTCAAGTATATATACTGCATCCCGAAGACTCATTCCCCTCACATCAGGCACAAGGCCTTCCAACATTTTTACACCGGCAAGTCTGACAGTATCTCCGCTTTCACGGGTAGCTACCCAGTCATCATCGGCTGTTCTTTTATAACGCACATCGAGGTTTTTTAGAACCTCATTAATATCGTCTCGGTATCCGTTACCGGCATCAGGGGCAGAAGGCTTTACTTCCGCCACTCCATCAGGGGTATATTCACGGAAAAAGGTTGTTGAATAAACTTTATCGGAGATCTCCTTGAAGACAGTACCCGCAACCAGGTTTCCATAGTAGACTCCGTTTGAAGGGGAATTTACCACAACCATGCATGAATATTTTGGATTCTCAGCAGGGAAATATCCCACGAATGAAGCCTGATATGTAACTGCCTCACCATCCTTATACCCATGTTTTCCCCTTGCGATCTGAGCAGTACCCGTTTTTCCGGCAATTTTGTAATTACTGTTTTTCAGGTTGGTTGCAGTTCCATGCTCAACAACTCCTTCCATCATCTTCTGCGCTTTCCTTACTGTGGAACGCGAGGCTATTGAATTGACTATTACAGAAGGATCATAGCTTTTCACTTCACTCCCGTTATGAAGAATGGCCGACACAAACCGCGGCCTCATCATTCTTCCGTTATTTGCAACAGCATTGTAAAAGGTCAGTATCTGCAAAGGTGTCAGCTGTATCTCGTAACCGTGTGACATCATTGCAAGGGAAAGACCCGACCAGAGCTTGTCGCCCGGATACCGGATCAGAGGCGGCGCTTCACCCTTAAGCTGCAGATCGAGCTTGTCATTCAGTTTCATCGCATAGAGCCTGTCAATAAAGGCTTTGGGATTACTCTTGTAATGCTCATAAATAATTTTTGAGGTCCCGACATTAGAAGACTTTTCAAACACCTGTTTCACGGTTATCTTGCCGTATCCGTCTTCCTTTGTATCGTGAATTACCTTATCGAAATACTTGACGCTTCCACTTCCTGTATCAACAATATCACCTGTATCGACAACGCCGTCCTCAATTGCAGCCATGAGTGCAGGTAATTTGAAAGTAGAGCCCGGTTCTGTGCTTTCGCCAACCGCATAGTTGTACGTCTCATAATAATTCCCATCGCTACCCAGTTCAAGATTGGCTATGGCTTTTATATCTCCTGTCTTTACCTCCATAAGGATTGCACATCCGTGATGAGCGTCATTCCTGCGAAGCTGGTTAAGAAGAGCGGTTGATGCCACATCCTGCAAATCAATATCGAGGGTTGTAACTACATCATTTCCATCCCTTGATTCAACGTTGCTTGCATCTTCAACAGTTATCCAGTCGCCTCCTGTAAGCCGCTGCATCACCGCAACTCCGTTTTTCCCTGCAAGGTCGGCGTCGAATGCACCTTCCACTCCTACCATGTTGCCCTCAATGCCCTGAGTCAGGTAGCCGATGGTTCTTTTTGCAAGATCGCTGTTGGGAAGAACCCTTTTGTTCTCAACCTGAGCGAGCAATCCACCTCTGAACTGTCCTTCCTTGAATATCGGCAATTCCTTTATTTTCCTGAAGGTCTCATAATCAACCTTCTTCTTAATAAGAAAATAACGGTCTCCTTTTTTCCTTGCCTCTGTTATAACCGTTCTCCATCCTTCTGCAGAATGGACACCGGCAAGGCGTGCCAGACCCGCCGATAATCCGCTGATCCCGTTCGACCAGGTCTCGCGTGTCATCCCCGAGCTCCTTGTGTCCATGTATATAGTATAATATGGGACCGAACTAGCCAGAAGACGTCCGTCAATCGTCAGAATATCGCCTCTGTTTGCCTGAACTTCAGCCGTCTTGTAAACATACTTTTCAGCCATTGCAGCCCATTTGCCATGCTGAATATATTGCAGAATCAGGATGCGTACAAGTATAGCCACAGCCAGCGATGCTATTACAATATAAACAACGCCGCTCCGCCAAACTATTTCATCCCTTACAGCCATTCGTCTTATTTTTTATTAACCAGAAGCTTATAAGGAGGTGACTTCATCTCTTCAAGATTTAGTCCTCTTTCCTTTACAAGCCTGTAGACCTCAGATTGCCTGCTGGCATACATCAGATTCGCCGAAGTTGATATTGATTCAGCTCTCAGATCCTTGACCTCCCTGAGCACTTTTGCAGTTTCCCTTGTAATTCTTTCTGCATGAAACCTGTTCCCTATATATACAGCCGCAAGAAAAGTTACGAAAGAGATGTAACCGAGGTTTTTGAGGATGAGCTTCTCAGATACCATACTGCCGCTAAGCAGTTCTTTAATAAAACCTAACTGCTTATCCTCTTTTGACTTATTTGTTCCGCTGTCTGCCATTTTCTATAATTTCTCAGCTATCCTCAGTCTTGCGCTTCTGGCCCTGTTGTTTCCGGCTAACTCGTCTTCGCCCGGAGTAGTACCTTTCTTATTAATCAGCCTGAATGGGGTTTCTATATTCCCAAAAAAATCCTTTTTCTCTTCACCTTCAAAATTGCCGCTCTTCATAAAGTTCTTCACAACCCTGTCCTCGAGTGAATGGTAGGTTATTACAACAAGTCTTCCTCCGGGCTTAAGCACTGCGAGAGCCTGCAGAAGCATCTCCTTCAGGTAATCGATTTCGTGATTTACCGCAATGCGCAGGGCCTGAAATACCTTGGCATAGAATTTATGTTCCTGCCTGAAGGGAGCCAAACGTCCTATTGCATCAATCATATCATTAACAGTGGCGACCTGTTTTACTTTTCTCGCGGCAACCAATTCCCTGGCTATCCTTCGTGAATTTGTCAGCTCGCCGTAATTGTATAAGATATTTGCAAGCTCCTCTTCATCAAGTGTTCTGATCAGGTATTCAGCCGTTACCCCTCCGCTCTTGTTCATTCTCATATCAAGCGGTGCATTCTGGCGGAATGTAAATCCTCTTTCGGGCTCATCGAACTGGTGGAATGAAACACCCAGATCGGCAAGAAGGCCATCTATTGAACTTACTCCGTTGAACAATAAGTTGTTTTCAAGGAACCTGAAGTTCTGGTCAAGTAATGTAAACCTCTCATCTGCAGGTGCGTTTGCAGCGGCGTCCTCATCCTGGTCAAAAGCAATAAGTTTCCCGGAGGAAAGTCTCTTCAGTATTTCGGACGAATGCCCTCCGCCACCAAAAGTAACGTCAACATAGTTCCCATCGGGCCGGATATTCAACCCATCAATACTCTCATTGAGCAGTGCGGGAATATGGTAAACCATTACTTTTCAGTCTCATTAAATTTTCCGCCAAACAATTTTTCAGAAAGCAGGGCAAAATCGTCAGCCGGCATATCTATTGTGGCATATACTTCTTCCGGCCATATCTCAATTCTGCCATCCTGGCCCGCCAGTACTATATCTCTTTCTGCACCAATCTGATCCATCAGTCTCTTTGGTATCAGGAGACGACTATTGCTATCAAGGGTGAGCTCTGCAGTTCCCTTGAAAAAATTCCTAAGGAACATATTATGCTCACGGTTATAAGGATTGATATTCTTCCTGATTGTCTCAATCTGTTTGTTCCAGTCCTCGTTGGAATAAAGAACCAGACAGTTTACGAAGATGTCCTTGCGAACCACAAAACGGTCATCCGCATCAGCAGGCATCTGCTTTTTGAATGCTGCCGGAAGGATAATCCTTCCTTTTGCATCCACTTTGCATGTATAATCACCTATAAATGTGGCCATCTTCTGTATTACTAATAAAGGGCTAAATTAAATAATAATTATCCACTTTACTCCACTTTGCCCCACTTTTTTGCATACTGTTGAAAACTTTTTCAGCCCCGACCCCACACTTTGGCGTTGTATGACCTGATAATTCACTCATCCTGCCTGTTTTTAAATAGTTTTATAGTCTGTAAGCAACAGACTCCTATCCAGAGAACAGAGTACTTTGGCAGATGAAGAATAAATACGTTGATTAAGTATATTCTTCAAGCCTGATTTTTTAATAAATTTGACCTTCAATAAAAATAAATCATAAGCAGAAAATGGAGAGCGCTCCTGGCGAAATGGCAAATCAGCCTATTGATGTCGAAAAAATTCTCTATTCGAAGAATCCGGCATTTAAAAAAATCATACCCGGATTTGTTGTAAATTATCTGAAAAGGATAGTTCACCAGGATGAGCTGAATTATTTTCTGACTAACTCGGGGCATTTAAAGGATGTTGAATTAATTGGAGCATGGCTGAACTTCCTGAATATCAAATATTCTGTTGAAGGTACTGCAAGCCTGCCAGCATCTGGCAGGTTCATTTTCGTTTCAAACCATCCCCTTGGAGGACTCGACGGAGTCGTATTCATCTTTGAGCTCTCTAAATATTTCCCCGACATTAAATTTCCGGTAAATGACATTCTAACCGTTATCAGGAACCTGTCGGGCATTTTTCTTCCAATAAACAAGCATGGACTTCAGGGGAAGGATGCTGTCAGGAAGATCGAAGAGGCCTATGCGTCGGACAGCCAGATTCTATATTTTCCGGCAGGTCTTTGTTCACGAAAAAGCAGGGGCGTAATTAGGGATCTTAGATGGCAGAAAAGCTTCATAACAAAGGCTATACAACATAAAAGGGATGTTGTCCCTGCATATTTTTCAGGAAGGAACTCTGACTTCTTCTATAATCTTTCAAGGTTCAGAAAACTTTTAGGCATTAAGGCAAACATCGAGATGCTTTATCTGGCCGATGAGATGTTCAGGCAGAAGGAAAAAGAGATAAAGCTTGTGTTTGGCAAGCCGATTCCCTGGCAGACCTTCGATAAATCAAAGCATGCCTCTGACTGGGCCGAATGGGTAAAATCAAGATCATATGCCCTCGAATCACAACCTTCGGTTTAGAAAGATTGTAAAAAAAGACTAAATTGCAGTTTGTTTTCGTTTTTATGATAAATTCGGCAAAACTGCCATAAAATAATTTTCGATGAAACCTGTTGTTGAACGATTGCCAAAAGATCAGATTTTAGCCGAACTTACTCCTGAAAGACTGTTGCGTAAGACAAACAACGGAAGTAATGAGGTATATATTTTCGACAATAACAGTTCCCCTCTCCTGATGCGGGAAGTCGGAAGAGTCAGGGAACTCACTTTTCGTCATGCCGGCGGGGGAACCGGCAAAGAGCTTGACATAGATGATTTTGATATTGCTGCTATTGATCCTCAGAAACAGCTTATTGTATGGGATCCTGAAAATCTGGAGATAATAGGCGGGTACCGGTATTATTTCCCTGCCAAAGGATGTGTTTCCTGCGATATTGACAGGCTTGCCTCATCGGCTTACTTTAATTTCTCCGATAAATTCCTCCATAAATACTATCCTCACCTTATGGAACTGGGCCGCTCTTTTGTACATCCCGACTACCAGTCGCGCAGTATGGGAAGGAAAAGCCTTTTCGCCCTCGACAACCTTTGGGATGGTTTGGGAGCACTAATAATCGACAATCATCATTTGAAATATCTGTTCGGAAAAGTTACAATGTACCCTCATTTTAATCAGAAGGCCCGAAATATGATTTTATATTTTCTAAAAAGGCATTTCAACGATCCCGATCATCTTGTTACACCTATCGATCCCGCGAATATTGACATTCATTATGAAGAAATGAAAAAACTCTTCAAGGGTTGGAGGTACAAGGAGAACTACAAAATCCTTTCAAGGGAGGTCCGTAACCTTGGTGAAAATATCCCGCCACTGATAAATGCCTACATGAATCTTTCGCCCACAATGAGGACATTCGGGACTTTCATTAACCATAAATTCGGCGACGTTGAAGAAACCGGGATAATGATAACCCTCAGGGATATATATGTGGAGAAGATAAACAGGCATCTGTCTTCATACAAGAAGGATTTTCAGATAACCTGGTTCTCGCACGAGAATCAGTAAGCCCTTACATTCCTTCCCTCCTTATAGTTTACAAAGGACTGATTTGCAACTTTGTTTCCCCCGGGTGTTGGATAGTTGCCTGTAAAATACCAGTCACCTGCATGGCCCGGGCAGGCTTCATGAAGGCCTTCAATCGACTGATACACGATTTCAACCTCTGCTCCGATATCCTCCGATTTGAGCATGGAAGATATCTTCCTTGAAATCTCCTCTGGAGCAAAGGGTTTATATATACCTTTCACAACATTTCTCATCTGATCGACAGGCTTTTCAAGTTCTTCCAGCGCCTCTTCAAAAACGGAATCGATAATTGATTCCCTGCCAGTATCCTTAAGCAGCTCAATTGCAGCCCTGAAGGCAATGAAATCACCAAGCTTGGCCATGTCGATACCATAACAATCGGGATATCTCAGCTGGGGCGAAGAAGAGACGACAACTATCTTCTTTGGATCAAGCCTGTCGAGGATCCTGATAATACTGCTTTTGAGTGTAGTTCCCCTCACAATAGAGTCATCGATCACCACAAGATTATCGACCCCTCTCCTGATAACCCCGTAAGTAACATCATAGACGTGACCTACGAGATCGCTTCTTCCTCTGTCCTGTGAAATAAAGGTGCGCAGTTTTGCGTCCTTGACAGCAATTTTTTCAATCCTTGGCCTCTGATTAATTATCTTGTTGAGCTCTTCTTCAGTAAGATATTTCCCCCTGCTGAGGATGTGATCGATCTTGACCTGGTTCAGATAATCCTCTAGCCCTTTTATAAGACCATAGAATGCGCTTTCTGCAGTATTTGGAATATACGAAAAAACTGTATTGTCGAGGTCATGGTTCACTGAAGCCAATACCGGACCTGCAAGAAGCTCTCCAAGTTTCTTCCTCTCACGATAAATATTCTTATCGGTGCCTCTTGAAAAGTAGATCCTCTCAAAAGAACACTGGCGTTGCTCTTTTTCTTCCCTGATCCTGTCAATCGTAGTAGTTCCTGAGGCTTTAATTACTATGGCTCCTCCGGCAGGAAGCTCCATCACATCATCGGTCCTGACGTTGAATATTGTCTGAATTACAGGTCTTTCTGACGCTACAACAACAACCTCATCATCGATATAATAGAAAGCAGGCCTTATTCCTGAAGGATCGCGCATTACGAACCCATCCCCATGACCTACCATGCCTGCCATTGCATATCCGCCGTCCCAGCTTCGGCTTGCTTTTCTGAGAATATGGGCAACATCGAGGCTTTTCTCGATAAGCGGGGAAATCTCTCTTTTTGAAAAGCCTTCCTCTTTAAATTTCCTGAACAATCTCTCATTCTCGTCATCGAGGCGATGACCTATATTTTCGAGTATTGTAACTGTATCTGAAAAATCAACCGGGGTCTGGCCAAGCCGGAGAAGGTTATTGAAAACTTCTCCGACATTTGTCAGGTTGAAATTTCCTGCCATAACAAGATTCTTTGATTTCCAGTTATTTTCACGACTTACAGGGTGTACATAATCAATCCCGTAATTGCCGTATGTGCCATACCTGACGTGACCCAGATATAGGTCGCAGGCAAACGGCATATTTTCCCTGAGAAAATTTGGATCAGAAATTTCTCCTGCATTGTTCCGGGTTACAGAATCAATATCCTTATAGATGTTTGCGAAAATATCCCCTATTGCATTTGTTTCCTTTGACCTATGCCTGAAAATATATCTTTTACCTGGATCAATGTTAAGTTTAATACCTGCTATACCAGCTCCATCCTGACCTCGGTTATGCTGTTTTTCCAGCATAAGGTACATCTTCTCAAGGCCGTATTTCCATGTACCGTATTTTTCAATATAGTACTCCATGGGCTTCAGCAATCTTAACATTGCGATGCCACATTCATGTTTTATACTGTCGCTCATGATTATTTTTTGATCTGGTCAGGGAAATTGATAATATCAGGTAATATATATGAGTCGGGGAACTCCCTGCTGATTATAAGGAGAAGCTTTGCTGCTTCGGTTTTGCTCCTGAAATCGCCCACCCTTACCTTAAACCAACCCGGATCTGCATAAAGCTGATAGGAAACAATATCGGGAAACCTGCTCATGAAGTCAGCCCTCACCTTAGCCGATTCCTCGCGGGCATTCCTGTTTGAACTGGCGTAGATCTGAATTCTCCAGCCATCCATCCCATAATAATTCAGATTATCGAATTGGTATTTTTTGGCAAGAATATACCTGCCTATCAGGGTATCTATTGCGGGATCCTGAATAATCTTAAGACGGCCGATATGAGAACCTGACTCGGGTCTCTTAAAAAGGTCTTCAGTGCTGACGAATGACTGTGCAGCAAGAAAACTACCGGAACAACCAGTAAAGAGAAAAAGGAACAAGAGCTTCTTTATCATCTGGCAAAAATAACATTTCTCCTGCATTTCCGGAAGAGTTTGCTAGCCGAGTTCTGCAGCAAGTTCATCAGTCATTTCAAGGTTATGGTAAACGTACTGGATATCATCATCATCCTCCAGAGTATCTACTAGTCGAAGCACTTTCTTTGCAACCTCGAGGTCTACCTTTTTGGTATCGTTTGGAATTCTCTTCAGACCTGCCTCATCGGGTTCAATCCTGAGCTCGATGAGCTTACGGTTAACGCTGCCAAAATCTTCCATCGCACAGGTAACGGTAATTGTGTCGCCATCAACCTCCAGATCTGAAGCACCGGCGTCGATCATCTCAAGCTCCAGATCTTCTATTGAAACACCGTCATTCTTTATGTGAAAAATACCTTTCCTGTCGAAAAGAAAGCTCAGCGACCCGTTTGTCCCAAGGCTGCCTCCATATTTATTAAAGACCGACCTGACGGCAGCAACAGTCCTGTTATTATTGTCGGTAAGGCACTCGACAAAAACCGCAACCCCCCCTGTGGCATAACCCTCAAAAGTGGTTTCGAGAAAGCTCTCAGCATCCGACCCCAAAGCCTTCTTAATCGCTCTTTCAATATTATCCTTAGGCATATTGGCACCTTTGGCATTCTGAACGGCAAGCCTAAGCCTCGCATTTGTTTCAGGGTCACCGCCACCTTCCTTGGTAGCAATAATGATCTCCTTTATTATCTTTGTAAATATCTTTCCCCTTTTAGCATCAATAGCTCCTTTTTTTCGCTTAATGGTTGACCATTTACTGTGACCTGACATACTTTAAGTTTTTAATTAAGTGATGCAAATTTAAATAATTCTTTCATACCTCGGTCATACTTCTTATTTTTGTGAGGCAATAAGAAGGAGGCAGGCGGCAGGCGGCAGGCGGCAGGCGTCGGGCGGCAGGAAGGTCTCCTGCATCCTGCATCCTGAAACCTGAAGCCTGCAGCCTTTAAGAAACATTTAGTAAAATAGTCAATGTCAAAAAAAGTATATATCGAAACTTACGGCTGCCAGATGAATGTGGCAGACAGCGAAGTAGTAATTTCAATTTTGTCCGAATCGGGATTTAAACAGGCTGACAAAATCGAAGAGGCATCCCTGATACTTATCAATACCTGCTCAATACGCGATAATGCAGAGCAAAGGATCTGGGGCAGGCTTAAAGATATCGGTCACCTGAAGAAGAAAAACAAGGATTTGAAAATAGGCGTAATAGGATGCATGGCAGAAAGGCTCAAAGAGAAGCTTCTTGAAACTGAAAAGCTTGTCGATATTGTTGTAGGTCCCGATGCCTACCGTGAACTGCCTGCCCTGGTTGCAGAAGCCGAATCAGGCCACAAGGCCGTAAATGTTCTCCTTTCGCGCGAGGAAACTTATGCCGACATTGCACCAGTGAGGATGGACAGGAACGGGGTTTCGTCATTTGTTTCAATAATGCGTGGTTGCAATAATATGTGTGCCTATTGTGTGGTTCCCTATGTCAGGGGAGCCGAAAGGAGCCGAAACCATGAATCCATTTTACGTGAAGTCAGGGAATTGTATGAAGCAGGATACAGAGAGGTGACACTACTTGGACAGAATGTTGATTCATACAAATTTGATCTGGAGAATGAATCAATCGGATTCCCCGGCCTTCTTGAAAGCGTTGCTGCAGTTAGTCCCCTCATGAGGGTCAGGTTTTCAACTTCACATCCGAAAGACATTTCTGACGAGCTTCTCCATACCATTGCCCGACATGAAAACATTTGCAAACATATTCATCTCCCGGCACAGAGCGGCAGCAGCCGGATCCTTAAACTGATGAACCGTGATTACACCAGGGAATGGTATATGGACCGGGTAAGCGCCATAAAGTCGATAATCCCGGGATGCTCCCTTTCGACCGATATGATCACAGGTTTCTGCACTGAGAACGAAGATGATCACAAGGAGTCTCTATCTCTCATGGAATGGGTTGGTTACGATTTTGCCTATATGTTCAAATACAGTGAAAGACCGGGAACAAAGGCAGCCAGGAAATACAAGGATGATGTTCCCGAAACAGTAAAATCTGAAAGGCTCAGCGAAATGATAGCCCTTCAGAACAAGCTTTCTGTCAGGTCAAAGAAACAGGATGTTGGTAAAGTCTATGAAATTCTTGCTGAAGGCACTTCAAAACGTGCTGATGATTTTCTTTCCGGACGCACTTCGCATAACAAAGTCGTCGTTTTTCCCCGCGGAGATCTAAAAAAGGGTGAATATGCAAAAGTCCTAATCGAGAGATCAACTTCAGCCACATTAATCGGCAAAATGATTTAACTTTTTTTAATTTGTTCTTGTCTTCCATAAGAAGTAACTTGCATTGGCTCTAAATGTCCGAAATAACAGGACGTTTCCCGCGTTTAAATAAAAATCTTCTCAAAGACAATTTATAATCGGGATCATGAAAACAAAAGCATTTTTAGTAGTACTTCTTTCCGTTTTGTGCCTTACTGGAATTTTTGCCCAGAAAAGTGGTAAAAAGTTAACAATTACAGGAATGGTTACAGACAGTGACAACAAACCCGTTGCGAATGCAATAATTATGATCGATAACAAGAATACAAGTACAATGACCGATCAGAAGGGGATCTATAAAATAAAGGTAAAACCCGAAGCTGCTAAAATAGGTGTCATAACTTTCAGTCTTGGCGTCAAGGAAGAAGATATCGCGGACAGGGATACAATAAATTTCAGCTATGCTGTCGTTTCCGAAGAGCCTGCAGAGATGATCAGTGAATCACCCGGAGATGCTGCAACTGATGTTGGATATGGAACCCTGAAAAAGAAATATGTTTCAAATCAGGTCAGTAAAATTGACGGAACCAATAAAAAATATGCATCATACTCTTCAATCTCTGATATGATACAAAGGGAAGTCTCGGGGGTCAGGATCTCCAACGGGACAATAGTTATTCATGATTCTAAGGATCTGTTTGGCAGTATCCCTGCACTGATCGTACTCGATGGAGTTTATATTGATGGTATTCCTGACATAGCACCCGTTCAGGTGTTATCCATTGAGGTGCTAAAAGGCTCCTCAGCGGCTATGTACGGATCAAGGGGATTTGGTGGTGTAATAATCATTAAGAGCAAGATTCAAAACGATTAAGCGACCCCTTTTTATTTCTTCCCTCCCAGAATAAGCTGCAGCTCGTTAAGCTGTTTTTGTGAGATCATTGAAGGAGAATCGAGCATGACATCCCGTCCTGAGTTGTTCTTGGGAAATGCTATAAAATCGCGGATCGAATCCTGTCCTCCGAACATTGCAACAAACCTGTCGAGACCGAAAGCAATTCCACCATGAGGAGGAGCGCCGTACCTGAATGCATTAAGCAGGAATCCAAACTGTGCTTCTGCTTCTTCATCGCTGAATCCCAATACTTTGAACATAAGCTTCTGAACAGAGGCATCGTGAATCCTGATCGAGCCACCGCCTATTTCAACACCATTAATTACAAGATCGTAAGCGTTCGCCCTCACTTTTCCCGGATCTGTTTCCATCAGCGAAAGATCATCTGGTACAGGAGAGGTAAAAGGATGATGCATAGCGTAGAACCTCTGTGTCTCCTCATCCCATTCAAGGAGAGGGAAATCAACTACCCATAAAGGAACAAATTTATCTTTTGTCCTAAGTCCAAGCCTGCTTCCCATTTCAAGGCGCAATTCCGACAGCGCCGGAAGAGTCTTCTTCTTTTCACCTGAAAGAAGGAGAATAAGGTCGCCCGGTTTTGCACCGGTCGCATCTGCCCATCTCTTCAATTCTTCAGGGGAATAGAATTTATCAACCGACGATTTAAGTGTTCCGTCGGGATTATACCTGGCATAGACAAGTCCTTTAGCTCCGATCTGGGGCCTTCGGACCCATTCGGTAAGCTCATCAAGCTGTTTCCGGGTATATTCAGAGCACCCCAGTGCACAGATAGCGCCAATATACTCAGAGGAATCAAAGACACCGAATCCATGGCCCTGTACAGTTGTGGTCATGTCAACGAATTTCATCCCGAAACGAAGATCGGGCTTATCGCAACCATAGTACTCCATCGCCTCGATGTAAGGCATGCGGATAAAGGGTTCCGAAAAATCAACCTCTTTTAACTTTTTGAAGAGATATTTCGTAAGACCTTCAAAAGTATTCAGGATATCGTCCCTCTCCACGAACGACATCTCACAATCGATCTGAGAGAATTCAGGCTGCCTGTCGGCCCTCAGGTCTTCATCCCTGAAACACCTAACTATCTGAAAGTATTTATCGAAACCTGCAACCATCAATAGCTGCTTAAGGGTCTGGGGCGACTGCGGAAGTGCATAAAAAGTCCCGGGCTGCATTCTCGACGGAACAACAAAGTCACGGGCTCCTTCAGGTGTCGATTTTATCAGAACCGGTGTTTCAACCTCAATAAAATCCTGTTCGTCCATATACTTCCTTACCTCCTGAGCAAACCTGTGCCTCAGGATGATGTTGTTTTTTACGGGAGCCCTCCGCAGATCAAGATAACGGTACTTCATCCTGAGTTCTTCACCGCCGTCGGTATCCTCTTCTATTGTGAACGGGGGAATATCGCTCCTGTTCAGGATATTGAGTTCTGTGGATTCAATTTCGATTTCCCCGGTGGGCATCTTAAGGTTCTTATTGCTGCGTTCCCGCACTTTCCCCTTCGCCTGCAACACAAACTCACGGCCCAGTTTCCTGGCTTTTCCGCAGAGTTCGGGATTGGTCTCCATATTAAATACAAGCTGGGTAATTCCGTACCTGTCGCGAAGGTCAACAAAGGTCATTCCTCCAAGGTCTCTCGATTTCTGTACCCACCCGCATAAAACAACATCCTGACTGTCATGATTTATATTGAGCTCTCCGCAAGTATGTGTCCTGTACATCTCTTTTCTTTTTAGTCCCGCAAAAGTAAGAAAATTATCAGAGAGATGAGGAACAGACAAATCCCAAAATTCTTTCTACTTTTAGATGGCAAAAAAGACGAGATGTTGAATAACAGGAATGAATACTTTATGAAGGCCGCGCTTGATGAGGCAAAAAAAGCCTTCGGAAAACAGGAAGTTCCTGTCGGCGCTGTTGTTGTGTGCAACGATATGATAATTGCACGTGGTCATAATCTGACTGAGACTCTTAAAGATCCGACTGCTCATGCAGAGATGCAGGCAATAACCGCTGCCACAAACTGGCTCGGCGGCAAATACCTGACTGACTGCACTATTTTTGTAACTCTCGAGCCTTGTGCCATGTGCGCCGGGGCTTTGGGATGGAGCCAGGTCTCTGGTTTGGTTTACGGTGCTGCCGATGAAAAGAGGGGGTATCTGTCAGTTTCCGGCAGGCTTTTACATCCGAAGACAAAGGTCGAATCGGGAGTGATGGAATCGGAATGCAGGGATATCCTGGTGGAATTCTTCAAAAAGAAGAGATAAGCAAGAAAGACAAAAAGCTAACAGATTCTATTATTACAATTGTTTAGTTTATACCTCACCCCAGGGTGTTTTCGGGAATGTCCCTCTTTAGTCCTTTGAGCCCTTAATAAAACCCTTAGCGTCCTTCGTGTTTAAACATAAAAATTACTTATTTTTACATAAATTGCACGTTATGACATTCGACAACAGCAAAACGATCATTAGCCTTCGAATAAAACTTTTCGCTGTAACGGTTATCGCTCTTGGATGGCTTACCCTGGCCTATGTAGGAAAGGTCATTAAATTTCCTTTCCTCGGCATGGATGATGTATTCTGGACTCTTATTCTTGTTGCGGCCTGGTTCATTGTGGCATTTCTTCCAATGTTCCTGAGCTATCAGTATATCAGCTATTCCGATGAAGGCGGAAAGATTGTCTTCAGGTATTTCTCTGCCGGGATGATTGGAGGGAGAAAAAACTCGGTGGAAATAAGCAAACAGTCCTTTTCAGGATACGAGGTTGAGAAAAAGTTTTTCGGTCTGATCCTCAGCATTATCCTTTTCCAGCGATTTAAGGAAGGGGTGGCAAAGTATCCTCCTGTATACATCAGTGCACTCACCCGGATTGAACGGGATAAGATTTTCAGGTCGTTGAATATGCTTTCAGGGAAGGTGTGAAGGTTGTCATCTGATAACATGAGTTTTATCATTTTTAATCTTTCCAAACAATTTCAAATTTGAATAGAATTTTTAATCAGGAATAACCAAAAAAATATCTGGATATGAACGTTGACAAAATCATGAACAACCTCGAGAAGAAGCATCCCGGAGAGGTTGAGTATTTACAGGCAGTAAGGGAAGTTCTGGAATCTATCGAAGAGGTCTATAACGAAAATCCCCAGTTTGAGTCGGCAAACATAATTGACAGGATTATTGAACCCGACAGGGTAATAACATTCAAGGTTCCATGGGTCGACGACGAAGGGAATGTAAAAGTCAACCTTGGATACCGTGTTCAGTACAATAATGCAATTGGTCCTTACAAGGGAGGCCTTCGTTTTCACCCGAGTGTCAACCTCTCAATCCTTAAGTTTCTGGGATTCGAACAGATATTCAAGAATGCACTTACTACCCTTCCTATGGGAGGTGGCAAAGGCGGTTCCGATTTTGATCCAAAAGGAAAATCAAATGCTGAAGTAATGCGCTTCTGCCAGTCTTTCATGCTTGAATTATGGAAATACATCGGTCCCGAAACCGACGTTCCTGCAGGTGATATAGGTGTTGGCGGTCGCGAGATTGGTTTCCTTTACGGAATGTACAAAAGACTCGCTGGTGAGCATACGGGAGTACTGACAGGTAAGGGAAGCAACTGGGGAGGTTCACTGGTTCGCCCTGAGGCAACCGGTTTTGGATGTGTCTATTTTGCCAAGGAGATGCTTGCCACACGCGGCGAGACCTTCGAAGGCAAGACAGTGGCAATAAGCGGTTTCGGAAACGTGGCCTGGGGAGCTGCACTTAAGGCAACAGAACTCGGCGGCAAAGTCGTTACAATCTCCGGACCCGACGGTTACGTTTACGACCCTGAAGGAATATCAGGAAAGAAAATTGAATACATGCTCGAACTGCGTGCTTCGAATGAAGATATAGTGAAACCCTATTCCTATGCTTTTGAAGGCGTTGAATTTCATGAAGGCAAGCGGCCATGGGAAGTAAAAGCTGACATTGCCCTTCCTTGTGCAACCCAGAACGAACTGAACAGGGAAGATGCAGAGAAGCTAATTAATAACGGATGCATCTGCATATGCGAAGGTGCCAATATGCCAAGCACACCAGAAGCTGTTGAACTCATTCAGAGAAGCGGCCTGCTCTTCGCACCCGGGAAAGCATCAAATGCAGGCGGTGTTGCTACATCAGGACTTGAAATGACTCAGAACTCGATGAAACTGCGCTGGAACGCTTCGGAAGTCGATGGCCGGTTACACGAAATAATGTGCAACATCCACAGTCAGTGCGTAAAACACGGTAAAAGAGAAAGCGGATATGTCGACTATGTTAAGGGAGCGAACATTGCAGGATTCCTGAAAGTAGCCAGCTCGATGCTCGACATGGGGGTTATTTAAATTCTTCTACCCATTTGAAATATTTGTAGGGACATGTCATGACATGTCCCTACATTTTTTGTATATTTATGTGTCTCATTTTCCTCGGTCATGCCGGAAATATCGCTTCAGCACAAGATTGCTTTAGGTCTTATCCCGCGTATCGGCGACATTAATGCGCGGAAACTCGTTTCGCATTTCGGAAATGTTGAAGGGGTTTTTTATGAACCTTATCGAAATCTGATCAAAATCCCCGGAATAGGATCGGAAATTGCAAAATACATAAGCGACAAATCTTATCTTGCCGCGGCCGACAAGGAGGCAGAATATGTTACAAAAAACAACATCAGGACCTACTTCTATCTTGACAATGATTACCCATTCAGGCTTCGTCAGTGCGATGATTCTCCGGTAGTATTCTTCTTTACAGGCAATTGCGATCTCAACTCGGCTAAACTCCTGAGTGTCGTGGGAACACGCAATTCGACACCGCGCGGAAGAGAAATCTGTGAAAAAATCATTGGAGGTCTTGCTTTAAACCATCCCGAATTAATAATCGTCAGCGGACTGGCTTACGGAATCGATATTGCAGCTCATAAGGCTGCAATTGCAAATAAACTCCAAACGATAGGGGTTCTGGCGCATGGGCTTAGAACAATCTACCCCGCAGTCCATTTTTCAGTGGCGAAAACTATGAAGAATAACGGAGGTCTTCTTACCGATTTCCTTTCAGATGCCCTGCCTGAACGGAACAATTTCCTGAAAAGAAACAGGATAATTGCCGGCCTGTCCGATGCAACACTAGTAGTTGAATCGGGAGAAAAAGGAGGAGCTCTTGTAACAGCCGACATTGCCAACTCCTATAACCGCGACGTGTTTGCAGTCCCCGGAAGACCTGAAGATCAGTGGTCGGCGGGCTGTAACACCCTTATCAGGCACAATAAGGCCGCGCTGGCCGGATCGGCTCAGGATATCGAGTATTTCCTCAACTGGATTCCTGAAAAATCAAAACCTCCTGTTCAGAGGTCTCTGTTCTCCGAACTTGATGAGACGGAACAGAGAATATTTGAGCTGCTTAATAAGGAGGGCGAACTTAGTATTGACACCATCTGCCGTTCACTTGAAATGCCCGTATATAAATTATCCTCCCTCCTTCTACAGATGGAATTCAAAGGATTGGTAAAGTGCTATCCCGGCAATCTGTATAAAGTATGTTGAAGAAGAGCCCAGGCTGGCACGAATTGCAAATTCGCGCCAGCTATAAACTTAAATTGAACCGTGTAACTCCGGTAAACTCCGTGTAACTCCGTGGTAAAAAAAGCTAACTTAAGGCTGCAATCAAAATCAAAGAAAAAAGGCTCTTTTTGAAATAAATTATCAGTATTAGTGGTTGACTATTGCCCAAAACTTAATATCTTTAAATTACTAATAGAATCTCGAATTAAAACCTATCAATTATGGATCCGAAAGTACAGCAGTTCATGACCATGATCAAAGGCAGGAATCCTGGTGAGAACGAGTTTCATCAGGCTGTTCAGGAGGTAGCGGAATCACTCATCCCCTACATTGAGGAAAACCCTAAGTACAAGTTTGCAAAAATACTGGAGCGTATAGCGGAACCCGAGCGGACGATCATCTTCCGGGTCCCATGGCTCGACGACAAAGGCGAAGTTCAGATAAACCGCGGCTTCAGAATTGAAATGAACAGTGCCATTGGCCCCTACAAGGGGGGACTAAGATTCCATCCTACAGTAAATATGGGAATTTTGAAATTCCTTGCATTTGAGCAGGTCTTTAAAAACAGCCTTACCACCCTTCCAATGGGAGGAGGTAAAGGAGGATCGGATTTTGACCCCAAGGGAAAATCGGACAATGAGGTAATGAGGTTCTGCCAGAGTTTTATGTCGGAACTCTTCCGCCATATAAGCGCTGACACCGATGTGCCGGCAGGCGATATTGGTGTCGGAGGCCGTGAAATAGGTTATCTTTTCGGACAATATAAGAGGCTTAAGAACGAGTTTACAGGGGTCCTTACCGGAAAAGGAATAGAATGGGGAGGATCACTAATACGTCCTGAGGCAACAGGTTACGGAGTCACTTATTTTGTAAGGGAAATGCTGGCCACCAGGGGAGAAACCCTGAACGGCAAAATCGTCTGCATCTCCGGATCAGGAAACGTTGCACAGTATGCTACGCAGAAAGTTACCGAACTCGGAGGCATAGTGGTTACTGCATCCGACTCCTCAGGATGTATTTACGACCCCAGGGGCATTGATGCCGAAAAGCTGAAGTACCTGATGGAACTAAAGAATATTAAGAGAGGCAGAATAAAAGAGTATGCCGAAAAATACGGGGTTGAATATTTTGAAGGGAAGAGGCCATGGTTCATAAAATGCGACATCGCCATGCCAAATGCGACACAGAATGAGATCAGCGGCGAAGAGGCTAAACTTCTTGTTCATAACGGTTGTACCTGCATTGCTGAAGGGGCTAATATGCCTTCAACAATTGAAGCGGTAGAGGTCTTCCTGAATGCCGGAGTGCTCTATGGCCCCGGCAAGGCTGCAAACGCAGGAGGAGTTGCAACATCGGGACTTGAGATGGCACAAAATTCAATGAGACTGCCCTGGTCACGCGAGGAGGTCGACAGCAGGCTGCAGACAATAATGAAGAACATTCACTCCACCTGCGTGAAATACGGTAAGAAGGAAACCGGGTTTATCAACTATGTCGATGGCGCTAACATCGGGGGATTCGTGAAGGTGGCAGATGCAATGATAGCTCAGGGGGTGGTTTAATGAAGTTTATTGACACTCACACTCATATTTATCTTCCTGAATTCGACAACGACAGGGACGAGTCGGTAAAAAGGGCATCATCCTCCGGAATAACTACGATGCTGATGCCCAATATTGATGTTAATTCGGTAAGACTATTACTTGAAACTGAGCGCAGTTATAGTGGAACTTGTTTTCCAATGATGGGTCTGCACCCAACATCTGTAAAAGAAGATTATCTCAGCCAGCTTGATTTCATTGAAGCCTTATTCAGTGAGCATAATTTTGTCGCCGTGGGAGAAATCGGGATTGATCTTTACTGGGACAAGACTTTCCTTAAAGAACAAATTATTTCATTCAGGAGACAGGTTGCTTTCGCCATTGAGAAAAACCTGCCTGTTGTGATCCATTCCCGCGATGCCTTTCCGGAGGTTTTTTCCGTACTCGATGAATTCACCGGTACAAAACTGAATGGCGTGCTCCACGCTTTTACAGGAGGTATAAAAGAAGCTGAAAAAGCAATTTCAATGGGGCTATTCCTTGGAATCGGAGGCATAGTAACATTCAAAAATTCGGGACTCGACAAGGTTGTAAGCGCTACAGGATCGGGAAATATTATTTACGAAACAGACTCCCCCTACCTTGCGCCTGTTCCTTTCAGGGGGAAGAGGAACGAAAGTTCATATATTCCATTGATAAACAAAAAAGTGGCGGAGATCCTGGGAAAGAACGAGACTGAAACTGCGGCTGATGCATATAATAATTCACTAAGGCTTTTCAGCCTGCAACAATAAAATATGAGGGGAAAATACGAAATATCATTGCTCATTATCTACACCGGTGGCACTATCGGGATGGTTCAGGACCCTGAGAACGGTTCACTTGTACCCATCGACTTCAGGTACATTTCCGATCATGTTCCCGAACTCAGGAAATTCGGCTACAGCCTGCATTCAATTTCTTTTGATCCTGTAAAAGACTCTTCCAATATAGATCCCCAGGTTTGGATCAAGATTGCAGAGATTATCGAGGACAATTATGAAAGATTCGACGGATTTGTAGTACTGCACGGAACCGATACAATGGCATATACAGCCTCGGCATTAAGCTATATGTTTGAGAATCTTGGCAAACCGGTAATCCTCACCGGCTCCCAGCTGCCGATAGGGCTGCTGCGCACCGACGGGAAGGAGAATCTTATAACAGCCATTGAAATTGCTGCTGCAAAAGAGAAAGGTTTGCCATCAGTTCCCGAGGTATGTATTTGTTTTGACAACAAACTTGTAAGGGGAAACCGCACAACCAAGATGAGTGCCGAGCATTTTGATGCATTTTATTCTCCCAATTATCCTCCACTGGCAGAAGTAGGTCTGCACATAAAATATTTCTCGGGAGTGATCAGGCATCCGGAACCTGATAAAAAATTCACGGTACAAAAAGCGTTTGATAACAACGTTGCCATATTAAAAATTTTCCCCGGCATAAACAGGAAACTGGTTCAGGCAATTACCAGGACTGAAGGGCTCAGGGGTCTTATAATTGAGACTTTTGGTTCGGGCAATGCTCCCACCTACCAGTGGTTTCTTGATGACTTAAAGAATTTTATCGATAACGGTGGCATAATATTGAATGTTACTCAATGTCATGGAGGAAGTGTTGAGATGGGCCTCTATGAGACAAGCAGGCAGATGCTTGCAGCGGGAGTTGTAAGCGGAAAGGACATTACCTCTGAGGCTTCAGTGACGAAGCTGATGCATCTGCTTGGCAGGTATCAGTCGAATGATAAGGTAGTTGAAGCGTTGGGCAGATCGCTGGCAGGAGAAATCTCATAAGAGGCCATTTTGTAAAAATAATTTCGTATTTTGCGCCCCTGATTTCAGGGAGAGATGCAAGAGTGGTTTAATTGGCACGCCTGGAAAGCGTGTGTACCTCAAAAGGGTACCGGGGGTTCGAATCCCCCTCTCTCCGCAACGACAAATTACTCCCTCGGCGCAAGCCGGGGGATTTTTGTTTTAGCGCGGAAAGATTCACTTTTCTATATTCTTCAAAGCAATAAGAATGTATATAAGCGGAAATATGGGTGTAAAGAAAAGCGAAAAAATAAAATTAGCCCAGAAACCTAAATATGTTCTTCTGCCAAGTAACCCAACAACAAAACAAAGAAAAATATAAAGACCTAATAGCATGATGAATTTTCTTTAGTGATTATTAATACTTTAATGCATATGGTTTATAACAACCTCTTCTGCTTTATCTTATTTTCAGCCGGTCATCCTGAAATGCCGGAATTACTTAATTATCCCATTTTTGGTTCTTCTTACTGCCATAACAGACTTTTTTAGTTTTGTGAATATATTTATAAATATAACATCCGACTATTTATATAATTCGCTTTCCGGGAAAAACAGTATTAATCCACATTTATTAGCTCGAACTGTTGAGTAAAACGCTATCAGATTTTTCTGCGTTTCAAATTCATCAATATGTTTTATACCTGATTTTCCATTTATTAAATCCCTTCCAATGTCACGAAGAAAAGGTAAGTTTTTATCAGAAGCCAGAGTAAATATTGTTTCGTTGTAAATCCAATCCTTAAATGGTGCAGCAAGTATTGTACCATGTTCCGAAATTAGCACAACATAACCATTAAAATATTTCCCCATAAGTTTAGTAGCCTCCGTTAATTTTTCAACGGAAACGTCAACGGTTACTATACCATTAAATTCTTCTTCAAAACCGTCGAATTTGTAAAATGGAACTGAATAAGTTGACATTAATATTTTACCACCTCCAGTGTCGTAATATGGCTCGCTCCAAGTCGGTTTATTTAAAGTTTTAGGAACCAGATACCAATCCTTGTAAAAATAATGGTAAATAGAATCATTTAAATTTGTATGAATAATTGAAACACCGTTTCTGTAGGTATATGGGGCATAGTAAAGTGAATCTTTATTGTATTGAAAGGGTTCAAATGCAATGGCACTGCCGAATATCTCCCGATTATTAAACAAAACAGATTTGAGTAAGATTTTAATTTCAGTGTCGTTTGTACTATGGAATTCCAATATTAAAGCCAATTCCTGCGGTATTTTTTGAATGAATTCGATTGCTCGATTTAAATTTTTTATGTCGGCATAAAAATGTTTTTGAAAAAGTTCAGTATTTATACTTTTCTTGTATAATCTAGTGTAGGCCAGGTTTCCAAGATATATCAAAAAGACACATAATGCAATGAGAATTATATAAAAAAACAATTCCAGAATTTTTTCCTTAACTTTCTTTATTCCTGTCATTTTATTTTGCTCCTCTGAAATCATTGTAATCATTTTTTTTGGCAATAACTTCTAAACCGTATTTTTCGAAGATTCCCTTTTCTTTTGCCATGGAATAACCTGCGAATTGAGGCTGGGTTAACCATCCTGTTAAGAAATTTACTTTTTTTAACGCAGCACTCTGATTATATGCCAATTGAGACAGAATTGGAAAAAGGGAAAAGATGATATGAAATACATTTTTCATTTCAGAACATTTATTTTTTTTCATCAGTATTTAATAATAAGGGTAAACTTTTTTCGCCGGTACCCATTATTATTATTTTAGAATTTGGTGACTTTGCAAATTCTGAAGTAACTTCAAGTCCTTTCCATTTTAAGATTGAAATTTGAGAAATATCTTCAAATAATTTTAAACCTTCAGCTTCAATAGATTTCCTCCTTTTCTCTTTTTCTTCAACTCTAAGTTTGTAATCAAATTCAAAATCCAATTGCTCCGCAACCATTTTCTTTTCAATAGCCCGGGAAACTATATCCGGAAGGCTTATTCTTCTTATGAGATAGTCATCCATAATAATATTTTTATCAATTAGCTGTTTGCTTAAATAATATTTTATGGTAGATTGAATTACCAGAGTTGATATTTTATATAATTCCTGGGGTGTATAATTACCAATAATAGACATTGAGGCGGAAGCGACTTCGGGCGCCACTATTATTTCCGCATAATCAACCCCTAGTTTTTTATGAATTTGAGGTATTGAATCGGTCATGGCAAAAAACCTGTAAGTAAAATCTACATGTATTGCAAGTCCCTCGGATGTCAGAATGTGCATTGAATCGCTTTTAGTTTGAATTCGGGTATTGTAGATATACATTCTATCCCACGGCCAGATGACATGAAGCCCCTCTCCATAATATTCGTCTAACTGAGTTCCACTGAATCTCCCCCATCTGATCCCCTGTTGACCGGAATCCAATGAAATGAATATCTTATTCCAGAATAAACCGATAAATAATACGAAGATTAAAAAAGACATTGATATTCCTAAAGTGTGATTGTCCCAATAATCAAAAACTCTTTGTTTTAGAACCTTGTAAAGCATAACGGTTTTTTTAAGCATTGTTCTCATTTTTGAAATCACTTTTAGTCCTGCCTTAAATATATACCCTTAAATTTATAACATAATCAGTTTATACAATTTTCCCATAATCCATCTTAATCACCCTGTCAGCTAAATGAAAATAACGGTCATCATGACTTACTGCAATAACTGTTTTTCCCTCTGTTTTGAGTTTTTTCAATAAGACATCATAAAAATAATTTTTAAACTGAGGATCCTGATCAGCAGCCCATTCATCAAAGATATAGATAGGCTTGTCTTCCAGGAATGTAACAATCAGAGCAAGTCGTTTTCTTTGCCCGGTTGACAAATTAAGTTTTGTGAACGAATCATCCTTAAATTCGGTTTTATTATCTATTTGCATTAATTTCAACAGATCATTGATTCTTTTCGGATCAATATTTTCCAATCCGTAAAGTTTGGCGAACAGGTGGAAATCATAAAAAATTGCGGAATAAAGTTCCCTGTATTCCAAATAATTTTTGTCGTTCACAAGTTTATCATCAATATAAATATTCCCGGACTGTGATTTGTAGAGCATTGTAAGTGCTTTTAATAAAGTAGTTTTTCCGCAGCCGTTTCCACCAATAATAAAAAGGACTTCGCCTCTTTTTATTGTAAGGTCAATCGGGCCTATTGAAAAAGACTCATTTTTCTCCCTGTTATGATATTCAAAATATAGGCTGTTCAGTTCAATCTTGTTGAAATTAATAAAACTGTTTTCAGCATTAATTGGCTGCATTTCATTCACATTTAAATACTGATCCAGTTCTTCTTCTAAACCGTAGATGTTATTTATATCTTCATGTGAACTACCAGCTAAAGATGTTGAATATCAAGAGTTAAAAAATAAATATG